>JBARCX010000034.1:0-4970 GCA_049794535.1 Rhodanobacter sp.
ACCAGTAAGAGCCAACAAAAGCGCCATCCCGTCAGGATTGGCCAATCGACATTCGAATAGGGTCGTAACAGTTGGTAAGCCAACACGTATGCAACAGCGACAGCAATCTGGCGCACCCAGATATTCCCCCACACTCCCTTCCACATGCCCCAACTGCCCCTTAACTTGAAATACGGCGAACCATCATCGCGCTGCCCAAGACAATTTGAGCCATCGGTGTTGGACAATCGAGCGAGCCAAGCCACGATGCGGGCGTGAAGCACAGCTGATTCTGCTGCGAAATATACACTGGCCGCATTCCCCCAAAATGCCCAAGACCGGGTAAGCGCAGACGTCTGCCTTCTCAATACCGGCGTCCGCATCCGATGTTCTTCGGCACTCCGCTCAACAGCTTCGCGCTCTGCTACCTTGCGTTACATCCTTCCTGCCGCATGGTATGCCATGACCCGCTTCGCTTCGTCCCCGCTCGCCCTGTCGCTGGCCCTGATCTGCGCATTGGCCGCCCTACCCGGGGCAAACGCCGCCGACGCTGCTGGCAATACACCGACAGCGAAGGAACTCCTCGCTAAGTCCAAGCCTGCCGAGTGGCGCGCACCCGATCCGCAGAACCTGCTCTATATGCAGTTGCCGCAGGGTCGTGTGGTGATCGAACTGGCACCGGATTTCACCCCGCTGCATGCGGCGAATATCCGTACGCTGGTTCACGAGCATTATTTCGATGGACTGGCGATCGTGCGGGTGCAGGACAATTTCGTCACGCAGTGGGATGACCCTGTAGGTGACGAGGACAAGGTCGATAAGACGAAGCTGCGCTCGTTAGGTAAAGCCGAAAAGACTCTGCCACCGGAGTACACCCGCGCCATCGATCCTAAGCTGCCTTGGACGGCGCTGCCCGATGGCGATGTATATGCACCCCAGGTTGGTTTCTCCGAAGGTTTTCCGGTAGCGCGCGATCCAGCCAGTGGCCGCGAGTGGCTGACCCATTGCTACGGCATGGTTGGCGTAGCGCGTGATATTGCCCCCGATAGCGGCAACGGCAGCTCGCTGTATGCAGTGATCGGCCAAGCCCCACGTGGGCTGGATCGCAACCTCGCCATCGCTGGTCGCGTACTGCAGGGCATGCAGTACCTGTCCGCGCTACCGCGTGGCACTGGGCCGCTCAGCTTCTACACGAAGGACTCGGAGCGCACACCGATTATCTCCGTGCGCCTAGCCAGCGATCTGCCGGAAGCGCAGCGCGAGAGGATCGAAGTGTTACGCACGGACAGCCCCACTTTTGCCGCTGTGATCGAGGCCAAGCGTAACCGGCACGATGACTTCTACACCGTGCCGGCAGGCAAGATCGATCTGTGCAGCATTGATATACCGGTGCGTGAGGCCGACAAGCCTAAGCGCTAATGGCTTAGCGATACCCGGCGGCCTGCAATTCGAACAACTCCGCATAATGCCCACCGGCAGCCACCAGCTCATCGTGGCTGCCGACTTCTTCTATGCGCCCACCTTCCAGCACGATGATGCGATCGGCCATGCGCACGGTGGAGAAGCGGTGCGAAATAATCACCGCGCTCCTGCCGTGCGACAGTTCCTTGAAGCGCTTGAACACCTCGAACTCCGAACGCGCGTCCAATGCAGCGGTGGGCTCGTCGAGAATTAGCAGTTGCGCATCGCGCATGTAGGCGCGGGCGATGGCAATCTTCTGCCACTCGCCGCCGGACAAGTCCACGCCATTTTTGAATAGCTTGCCGAGCATCTGCTCGTAGCCTTTGGGCAACCGATCAATGACTTCGTCGGCCACACTGCGTCGCGCGGCATCGGCAATACGTGAGTGATCGTCACGCGCCTCGATCCGCCCCACCGCAATATTGTCCGAGGCATTGAAGTAATAACGCACGTAATCCTGGAAGATCACGCCGATATTGGCGCGCAGCTCAGCCAGGTCGTACTCGTTCAATGGATGACCATCCAGCAGGATGCGTCCCTCGTCCGGGTCGTACAGCCGCGACAACAGTTTCACCAAGGTGGTTTTCCCGGCGCCGTTCTCACCCACCAGCGCCAGTACTTCGCCAGCGCGCAAGGTGAAGCTCAGGTGCCGCACGGCCCAGCGTTTGGCACCGGGGTAACGGAAACCCACATCTTCGAATACCAAGCCCTGGCGAAATGGCTGCGGAAACGACCGTGGATTGGACGGCGACAGGATCTCTGGCTCGATCTCGAAAAACGAAAACAGATCGTCCAGATACAACGCCTGCCCCGCAACCTGCGAAAAGCCGATCAACAGGTTCTCCAGCAAGGTTCGCAAGCGACGAAACGAGGCCGATAGAAACGTCAGATCGCCGATACTGAAATCACCGCTTACCGTACGAAACGCGATGATCGCGTACGCGGCGTAATACCCGATGGTGCCAATGGTGGTGAATAACCCACCCCACCCGGCACGACGCAGAGCAATGCTTCGATTGGCGCGATAGATCGCCTGCGACAGATCGCGGTAGCGATTGATCAGGAATGCGTTGAGGCCAAAGCTCTTTACCTCTTTCGCAGTCTGCGCACTGGCACCAACCATGCGCAGGTAATCCAGTTCGCGTCGCTCCGGCGTCCACTGGTAGTTCACCGCATAACTCTGTGCGTTGAAATGGAACTCGCCGAGGAAGGCCGGCACCAGCGCCACGAGCAGCAACACGATCAGCCATGGCGCATACACCAGTAGCCCCACCGCAAAGCTGATGATGGTCACGGTGTCCTGCGCCTGCCCCAGCAATTGCGACAGTAGCGAACTGCGCCCAGCCACTTGGCGGCGTGCGCGATCGAGCTTGTCCTGCAGGTCTGCGTCTTCGAAATCTTCCAGATCCAGCGACGCCGCGTGCTCCATCAAGCGCACGCTGGTGGTGTTGGCGTAGAGCTCTGACAGCAGCGAGTCGATCATGGAGACGATCCGACCAAGGATGTCCGCACTTATCGCCAGCACGAACTCCAACGCCAGCAACATCCATAGACGATTCAATTCACCGCTGACTAGCCACGCATGCAGATCTGCGTGATGACCGCCTGCGCGCAGCAGGTGTACCACCTCATCAATGATCAGCTTGCCTACGAACAATGTCGCCACCGGCAGCAACGCACGCAGCAACCGCAGCACGATGCTGGTTATGGTCAGCCACCGACTGGTCTGCCAGATGCTGCGTAGGAACGCTGGCAGATTACGCAGCGCGGCAAACCGTTCGCGCAGGCTCTGCTTGGGCGGGGGCTCGCCCCTCCCGCGTCCGTCCATGCCCGCAGCGGCCCTTCCACTCATGTTGTACTGACGCGGCATTGCAATTCCTTTGGTAAAGCCCTGCCCTGACTATCAGCCCGCTCGGGCCAGGGCAACCTGGCGGGCTTAATCCGTATTGCTTTAGATAGTCTTGCGATATATCTTAGACACACTCTAACGATATATCGGAAGTATGTCATGCGCATGCAACACCTCTTTTTCAAGGCCTGGCGCCATCACCACGCCCATCACGACCATGGCTATCGCGATGGTTCCCATGACCGCCACGGCTTCCGCGGATTTGACGGCGAGTTCAATGGCTTCGATGGCTGGGATGGCGACGACCGCCACGAGCGCCACCACGAACGCCATGCCGGCCGCGGTCCCTTTGGTCGACGCCACGGTGGTGGTGGTGAATTCTTCTCCGACTGGAATGAGCTGCGCGGTGGCGGCCGTCGCGGTGGTGGCCGGATGTTTGGCCATGGCGACCTCAAACTGCTGCTGCTCGCCCTTATCGAACAGCAACCGCGTCACGGCTATGAGCTGATCCGCATGATTGAGGACATGTTCCACGGTCATTACTCTCCTAGCCCCGGCGCCATTTACCCCACCCTGACCATGCTCGAGGAGCTGGGCCACGCCGCAGTACAAAGCGAACAAGGCGGCCGCAAGTTGTACGCGATCACCGATGAAGGCCGTGCCTTTCTCGATGAAAACCGCGCCGCCGTGGACGCTGTCACCGCACGCACCGAACACAGTGCACGAATGGCGGCGAGGATGGCCATGCCGATAGCGGTAAGCAAGGCGATGCATGCGCTGAAGCATGCCCTGCTGATGCGCGGTACCGATTGGGATAAGGCCGAGGCACAGCGTATCGCGGCCATCCTGGAGCGTGCCGCCAGTGAAATCGCCGCGGGAGAACGCCGTGACTGAACTAGCCGACGCGCTGACCGAGTGGGAACACCGCTGCACGGCGCAAGGCTTGTTCATCACCGCGCCACGCCGCGCCATCCTCACCGCCCTGCTGCACCTCGATGACGCATGCGATGCAGTAGCGTTACTGCTGTCTGCACGTGAGCACTACGCAGGCACCAGTATGGGCACGGTCTATCGTTTCCTGCGTGACCTGGAACAACGCGGACTGGCCCACGCGCAAGCACAACCGCACGGACGCATCCGCTGGAACCTGTGTATCGCATCGCCAACCGCGTCGAAACAAACTACTAGCGACATCAGTGGCATGCTGGATCAACTGCAGAATTTCATGCGTGATCTGGAAAAGATGGGACTGGCCGACGCACTGCGTACACCAGCACCCATCACCGAGCCGGCCACCATGCACTTGGTGGAGCGCGAACCGGAACGGGCCACGCTCTATCTCTTGCAGCGGATCGCCGAACACCTGGGCTATCGCTTGCATCAACAAGCCAATCCGACGTACTAATTCGCTGCAGCACTGCATCAACTGCCATCGCCACCGCCCGCGCATTCGCACCGGGCCATTAGCCGGCCACTCCAATCCTTCTCGATGGAAGCTCGCCCGATGGAATCACGCACGATGAACTCACTCCCTATATCCACTCACGAACACCGCATGCTTCGCCACACCGTCGTGTTCCGCACGCTGGAAGTGCAGCATGTCGAACGCCTGACCCCGCATATGCAGCGGGTGATCTTTGGCGGTGCGGACTTGCATGGCTTTCTTAGCGCCGCACCCGAC
>JBARCX010000035.1:0-1655 GCA_049794535.1 Rhodanobacter sp.
GCGCTATCGAGGAGCTCAACGGCGGCCATCTCGGCGTTGATGCGATGCGGATGATTCATCTGGAATATCGGCATGCGATCGTGCAGATATTTACCGACGCTTTGCTGGCCGCGCAATTGCAAACGCGGCAGCTTGAGCCGCGACTCCACCCCGGTGCAAAAATGGCACCGCGGTTTCTGCTGACGCTCAACGATCTGGATGAATTCGGTTTTCGACCCGGTCGAGATGTCGAACGCTATTACCGAGGCAACCCTGCCTACGCACATTACCCGTTGTTCGAGAGGGTGCTCGACGACTACGGTCTCACGCTCAACGACCGAAAGTCGCATAAGCCCAGTCAGGCATCACATGCCGTGCGTGAGTTCCTGGAGCTCAGTTACGGTAGCTATCTTGATGTCACCGTGTTGCTGGCTGCCGTCGAAGAAGAGGTCATTCTTTTCAGCCCGCCACTACGCGAGGCGACACGAGCGCTGGGCATTGACGTGAGTGATGGCTACTACTTTGTGCATGGCGTCAGCGAAGACAAGACGGCGGAAGCGGCCGATGACGATCATGAGAACGATTTGTGGCTGGCCCTTACACAGGCCATTACGCCCGATCAATATGTGCGCGTGAGGGAGCTATGTCTGCGCTACTGCGATCTATGGGCACAGTTTTGGACGATGCAAATGACCATGGTCAAGGGCATGCCAAACCACGCTGTCATGGCGCGAGCAGGTTGACTTTAAAGGGCACATCAAAGGCTTCCACGTTTCCTTTATTGAGTTAAAGCTGCTCGTGCTGTGATCTACAGAGTCATTGGGAGAATCCATGCACAAGGATGTGCCACTGTTTATCTGGACGTGCTGCATCTGCTTCTGAAACACCGCGAGTGGCTTGAACCCTGCTCCAGAGTTGAGATGGCGGGGTGCCGACAGCTAAGCTCAGCGCATGATTCTATCGCTACGCTATTTAGCCCGCTCACGCCGCCTTTGCGCGATGAGTGTGCTTGCGTGGCTGATGCTGGTGGTCAATTCGCTAATTGCCGCGCCGCTCAACATGCTGGATGGGGCACATCTGCCTGCCATGCAAGGCATGCAGATGACGGCGACATCGGTCGGTGGGCACGATCACCATGCCGTTGTAGTTGCCTCATCTTGCGATCCCGCTGCGGCTAACCATCATCATAGTGGCTGCAGTGATCACACTGTTCATCACTGCGCTTGTGATGCCATGTGCGGCACCGTGCTTACACCAACATCCCTCCATGTTGTTACCAGGTTGGCCATGCGTGCTGCTTATGGCCGTCCGTTGCGGATCCATGCACCATCGCTGGATACTGCGCCTCCGCTTCGACCACCCAACGTCTAACTCTCACTCGTTTTCGATGAGCTTCGCTCGCGATCGCGCATTTTGCGATCGCGACGAGTGGCTGTATCAGCCGATTCGATATCTCCTGTTGTGAGAGAGACACCATGAAGATGCTTCCCGCGCCCGTGACAGATTTGTCACGGCGGCGTTTTGTTCAAGGCGTGGCCCTAGGTAGTGCAGCCGTTGGCTTGGGTCTGCTGCGTACGTCACCGGTCTGGGCGTTGACCAGTCCCGGGCAACCGACCGTGTTGAGCGGCACCGACTTCACGCTGGATGTTGCCGAGGCGCCGATCAATATCACCGGC
>JBARCX010000036.1:0-3295 GCA_049794535.1 Rhodanobacter sp.
GGCCTACGCTCGCCGAGGTTCAGGCCTATCGCATGTACGTGGACTACCACATGTGCGAATGGCTGCTGTCCGGTGACGCATTCGCCCATTCATCGATGATTCTGCTAGGCATTGCGCATGAGGAGCAGCACCAGGAGCTTATCCTGATGGACATCCTGCATTTGTTTGCGCAGTCGCCACTTCGCCCGACGTACGACAAGCATTGGCCAGATTCGTCTTTCGCCAACTTGCCGCGCCAATTCAAGCGCGTGGAAGGTGGTCTCATTCCGATAGGTGCACACGCCGAGCGATTCTCGTTTGACAACGAAGGGCCTGCGCACAAGGTCTGGCTGGAACCCTACGAGATTGGCGAACATCTCGTGACCAATGGCGAGTGGATCGCATTTATCGAAGCGGGTGGCTATCAGCGTGCCGAATATTGGTTGTCCGATGGTTGGGATGCAGTGCGCGCCAATGATTGGGAGGCGCCGATGTATTGGGAGCATGACGAAGGCGACTGGAAGCACATGACGCTGAAAAGCATGAAGCCGGTGGACTTACACGCCCCGGTTACTCATGTGAGCTATTACGAGGCCGCAGCGTTTGCCCAGTGGCGTGGCGAGCGCCTTCCCACTGAAGAAGAATGGGAGCATGCCGCCGGCCTAGGTGCAATGGCCCAACTGTACGATCAAGCTTGGCAATGGACTCAAAGTGCTTATAGTCCCTACCCCGGCTTCCGAGCAACGACGGATGCGATCGGCGAGTACAACGGCAAGTTCATGTCTGGGCAGATGGTGCTACGCGGTGGTGCCAACGTTACTCCCCCAGGCCACAGCCGACCAAGCTATCGTAACTTTTATCGTCCCGACCAGCGTTGGATGTTCTCAGGTGTCCGGCTAGCTCGTGACCTTCGGCGGGAGACTGAGGCGTTCGCATCGGAAACGAATGATTTTCGCAAGGATGTATTGGCGGGTCTTTCGGCAAAAACGAAAGCGCTTTCTCCCAAGTATTTCTACGACGCCAGTGGATCTGAATTATTCGAGGCCATTTGCATCACACCCGAGTACTATCCGACGCGCACAGAGACAGCCTTACTCAAAGATATCGCACAATCATTGGCGGCCACGATTCCACCGGACGCCGTCCTCCTGGAACTAGGAAGCGGTGCGAGCGAAAAGACCAGGATTGTTCTCGACAACGCGCCGCAGATTAGTGCTTACGTGCCCATTGATATCAGTCACGATGCACTGGCCAAGGCAGCCAGGAGTTTGGAGGTTGCGTACCCAGAATTAGAAATTACACCTATCACAGGCGATTTTACCCAAGCGATCCTGATCCCAGCGGCACTCGCTAAACGGCCTGTCGTCGGTTTCTTCCCGGGTTCAACGATCGGTAATTTCGCCCACGATGAGGCGACGAATCTTCTTCGCCGTCTGAAGATGACCCTTGGGCCCAAGTCGCAATTGATCGTCGGCGTCGACCTGGTAAAGGACCGCGATACCTTACTGGCGGCGTACAATGATGCTGGTGGTGTCACAGCGCAATTCAACAAGAACCTTCTATTGCGCATCAACCGCGAACTTGGAGGAAATATCGATCCCTCCACCTTTGATCACCAGGCGATCTGGAACGATGAGAAGCAACGGATCGAGATGCATCTTTTGAGTCAAAAAGACCAGGTCATCGACATCGCTGGGAATACCTTCCACTTCAAGAAAGGCGAGTCGATTCATACCGAGAATTCCCATAAATTCACCCATTCTACGTTCAGCCGTCTGGCCAATATTGCGGGCTGGCAGGTGCTGCATGAATGGACGAGCACGCACCCACAGTTTGCTATTTTTTCGCTGCACCCGACCGGCCAGTCCTAGTCGCTGGATGTAGCTAGCCTGCGTGATTTTCGTATGAGCGGCTTGCACGTGTTCCCACGGCGGCCGCTCAAACTGCTCAACCAGGAAGTCCACGAAGGCACGCACGCGCAGCCGCATCAATCGACATTGATGCATCACCGCATAGATGCCAGTGTCCGCTATCGAATAGGCCCGTAGCACTACCTTCGGACGTCCTTAGCGCAAGTCATTGGAGATGTGCCAGATGGCATGGAGGGCAATGATGCTCAGGCCGGCTAGGGAAGCATTACGCAGCATTTCGCCTAACGTCGACTTCAGTCGACGATTGACGCGCACGGCATGCAGCTCACCTTGTGCATCCTGCATCGACCGGACATCCTTCACGCATACGTGACAAGTATGCAGAGTCCAATGGTCCGCGTAGGCCAACTGTTGAACGTGAAGTCGACAACTGGGATCCCAAAAGCGATGATACCTACTAGGTATACCGCAGCGCATAATTTTCGGATCTCCGCACGATCTCTACCTTGCATGACATCTATGCGAATGAATGGAGCGGACTTTTCTTCAGTGCAATAATTAGCATGACAATAGACGCCGCCGTCTACCCATCGATGCTTAGCAGACTCATCTGAAGGTTAGGCGTAAACCCAGTGACTACTTGAATGATTTTATCGTTTTTCTTGATACGACGCCCCTGCTCTGAGTAGTGCAAGGCTTTAGAGTCCGATCCCATAACGCAAGGAGATTGGACGTGAAGAAGCGTTTTCAGAACTACCGGGCTCTAGAGCCAACCGCTACTGAAGGCGGGTGGACGTCGGATAAGCAACATATGGTCAAATACTTACGCTTAGCGGAGCCCCTTCTAACGTTCAACTATTAGATCGGCATCTTATTACGTAAGATTTCTTCCAATAGTGGAATAGGTTCGAAGTACGCATTCCAAACTGAGCACGCTTTTCCATTTTCGATAACCCAGTGCTCGGATATTTCGATAACTTCCGCGCGGCCTATCACACCGACTTTAAACAACGCTACGACGCGGTCGCTCTCCGCGGTAACGCTTTCGTAAGAAAATCGATTGAAGTCAATCACTTTTGAAATCTGAGGAAAGATGAAGTTCAAATACCTCTCAGGGGTGTTTGTGACGCCACCCCACGGCAAGTACTTCGGAGCGCAATACGAGAAATTCGTATGGAGGTAGCTCTGGAAGATTTTAACGTCACCTCGTATCGCAGAGTCGTAAAACGAACGAACAATCATCTTGTTGTGGACTAACACGTCGGGGCTCGTTAAAACGCTTACGGGAACACCCATGATGAATACCTCCTACCGTCTCTAGTAACGCATTAGGCTTTCGATATTTAAAGATATAAATTTACGCGTCGACGACTACACTTTAGCGACGCGCCCGATGAATGCCACCATCACTCAGCTGGCATCACCCAAGTATGGGCATATTAGCG
>JBARCX010000037.1:0-14685 GCA_049794535.1 Rhodanobacter sp.
GTACGTAATCAGGCAGACTGCAAACCTGATGACGCCGTTGCAGTGGACGGGCGGGCAGGCCGTTCCACTTGGATTGATCACTTCGAGCCGAAACTTGTGGCCGAGTGCTTTGCCACGGGATTGTGGCGGTTCAATCGGCTGATCCTCATGCCGATCGAGAAGGGTGCTGCTAAGGCGCTGCAGAGGTCGCTACAACCTCGTTGCCTGCAACTGCTCCGCACATATGGCGGATGTTCCATCTGGCGATGTTCTGCCAGGTCGCGCTGATCCGGACCCTTCCGGTTCGTCGCGTATATCGGCGCCCTTGGGCCTGGGGCTGCCGTGAATGATTGGCGGAGACTAGTGGCGCTTTTTGCCGATGGCAAGTGCCTGAGTCGGTTGATTCACATTTCACTCACGTTAACTTGACAACGTCATCGATTTATTTATGCGTTCGTTACGCGTTTGAATTTCATGCCGGCCAACTCGTGCGCAAATCAATACGAATGCCGTTGTCAGTGACATTTGCGACGCCTTGTGCAACCTGTGATGCAATGTCGTCCTGCATCACGACAAGTGCCTCGACGAAATTATTTTCTTGCGTTGTTACATCGAGCACGCGAGCAAGTTCACGATCACCGTGACGCAACACGGCGCCGGCATCTACGTGTTGCGACAACAAGACGTGATGCATGTGTCGCTTATGTCCGCCGCGATAGTGCATGCGAGCGACAATTTCCTGGCCGGGATAGCAGCCCTTGTCGATAGCAACAGCTTGTAGTCGATGCAGCGAGAGCGCTGGCGGCAGGAGTTCATCCAGTGCGGTTGGTGGCAACCAGGGCCAGCCGCTATGCAATTGTGGCTGGCGCCATGCATCGTCGCCGATCACGTTCGTGCCCAGCAGCATGCTGTGTGTGTCGCAACCGAGACGGACGGTTGATGAGTTGGTGTCGACCGTGTTCAGTGGTTGAGACGGGCCGGTGCCGAGCATCCATGACGCTGGTGCATCAAGTGATACGCGTGAACGAAACACGAAGCGCCGCAGTGCATCTGCCATCGTCGCGGCATTGCCTCCACGCAATAGCAGTACAAGGTGCTCGTCGTTCAGGCGTGCAAGATGGAAGAGCGTGCGCACACGTCCTTGCGCATCCAGCCATGCACTGAATTGCCAATGACCATTTGCCAGCGACGTGACATTGCTGCTGAATTGGGATTGTGCGAATGCAACGGCGTCGGGACCGTCGATCAGCACGATTTCGGCAGGGTGAGATGTCGGCATGGTGGGATCAGGCATGATTGATCGGGCGTAGCGATGTGAGATGTGGGCGATCATTGCGATGCACAAGCGCCTTGGAGTCGTTCTAATGTCTCCACGTTGCCCTTACGAGGCATGGAGCAGGCTCTCTAGGGGTGGCGGTGCAACACTTGGTGGCACATGTCAAAGGTTGTGCCGCATTGCCGCAAGTATTACGCTTTCGCGGCTTACTAAAACCATGTCCGATACCTCCTCCCAAACTGAGATCAAGCCCGGAGCCGCTGAAGCGGAACGTGCTGCCGTGCCCGCTGCGTCGGTGCCCGACAAGATTTCGGTCGAACAGCCGGCACCGGATCCCACGCGCTACGGCGATTGGGAAAAGAACGGGCGCTGTATCGACTTCTGATCTGCCGATCGGCGCACAACGTCGATCGGAAGGTGTCAGGAGTGGAGGCGGCAAGGGCATTAGCGATTCCACCCAGGATAGCCGCCATGGCAGACACGCGACGACCGCTCTCTCCTCATCTGCAGATATATAAGTGGCAAGTGCAGATGATGACCTCCATCCTGCATCGCGCTACAGGCATCGCGCTGGCCGTTGGCACCTTGCTGGTGCTGTGGGGCCTGCTCTCGCTGGCTGCCGGCGAGGATTACTTCAATCAATTCAAGGTCTGCGTTGGCAGTCCAGTCGGCATGATCTTGCTGATCGGTTGGAGCTGGGCACTGTTCTATCACCTGTGCAACGGCATCCGCCATCTGGTGCAGGACAGTGGTGCCGGTTACGCCATTCCTCAGTTCGTACGTTCAAGCTGGCTGTCGATCATCGCCAGCATCGTGCTCACCATCGTCGTCTGGGCGTATGTACTGACTGCCGGGGGTGCCGCATGAGCGCGAAAGATCTGCAGAATCCGCTGAAGCGCGCGCGTGGCCTCGGCTCGGCGCAGTCCGGCGTTGGCCATTGGTGGACACAGCGTGTCACTGCTGCCGCCCTGGTCTTGCTCGGCCTGTGGTTCGTGATCACCGTGCTCTGCCTGATGCATGCCGATTACGCTACTGCCCATGCGGCTGTGGCCAAGCCCTGGAATGCCATCCTGTTGATTGCGTTCGTGATCACTGTGTTCTGGCATGCCACGCTGGGCCTTCAGGTGGTAATCGAGGACTACGTGCACACTCGCTGGAAAGAAGTGGCCACGATGGTGTTGATCAAGTTCCTCGCGGTGCTGGGCACGCTTGCTAGCGTGCTGGCCGTGTTGCGCATCGCGCTGACCCCATAAGACGCCGGAAGCTGAATCGATGGAAGCCTACAAAGTCCAACAGCATAAGTACGACGTGATCGTGGTCGGCGCCGGTGGCGCGGGTCTGCGCGCCACTTTCGGCCTGGCCGAGAAGGGCCTTAAGGCCGCCTGCATCACTAAAGTATTCCCGACCCGCTCGCACACCGTGGCAGCGCAAGGCGGCATCGCCGCCGCACTGGGCAATATGGGCGAGGACGACTGGCGTTTCCACTTCTATGACACCGTCAAGGGTTCCGACTGGCTCGGTGACCAGGACGCGATCGAGTACATGTGCCGTGAGGCCATTCCTTCGATCATCGAGCTGGAACACTACGGCGTGCCGTTCTCCCGTACGGAAGAGGGCAAGATCTATCAGCGCCCGTTCGGCGGTATGACCACGCATTACGGTAAGGGCACCGCACAGCGCACTTGCGCTGCGGCTGACCGTACCGGTCACGCGATCCTGCATACGCTGTATCAGCAGGCGCTGGCACATGACGCCACGTTCTTCATCGAATACTTCGCGATTGACCTGATCTTCAATGAAGAAGGCGTCTGCCAAGGTGTGCTCGCGCTCGACATGAATGAGGGCACCCTGCATTTCTTCCGCGGCCACGCGGTGGTGATGGCGACGGGCGGCTACGGCCGCGCCTACTTCAGCGCCACGTCAGCACACACCTGCACCGGCGACGGCGGCGGCATGGTGCTGCGTGCGGGCCTTGCGATGCAGGATATGGAGTTTGTGCAGTTCCATCCGACGGGTATCTATGGTGCCGGCTGCTTGATCACCGAGGGTGTTCGTGGTGAGGGTGGTTACCTGACCAACTCGAACGGTGAGCGCTTCATGGAGCGCTATGCACCGAATGCGAAGGATCTGGCCTCGCGTGACGTGGTCAGCCGTGCGATGACGATGGAAATCCGCGAAGGCCGCGGCGTCGGCGAGCAGAAAGATCATATCTACATCAACTTGATGCATCTGGGCGCGGACGTTATTCACGAGCGCTTGCCGGGTATCGCTGAATCAGCGCGCATCTTCGCTGGTGTGGACGTGACCAAGGAGCCGATCCCGGTCATTCCGACGGTGCACTACAACATGGGCGGCATCCCCACCAACTATCACGGCGAAGTCGTGCAGAAGAAGGGTGACGATGTCGATGCAGTCGTGCCGGGCCTGTTCGCCATTGGTGAAGCGGCTTGCGTGTCGGTGCATGGCGCGAATCGTCTCGGTTCCAACTCACTGCTTGATCTGGTCGTGTTCGGCCGCGCGGTCTCGCATCGCTGCGCTGAACTGATCAAGCCGGATACAGCGCACAAAGATTTGCCGGCCAGCATTCTGGACAAGGCATTGGCTCGCTTCGATGGCTTGCGCAACGCCAACGGCAGCAAGCCGACCGCGCAGCTCCGCCTGGAGATGCAGCGCATCATGCAGAGTGATGCCGCTGTGTTCCGCACGGGCACCACGCTGAAGGAAGGCTCGGAGAAGATCTCCGCTGTGCGCGAGGCGTTCAAGGATGTCCACGTCAGCGATCGCTCGATGGTATGGAACTCCGACCTGATCGAAACGCTGGAGCTGGCCAACCTGCTGGATCAGGCTGTTGCCACCATGCATTCAGCTGAGCAGCGTGAAGAAAGCCGTGGTGGTCATGCGCGCGAGGATTTCCCCGATCGTAACGACCACGAATGGATGAAGCACACAATGGTAAAGGTCGACGAGGCAGGCAAGACCAGCTTCGACTTCCGCCCGGTGCATATGTACACCTTGACCGATGAGGTTGAGGTTGTGCCGCCGAAAAAGCGCGTTTACTAAGTTACCGACTGGAGAGGCAACCGTGGCAGAGTTCACGCTACCCAAGAATTCCAAAATCCAGCCGGGCAAGCATTACCCGGCGAAAGATGCGAAGAAGCCGCGCACGTTCCGCATCTATCGCTGGTCGCCGGACGACGGCCAGAATCCGCGCATCGACAGCTACGAGGTCGATCTGGCGGCATGCGGTCCAATGGTTTTGGACGCGCTGCTGAAGATCAAGAACGAGATCGATCCCACACTGACGCTTCGCCGCTCCTGCCGCGAGGGTATCTGTGGTTCGTGCGCGATGAATATTGACGGCACCAACACGCTCGCCTGCACCCGTGCCATTGAAGAGTGCGCTGCCGGTGACGTGAAGATCTATCCGCTGCCGCACATGCAGGTGGTGAAGGATCTGGTGCCAGATCTGACGCACTTCTATGCGCAGTTCGCCTCGATCAAGCCCTGGCTGCGTACGCAGAGCCCCGCGCCGGCCGACAAAGAGCGCTTGCAGTCGCCGGAAGACCGCAAGAAGCTCGATGGCCTGTATGAGTGCATCCTCTGCGCATGCTGCTCGACCAGCTGCCCAAGCTATTGGTGGAATGGCGACAAGTACCTTGGTCCGGCGATCCTGCTGCAGGCTTATCGCTGGATTGTGGACAGCCGCGATGAGGACACCGGTGCGCGTCTGGACGATCTGGAAGATCCGTTCAAGCTGTATCGCTGCCACACCATCATGAACTGTGCACGCACGTGCCCCAAGGGTCTGAACCCGGCCAAGGCGATTGCGGAAATCAAAAAGCTGATCGTGGAGCGTCGCTCGCCCTGAGGCGTAGCGCACGTACCTGACTGCATCGGGCTGCCTTGTGCAGCCCGATGTTTTTCCGGGCCACGGATAGCCCTAGACTGAACACACTTTCCCGAACTCTGCTCAACCATGGACGAAGCCCGCATCAAACGCCTGCGCTGGCGTACCCGTCGAGGTACCCGCGAGCTCGATGCACTGTTTGGCGGCTGGCTGGACGAGCGCTTTGCTTCGGCCGATGAGTCGCAGCGGCAAGCCTTCGATGAACTGCTCGACGTGCAAGACCCCGATCTATGGGATTGGGTGATGGGCCATGCGCTGGCGCCACGTGCTGACTGGCAGGCGATTATTGATGACATCCGCACCCGCCATCGGCTTTGAGTACCGGGTCTCGCGCCTGCCGTTGCGCATGCGGTTACTGATAACCCTGCTAGCCGTCGGTGCCATTCTTCTCTGCGGTTTATCTTTGTGGCTAAAAGCCCTGTTGATGCTGTTGGTGGGGGCGTGCTGGCTGTACGTAGTGCGTAAGTCGGATAGCCCAGTGACCGCCGCTGGCTGGGCGGGCGATGGTGCCTGGAGCCTGCATCGGGCGGATGGTGAAGACCAGCCAGCGAGCCTGGCTTCGTTCCGGGTATGGGGTGAATTCGTCTTATTGCGGTTGGTTACCGCCGAACGTAGTGCGGCGGTGTTACTGCTGGGACCGGACAATAGTGACGCGGATATCCGGCGGCGCCTGCGCATGCGGCTTGCCGCCATGCCGGTAGACGTGCCAGTGTCTAAGCCTTGAACTGCTGTCATCGTTGCCACTTCGTGATGCATCAGGCACTCTGCCGCCGCGGCGCGGTCTCAGGAATGCCCTGATCATCGGCCACCCTCTGCATGTCCGGGCGGCAGCCCACCGACCTTTCACAAGCGACCCGCCCATGTTTCGACCGCTCGAGCTTTTTATTGGCCTGCGCTACACCCGTGCCAAGCGGCGCAACCAATTCATCTCTTTCATTTCCACCGTATCGATCATATGCATCACCGTCAGCGTGATGGCGCTGATCACCGTGATGTCGGTGATGAACGGCTTCGACTACCAGCTGAGCACGCGTATTCTTGGTGCGGTGTCCGATGCGACGGTGTCGAGCCTCGATGATTCCGGCATCACTGATTGGCAGCGTGCCTTACAGGTCGCGCAAACCAATTCACACGTCAAGGGTGCGGCGCCCTATGTGGATGTCGAGGCATTTTTCCTTGGGCGTGCTTCCACCGGTGGTATGGCGCGTGGCATTGAACCCAGCCTCGAGCCGCAGGTATCCAATTTCAATACACACATGGTTTCCGGTGGCTTCGACACCCTGGCTCCGGGTAGCTGGAACATCGTGCTTGGCAACGAATTGGCCATGCAACTCGGTGTGTCAGTGGGCGATAGCGTCATCATGCTGACCCCGCAGTTGCGTAGCGGAGGGCCGCTTGGTGCGATGCCTATGCCGCGTCGGTTCCATGTCACCGGCATCTTCTCGCTGGGCATGCATGATTACGACGCGAATCTTGCCCTGATCAACATGAGTGATGCTGAGCGGCTCAAAAGTATCACCGGTCCAACAGGTATTCGTCTGAAGCTGGACGATATGTGGAACGCTCGTCCGGTAGCGAGCGAGCTGGCGGATAAGCTGGATCAGGTCTATCGCGTACAGACGTGGATGGACAGCAATGCCAATTTCTTCTCTGCGATCTCGATGGAGAAGAAAGTGATGTTCATCATCCTCTCGCTAATCATCCTGGTTGCGGTAATCAATCTGATCTCGATGTTGATGATGTTGGTGACCGACAAGCAGGCCGATATCGCGATCCTGCGCACACTGGGTGCTACACCGCGAAGCATCATGGGTATGTTCATGGTGCAGGGCGTGCTGGTGGGTTTTGTCGGTATCGCTTGTGGCGTGGGTTTCGGCTCGCTGCTGTCGTGGAAGTTGCCAGTCATCGTCAACTGGATCCAGAAGATCTTCCACGTGCAATTCCTGTCACCGGATGTTTATTACATCAGCGAAGTACCCAGCAGACTGGATTGGCACGACGTGGGCTGGGTGGCATTGATCACCTTTGCTTTCTCGCTGCTGGCCACCCTTTATCCCGCGTGGCGCGCTTCGCGCACGCAGCCGGCGCAGGCGTTGCGCTATGAGTAAGCCCATGACGACTGCTTCCGACATTATTTTATGCGCCAGCCATATCGCCAAAGTCTATGAAGATGGCGACCTGCGCACCGGTGTGCTGAGCGATGTCAATTTCACCCTCAAGCGGGGCGAGACGTTGGCTATCGTGGGTGCCTCCGGCTCAGGCAAGAGCACGCTGCTGCACATCATTGGCGGTCTGGACACGCTCACTCGTGGTGAGGTGGAGGTGGAAGGGCGCACGTTGTCGAAACTGTCCGATGCCGAGCGTGGTCGGGTACGCAACCGTTCGCTCGGCTTTATCTACCAGTTTCACCACCTATTGCCTGAGTTCACGGCACTGGAAAACGTGTGCATGCCATTGCTGATTCGTGGCACGGGTATCGCTGAAGCGCAGAAGCAGGCGGCCGCCTTGTTGGAGCGTGTGGGACTGGGTCAGCGCACGCATCACAAGCCATCGGAGCTTTCCGGTGGCGAACGTCAGCGCTGCGCTGTCGCACGTGCATTGGTCACGAAGCCGGCCTGTGTGCTCGGTGACGAGCCCACTGGTAATCTCGATGAAGGCAACGCGGCACAGGTCTACGAGTTGATGCTGGAGCTCAATCGCGAGATCGGTACCAGCTTCATCCTGGTGACCCACGATTCACGGTTGGCAGCGAAGATGGATCGCACACTTGAGCTGCATAACGGCGAGTTGCGTGATCGACCGCGTGCCTAACGCATGGCCTACTTCAAGGTGAATTGAAGCCTGTAGCAGGACTCCTACAGGCTTTTCACCTTCGCTGCGCTAGGTTTGACGGATCACGAGGCAATAGGGCGCATGGATGGCGCGAAGAAGTGAATGGCCAGGGGGCGAGTGGCCTGGAGCGATCGGCGCCGGGCTAGCGTTGCTGGTCGGCGTGTCGGTGGTGCAATGGCTGCCGGTATTGCCTCCACGCTGGAGTATGAGCGTGCTGGCCGGGCTCGCCTTGCTATGTGGTTGGTGTTGGCCACGTATGCGTTCGGTCGTGCCGTTGCTACTTGGCTTTGCCTGGGCCGCATGGTGCGGCAGCGCGGCAATGGACGCCCGTTTGCCGCGCGCGCTGGAAGGCCAGGACTTCACTGTTGTCGGAAGTATCACGGGTTTGCCGCTGGTCCGTTCCGATGCCACCAGTTTTCAGTTGCGCGTGGAGCAAGCAACGCTGGCTGGTAACGATGTGCCAATACACGGTCTGCTACGACTATCCTGGTATGGCAAAGCACCGGCGTTGACGCCGTGCTCGCGCTTGCACCTCACGTTGCGACTACGGCGGCCGCGCGGGTTGATTGATCCCGGTGGCGCCGATAGCGAACGCAGCGCGTTGGAGCGCGGCATCGTCGCCGTAGGCTATGTGCGCGATAACCCCGCCAATACCCAGCTAGATCAATCCGCATTCTGTTTGGACGGCCTGCGCAATCGCATCGCGGATGACATCGTTACGCGTGTGGCGGATCCCCACGATGCAGCATTACTGCGCGCATTCACTGTAGGCGACACGCGAGGCCTGAGCCAACAGGATTGGCAGGTGGCGCGTGCCAACGGCGTATCCCATCTGATTGCGATCTCCGGGTTCCACGTGGGTGTGGCGGCGGTGTTCGGTGTGTGGCTAGCTTGGTTGCTGTACTGGTTATGGCCGGGCATGGCCTTGCGTTTGCCGAGGCCCCAAGCACAGGCGGCGGCTGCACTGATCGTGGCGCTGGCTTATGGCGCTCTCGCTGGATTCGGCCTGCCGACCGTACGTACTCTGTTGATGATCGGTGTGGTTGCGCTCATGCGTTGCAGTCGCCGTCATGGCAGTGGTGCACATGCGTTGGCGTTAGCGCTGATTGCCATCCTGGTGTTCGATCCGTTGGCGGTACTGGCGGCAGGTTTTTGGTTGTCGTTTGTGGGCGTGGGGTTTCTGTTGCTGTGTCTGGATACGCGCGGATCGGGTGTGCGAGCATTCTTGCGTGAGCTGTCATCCGGTCAGTTGGTGATGACGCTGTCGCTGTTGCCACTGACCATGTGGTTCTTCGGTGAGTCATCGTTGATCGGCGCGCTGTCCAATCTCATTGCCGTGCCGTTTGTCAGTTTCGTGATTGTGCCGTGTGCGCTGTTTGGCATGCTGCTGTTGCTGCTTTGTCCGCCGTTGGCGACACCGGTGCTGTGGGTAGCGGCACATCTGATGCATGCCCAGTGGTGGCTGCTAGAACGGATCGCGAACTGGCCGGGTGCGCATTGGTATCTACCCGAAGTACAGCTGTGGGCGTTGCTGCTGGCGACACTGGGGGCCTTATGGCTGTTTATGCCACGGGGCATACCGTGGCGTGCATTTGGCTTACTGCTATTCCTTCCGCTGCTGCGGCCACCAGAGGCCTTGCCAGCTACGGGCGCATTTCAGGCGTGGATGTTGGATGTGGGGCAGGGGCTGTCGGTGGTGGTACGCACGCGCGGACATGCGCTGGTGTACGACACCGGTGCGCGCTTTCCATCCGAGTTCGATCTGGGCGAAGCGGTCGTGATCCCTTCGTTGCACGCGTTAGGCATCGATGACTTGGATATGCTGATGGTGAGCCATGCCGATAACGATCATGCCGGTGGCGCCGGGGCTGTGGCGGCAGCATTTCCGCAGGCGCGGCGCTATGCCGGCGAGCCAGAGCGCATGCCCTTGCCGATGGATCCTTGCCTGACTGGGCAAGCATGGCAGTGGGACGGAGTGCGCTTTCGCGTGCTCAATCCGACGACGGCGCAGCCTGGGGCTAAGGACAATGACCGGTCCTGTGTGCTTCTGGTGGAGGGGGCGGGTGGACGTTTGCTGTTGACGGGCGACATTGGCATGGCGGTCGAACCACCCGTGGCAGCTGCGCTGGGTCCCGGTCCGGCGCCGGTGTTGCAGGTGCCGCATCACGGCAGTAGAACCTCCTCGAGCGCGGGCTTTATCGGCGCCGTGCAACCTGAACTAGCGTTGGTCTCAGCGGGCTGGCGCAATCGCTTTGGACATCCGCGCCCCGAGGTGCTGCAACGCTACGCAGCAGCTGGCGTGCCCGTGCTGAACACGGCCACCAGCGGTGCGATTGCGGTCGATTTTCCAGCCAATGCCCCGGCACGCGTTACCGCCACCTGGCGGCAGCGCTGGCCACGCTACTGGCGTGAGTGAATCAGCGCCGCTTCACCGTTTCCGAGGGTGGTTGTGCAAGTGCCACGGGGGCCACGGAACGAGTAGATGGGACTGCTATGATGCGCCTCTTCGTAACGCGGTAAACGCGGGAGTCGAGCGTGCTGGAAATCCTGATGGCAGGCGGTTGGGCGATGTTGCCCATCCTGATTTGTTCGGCGGTCGCACTGGCGATCGTGTTGGAGCGTTGCTGGACCCTACGACGCCGTTCGGTACTCCCGCCTGGCCTTGGTCAGGAGGTGCGCGAATGGGCGCGTTCGGACCAACTAGATCCCGCACATCTGGAGCGGCTGGCTAACGACTCCCCCCTTGGTGAGCTGCTGGCTTCGGCGCTTGCCGTACGCCATCGTCCGCGTGAGCTGATCAAAGAGCGTATCGAGGACACCGGTCGCCACGTGGTGCACCGGATGGAGCGCTACCTGAATACACTCGGCACGATTGCGTTGATCGGGCCGCTGCTGGGCTTGTTCGGCACGGTTATCGGCCTCATTCGCATGTTCATGGAAGTGATGGCAGGCGGCATGGCGGATCCCACCAAGATGGCTGGCGGTATTGGCGAAGCGTTGATCTGTACGGCCAGTGGTTTGACCGTGGCGATTCCCGCCTATGTGCTTCATCGCTATTTCCGTTCCAAGGTGGCCGGTTATTGCGTGGAGATGGAGAAGCAGGCCACCGTGTTGCTCGACGACCTCACACCAGTAACACCCGTGGCTGCAGCGCGCCCGCGTCGCACACCTACGGCTACCGGCCAGAGCGCAGGCTAATCACCTATGCGTATCGGTAACGACCGTCGCGGTGACGACTTCGAAATCAACGTTATTCCGTTGATCGACGTGCTGCTCACCCTGCTGATGTTCTTCGTGCTCACGACGACGTTCGTGGAGCATTCGCGACTGCAGGTAACGCTGCCGCAGGCCAGCGCAGAAGACCGCGACATGCAGGCACCTGCGATCACGGTGATGGTGGATCGTGACGGCCACTTTTATGTGGGCAGCGACGAGGTAATGGGCTCAGGAGTCGATCCCCTGAAGCAAGCGATCGTTCGCGTTGCCGGCGATGACCGCACGCAGCAGGTGACCATTCGCGCCGATGCGATGACCGCCCATCAGAACGTGGTGACAGCGATGGATGCTCTTGGCCAGCTCGGTTATACCAAGCTGTCGATTGCGACGACGCCGAGCCAATCGGACAAAGGCCAATGAGCGGTAAGAAAACCGCGATTTGGGATGCAAAAAACCGCCAGATCTACAAGCGTCTGCTGGGATATACCAAGCGCTTTTGGGTCGTTGGTGTCATTGCCTTGATCGGCATGGCAGTGGATGGCGGCGGCCTGGCGGCTTTCACCAAACTGCTCCCGCCGATGATCGACGAGTTGTTTGCAAAGAAAGATCCGTACCTGATTTTCTGGATGCCCATCTGGATCGTCCTGATTTTTCTGGTGCGTGGCTTGGGAACGTTCGCAAGCAGCTATGGCGTTTCTTACGTCGGCCGTAATGTGGTGCAGTCGATTCAACGCGATGTATTCGCCTCTTACCTGCGCTTGCCGGCAACGTTCTTCGGTACCGAAAATTCGGGTCACCAGATATCACGCATCACGTATACGAGTGAGCAGGTTGCATCCGCATCCACTGACTCAGTGAAAGTGGTGGTGACCGAAGGCATCACCGTGGTCGGCATGATGTACGTCATGCTCAGCACTAGCGCTTACCTCACGTTGGCATTGTTCATCATGGTGCCTCTGATCATGCTGATTGCGTCGGTGGTGAGCCGGCGTTACCGCTCTATCAGTCGGCGCATTCAAAGCATGATGGGCTCGGTAACCGGCACGGTCGAAGAGTCGGTCGAGGCACATCGGGAAATACGCATCTATGGTGGCCAGCGACATGCCTCATCGCGCTTTGACGAGGTAACGGATCGCACACGCCGCCTCAATCTGAAAGTGTCGGCCACCAATGCCCAGGCGAGTTCGGCAATTCAAACAGTCGCGGCACTCGCGCTAGCAGGCATGGTGTTTCTGGCGACCCGGCCCTCTGAGATCGAGAAGATTTCTGCCGGCGTGTTTATCGCAGTGCTGACTGCGATGGGTGGCATGCTGCCGTCACTCAAACGCCTCGCCAATGTGCAATCCAATATTCAGGGCGGCATGTCCGCTGCTGAAGACTTGTTCGAGATCATCGATACGCCACCTGAAGTCGATGTGGGTACCCATGTGCTCAATCGTGCCAAGGGTGATCTGCGCTTTGAAGACGTGCGTCTTGTGTATGCACGCAATTCTTTTGAGGCATTACGTGGTGTCAACCTGCATTGCGCGCCGGGTACGGTAACCGCATTGGTGGGGCGCTCTGGCAGCGGCAAGAGCAGTTTGGTTAGCCTTTTGCCGCGTTTTCATGCGCCTACCGCGGGACATATCTTGCTGGATGGTCAGGACTACGAAAGCTATACGCTGCCGTCTTTGCGCCAGCAGATTGCCTGGGTAGGGCAGAGCGTTGTGCTGTTCGATGGCACGGTGGCTGAGAACATCGCCTATGGCGAGTTGGTCGGAGCTACGGAGCAAGAGATCGTTGCAGCGGCCCAAGCAGCCAACGCGATGGAATTTATCGAACGCATGCCACAAGGCATTCATAGCCATATCGGGCAGGGCGGCAACATGCTCTCCGGTGGTCAGCGTCAACGTATCGCCATCGCCCGCGCCATTCTGAAAAACGCGCCCATTCTGGTACTGGACGAAGCGACCAGTGCACTCGACACCGAATCCGAGCGTCTGATTCAGCAGGCTTTGCAGAAGCTGATGCGCAATCGCACCACGCTGGTTATCGCCCACCGCTTGTCCACCGTTGAGGGTGCTGACCAGATTGCGGTGATGGATCAGGGGCGCATCGTAGAGCGTGGTACGCATGCCGAGCTGATTGCGCTCGGCGGGCATTACGCTGCCTTGCATCGCATGCAGTTCCACGAGCAGCCGACGACCGGCACTGCTGACTGAGCACATGGCGATGACCCTGGCCGACACGCTCGTGGCAGGCTGGTACGGAGCAGGCCGTTCGCCGTGGTGGACCTGGCCGTTGGCGGTGCTTTATGGCGCGATCGTGCGTATTCGATGCGCTCTGTATCGGCTTGGCTGGCTGCGTAGCGAAAAGCTGCCGGTACCCGTGATCGTGGTCGGCAATATCACCGCGGGTGGCACGGGCAAGACACCGCTCACCCTGGCTTTAGTGGATGCGCTACGCGCACGAGGTTGCAAGCCTGGTGTCGTCAGTCGCGGCTATGGCGGCAGCATGCGTGATCCTGTTTTGCTGGGCGATGCACCTGACCCGGCACAGGTAGGTGACGAACCCTGCCTGATTCGCACCAGTGGCGCAGCCGTGGCCGTCGGGCGTGATCGGCCGGCTGCAGCACGGCTATTGCTTGATGCTGGCTGCGATGTACTGATCGCTGACGATGGTCTGCAACATTACCGCCTTGCTCGCGATGTAGAGATCTGCGTGATCGATGGCGCACGCCGTTTCGGTAACGGCCATCTACTGCCCGCTGGTCCGTTGCGCGAGCCATTGGCCAGGTTGAATCAGGTCGATTTCAGAGTTAGTAACGGTGACGTCGCCATGTCGGGAGAGATTCCGATGCAGCTGGCTGGCGGCGTTGCGCGTGCATTGTTGGATGACCGTGAGCGGGATCTAGCTATTTTCGCCGGCAAGCGAGCGCACGCGGTGGCAGCTATCGGCAATCCGCAGCGCTTTTTCGACAGTCTGCGCGCGCTCGGGATCGAGCTGATTGAGCATCCGTTTCCCGACCATTACGCGTTTGCACCCACGGATTTGCGCTTCGATGACGGCCTGCCTGTGCTGATGACGAGCAAGGACGCGATCAAATGCAGTGGTTTCGTACAGCCGAACTGGTGGAGCGTGCCGGTGCATGCGGTGTTGCCGGAATCGTTCTTCGATGCGGTGTATGAACGCATCGGCGGCGACGCCCGGTAGTCGCCGCAGCTATCATGTGCGGCGTTCCCGGCGCATTAGCCGATTGTTTTATCGTTTCCGAGTGGAGTTCCCATGAGCCTGATCCATGTACCGGTGTCCTACGGCGAGCTGATCGACAAGATCACTATTCTCGAGATCAAGTTGCGGCAGATCAGTGACGCAGCGAAGTTGGCCAATGTGCGCAATGAGCTTGATTTGCTCACCGCAACCTGGGATAGCCATCAGGCATCGAAGACCGATATCAGCGACGAGCGTGCGCGCCTACTGACGGTAAACGAGGACT
>JBARCX010000038.1:0-2818 GCA_049794535.1 Rhodanobacter sp.
CGGTGGTATCCACCAGCTCGTACATGGTCATGTCGATGGTGGATTTGGCCGATGAAATCAGGTTGTAGATCGAGGTCAGCCCCTGGTCTGGCTCGATGACAAGCGTCTGCGTGGTGGTTTGGGCGAAGGCTTGTGTGGTGATGCCGAACGCGCCGGTGCAGAGCAATGCAGCGGAAAGTACGGTTTTGCTAAGGACGGATAACCCGCAACGATTTCTCATGACTTGTTCCTGTGTCTATGTAGGAAACAGCGAAGCGCGTGTCCATGCGATGTCTGGCTTCCGCCTTCCCTGAGCGGCTTCGGTTGTCCGGGTGATCCGGTGTTCCCCTTTAACAGGCACACATGTGCCACAACCGAAGCGCTGATAAGAGCGTCGGTCGATGACATGGATCTTTCGATCGGATGGCAGTACCGCACGCGTTTACGCAGCGTGCGGCTTCGTCACGATTTAGTGAACGTCAACGTTACGTCAACGCAATCACATGCGGAACACGCCGTAACGCTGTGGCTCGATGGGTGCGTTGAGCGAAGCGGAGATCGCCAGGCCGAGTACGCGGCGTGTGTCGGCGGGATCGATGATGCCGTCATCCCATAGGCGTGCGCTGGCGTAATACGGGTGACCCTGGCGTTCGTACTGTTCGCGGATGGGTGCTTTGAAGGCTTCCTCTTCATCCGCACTCCATGTCTTGCCGGCGGCTTCGATGCCGTCACGCTTGACGGTAGCGAGCACCGAGGAAGCCTGTTCGCCGCCCATCACGCTGATGCGCGCGTTCGGCCACATCCACAAGAAGCGAGCACCGTAGGCGCGACCACACATCGCATAGTTGCCGGCACCGAAACTGCCGCCGATCACCACGGTGAATTTCGGTACATGCGAGCAAGCCACTGCCGTAACCATCTTCGCGCCATCTTTGGCGATGCCCGCTTGTTCGTATTTCTTGCCGACCATGAAGCCGGTGATGTTCTGCAGGAACACCAGTGGCACGTTGCGTTGGTTGCACAGTTCGATGAAGTGCGCACCCTTGAGTGCGGATTCGGCGAATAAAATGCCGTTGTTCGCCACGATGCCTACCGGATAACCGTGGATGTGCGCGAAGCCGGTGACCAGCGTCTTGCCGTAGCGCGCTTTGAACTCGTGGAACTCGGAGCCGTCGACGATGCGCGCGATCACCTCGCGGATATCGAACGGGCGACGGGTGTCCTGAGGGATCACGCCGTACAGTTCTTCAGCGGCGTAACGCGGTTCGACCGGCGTACGCAATGCGAGCGGGATGTCTTTTTTGCGGTTGAGGCTGGCGACGATATCGCGTGCGATCGATAACGCATGCGCGTCGTTCTCGGCGTAGTGATCAGCCACTCCCGAGATTGACGTATGGACGTCTGCGCCACCGAGCGTTTCGGCATCCACCACCTCACCGGTTGCAGCTTTCACCAGAGGTGGCCCACCGAGGAAGATGGTGCCCTGTTCGCGCACGATGATGGTTTCGTCGCTCATCGCCGGTACGTAGGCACCGCCGGCGGTGCACGAGCCCATCACCACGGCAATCTGTGGAATGCCCAGGCCAGACATGCGTGCCTGGTTGTAGAAGATGCGACCGAAGTGCTCTTTGTCTGGAAATACTTCGTCTTGTAACGGGAGAAACGCACCACCGGAGTCGACCAGATAGACGCAGGGCAGGCGGTTTTCCAGCGCCACTTCCTGCGCACGCAGATGCTTTTTCACCGTCATCGGGAAATACGTGCCGCCCTTGACGGTGGCGTCGTTGGCAACAACCACGACTTCCGTACCGTTGACCCGACCGATACCCGTAATGACGCCAGCTGCAGGTGCGGCATCTTCGTACATGCCGTGTGCGGCAAGTGGCGACAATTCGAGGAAGGGCGAGCCGGGATCGAGCAGGGCGCGGATGCGCTCGCGTGGCAGCAACTTGCCGCGCGCGGTGTGCTTTTCGCGGGCCTTCGTGCCACCGCCCTCGGCACTACGTGCCAACTCCTTATGCAGGTCATCCACGACGGCGCGCAGTTGCGCGCTACTGGCCTGGAATTCGGGCGAACGGGGATCGATCTGCGAGGCGATGACGCTCATGGTTCGTGACTGCCGACGGATTCAAACGCTAGATGATAACTCCCCAGGCCGTTCCGATCCTCGTGTTGGCAGGCCAAAAAAAACCGGCCGCATAAAGCGGCCGGTTTTCGAAGACACACGTAGAAGGGATTAGTTACCCTTCATTGCGTCCTTAGCCTTGTCTGCAGCTTCCTTGGTCTTGTCGGCGGCGTTACCGGCAGCAGTAGCTGCATCGGTAGCGGCGCTCTTCATGGCGTCAGAAGCGCTGGGCTGAGCAGCGGTGGAAGCCGGAGCGGCAGCCGGAGCAGCAGCGGTGGAAGCCGGGGCAGCAGCCGGGGCAGCAGCGGTGGAAGCCGCAGCCGGAGCCTGTGCAGCAGCAGCCTGCTGGGCCTGGTCAGCGGACTGCTGAGCCTGGTCAGCCGACTTCTGAGCGTCCTGCGCGGAATCCTGCGCGCCGTTGCTGCAAGCCGCCAGCAGCGCGACGAGCGCGGAGGCGAGTAGGGTACGCGTGAACTTCATGATGAATCTCCTTAGCCGTGGAATGCCAATTGGTTGGCCCGATTATTAATAGCGCTTTCGTGCAAGCAACGCCACTTATTTTACCGATTGTCTTCAGTGCGCATTATAAAAGGCCGGTTAACCGGCTTTCATATATGCGGAAGTTATCGATTGTTTGGCGGGGGTAAGAAACGCCCTGCCAGAGATGGGGCCGGATGGGGTATCGGGAAAGTGCCGTTATTTAAGGCACTTTCC
>JBARCX010000039.1:0-4963 GCA_049794535.1 Rhodanobacter sp.
CCTGTGTCACACCACTCATTCCGCCCCGCACCACACGGGACGCACTTCAATCGTGCCGTGGCTTGCACCCGGGCAACGTGCAGCCCATGCCAGGGCCTCGTCCATCCCAGGCACCTCGATGAGGTAAAAACCGCCTAACTGTTCCTTGGTCTCCACGTAGGGGCCATCAAGCACCTGCGATTTGCCTTCCACCAGGCGTACCGTGGTGGCGGTATCCACATTTTTCAGACGGTTGGACCCGACCCATACACCTGCCGTCTTCAGCGCTTGTGTGTAGGCCCCGTAGGCCGCAACGCCCTGCTCTTGTTCGGCCTTCGACAACTTGGCCCAACCGCTCTCGTCCGCATAAAGCATCAATAGGTACTGCATCATTGGGATTCTCCGTTAGAGACGGGCACCATGCGCCGCCACTCCTATGACGCGCGAAGCCCCACGATTTGGACAGCCTCAACTCATTGGCCTCCTGACTTCATCTAGGAGCGCCCCCACATCGTCGCGCCAGGCACATTCGTCGAAAAGCTCTGCGTAACTCGCTACGTACCGGCCCTACACATGGTGCGACGCCACAGTAACGGTGGATAAGGCTCGACTCCACCGCACCATACAAACCAGGAAAAATGGCCCTGCTATGCGGTTTATACCCGGCCAAGCAGGGTTGCGACCTTATGCCGCACTGCACGCTGTTATCCCATGACGTCCACGCTATGGTCGTTCCATGTTCGCAGCTCGGGGGAGTGATGGCGAAGCACAAGGCAGGTCGCATTCACCAAGTTCTGGTCATGCATTGGCCAGTAGGCATCATGCTCGGCTTAATAGCCTATGCCGCTACCCGCTATGGCAGCGGCTGGCACATGACAGCCAACCACGCCTCCCTTTTGGCTCCCGGCCACATACATACGAGCACCAACGATCACGCCCTGCTTGCATGGGTGCTACTCGGCACCTGCTGGTTCGGCGCCCTGCTCTCGTGCATGGGATTACGCCAACGCATGCACCGGCTGAAAATCCAGGAAGGGCTGGAAAACCTGTGCGCGATGAACTGGGGCGATTTCGAAAAGCTCATCAGCGAAGCCTTTCGCCGCCGCGGCTATATCGTGGAGCCATCAGGGCGTGAAGAGACCTTTACCGGCGTCGACCTGATTCTGCATAAGGGCGGTAGAACCACACTGGTTCAATGCAGACAGTGGCGTCATCAACACATCGATGCCAGAACCGTGCGCGAAATGCATGGATGGATGCTCGATCATCATGCGAGTGCGGTAAAAATCGTCGCTGTCGGCGACTACACGCGCGATGCGTGGAACTACGTTTCAGGAAAACCCTTCGAGCTGATTTACGGCGAATCGTTGCTTAATACGCTGTACGAATCACAGCCAGCAAAAGCGGAGTGTTCGCTGCCGTTTGCTACCTTCGTCGCCAATCGCTCACAACCGCTACCCGTCCGTCGCCTGGCTCGGCCTTAGATATAAGACTGCGCGTGATTTATTTGCAGGCCTTCACTCATTTGTGAAATTGAGGTGGTGGCTGGATGAACCAATCCACACGAGCCAGCACCCGCTGAATCAACCTGTACGTAATTTGCCATAGACTCGTGCCAAGGCGACCGGGGTGGCATGTCACGCGTTGTTTTCATGGCCCTGGCCGCTGTGCCGATTCATTACTCCGTATGCATCCGATGCTGAACGAAGCATGCGGTAACCGTGGTGTAACCAGGAGGGTACGTTGATGTCTCGCACCTCTCGCATTCCTTTGTGTCGTCAGATCGCAACAACCGTGATGGCAATCGTCATCGCCGCATCGGCCATGCCCGCGTTCGCGCAATACAACCGCGGCGGATATCGCCGCCCACCGCCTCCACCGCCCCGGTATCACGGTCGTGATTATCGCCGTGGCGGTGGTGGTGTAGGCGGTGGCGCAATTATCGCGGGTGCCTTGCTAGGCGTAGTGGCCGGTGTTGCGATTGCCAACTCCAACGCAGCACCACCACCGGGCGTGGTTTACACCACCGCACCGCCACCGCCCCCACCGCCGGGCGTGGTGTATTACGACAACAACTACCCGCCTCCGCCGCCGAATAACGGCTATTAAGCACCGCGACCCGCCTTAGCTTTATCTGAGCCGTCGTCGATCTAATCCCGTCAATCGGAGCACCCAAATATGAAAAACGTCATTCGTAACGTTGCTGTGCCCACGTTGTTTGCGTTTGCCCTCTTCACTACGTCCGCCTGGGCGCAGCAGGCGGCCACCGCGCCGGCATCATCATCTTCCTCAAGCATGCCTGCCGCAAAAACGCACGCGCAAAAGCGCATGGATAACGTGGAGCAGCGCATCGCCGATCAGCACGCCGAGCTGAAAATTACCGATGCGCAGTCAACACCCTGGAATGCCTATGCACAAGTCATACGCGATAACGCTCAGAAAACCGGCCAAGCCTTTCGCGATCGCGCAGATAAGCTCTCGACCATGAATGCCGATGATTCCATGAAGTCCTATGCGGCGCTCGCCCAAGAGCATGCAGACGGCATGAAGAATCTGTCTAACGCATGGAGCGCGCTGTACGCCGTGCTGTCGCCCGAACAAAAAGAGACTGCCGATGCGATGTATCGGAATCAGCGCCCGAAACCGCATTCGATGCCGCACAAGCAACACAAAACCAGTGCACCAGCGAGTGCGGCATCTGCAGCGATGCCTTCAGGCGGCTAAACCCGGGTTTTACGCCATGTTAAGTTGAGAACAATATAGAGTTTTGGTAACGCCAAGAGGCCAGAGAGAAATCTCTGGCCTCTTTTTTGATGATGTTTATGGCGACTTTTCCACGCAGATGGAGGCAGGTTGCGCACGAATCACACATCGATTCATCGGCATGAACGTCGCCAACTTACATACACAAACTTCGCACGACTCGTTTACAGCCTGCGTGGTCGAATCGATGATTGCACCATGCATATTTAGCAATCCGCCCTTGGTGCAGGCATCGATCTGAAGAGGTAACGTCATGAACCAAGACATGATCACGGATCAATGGAAACAGCTCACCGGGAACATCAAGCAGCATTGGGGAAAGCTCACCGATGATGACCTGAAGGTCTCCCAGGGCAGCGCGGAATACCTGGCCGGCAGAGTTGAACACCGCTACGGTGTTGCTCACGATGTCGCCGAAAAACAGGTTCGCGAGTTTGAGCGCGAATTAAGCATGAAGAAGAAGGACGATACCCGTCACTGATCCTTTGACGAAGCCCCCGCACTGGCACACATCGCTGGAGACGAGTCGGGCTAGTGCGGGGCATCGGGGTGATTCAAAGTAGACATGCCAGCCACTGCGATCTATGCCGTGTCACCGGCATGTCAAACGGTCTGCGTACAACTTGCCGACGCAGACTCATAAAGGATCGCAAGGTGTTGAACAGCAAGCTGCAGGTTATCCGCGAGCTTTTAGACCTTCATGGGCACGTGATGTACACCGGCGAGCCGGTCACACAACTCGAACATGCCTTGCAAACGGCATTACTCGCCGAAACCCATGGCGCAAGCAGCGAGCTTATCGCCGCCGCATTCCTGCATGACCTGGGTCATATGCTGAATTTCCAGGGTGCTACGCCAACGCAACGCGGCGTAGACGATGCCCACCAGAATGTAGTGAAGCCCTTTTTGCAGGATGTGCTGCCAGCAGCGGTGCTTGACCCGATTCGCTTGCATGTCGATGCAAAGCGCTGTTTGTGCGCCATCGACCCAACGTATGAAGATCAACTTTCAGACGATTCCAAACGTAGCCTGCGATTGCAAGGCGGTATTTTCAACGAGGAGGAAGTGCAACACTTCTTGCGCGAGCCCCATGCGCAGGATGCCATGCGCTTGCGCCGATGGGACGATCTAGCCAAGGAAGCCGGGCTTTCGACACCCTCAGCTGATCATTATCTGGGAATCATCGCTGGACTTGCTTAGAGCCGCTCAATGCGCAACAGGCTCTGAGACATTCTCGGCGCGATCTGCACCGCGAAATTCGTTCTCTGCGTTGATCATCCGTCGCTTGAGCAACGGCACATTGTTCACTACACGTAGACCAGCACGCATGGCGCTAAGAGCCATGCGTCCGACTACCGGACGATGGATCACCCCGCTGTCGTCGAATTGCTTGCGCGATTCGGCCACGGCGTGAAATCCATAACGCCGCATCTCGGCTTCGTATCCCACGATGGCATCGTAGGTCGCCAAGGGTGTGCTGTGTCTTGCCTCACCCAATCGCTTGGCCAATAGCGCCGCATCGCGCAGCGCCGTATTGGCACCCACGCCACGCCCCGGCGTCATCAGGTGTATGGCGTCACCAAGCACGGTGACGTTGGAAGTGGGCCACGCATCGACCGGCACCGATGTTCGGACGTCGACCGTGAACGCTGTGCTGGGATCGGACCCGCGGATTAATGCACGCAGATCAGGATGCCAGCCCGCAGCGATCTCCGTAGCTAGCGCGAGCATCGCCGGCTGTCCAAGCGCCTTAGGGTTAGCGGGAAAATTACGCAACGCGCCCCAGATGCCCCACATCAGATAGTCGCGACTGTTGTCGTAGAGAAGGCCCGGCCAGCGCTTAAGCAGTTCGGCATCATTGCCGCCCACGCCCTCCTTGACACCATCTGCACTCCATGGAAATTCCATGACATGCACGATGCCGCCGAAGCCTTTCGGCGCGTTGATGAGTGTGATGCCATCCAGCACTTTCGCCGGCAGCAGCGCGCGTGATGCCTCACTCATCGGCACCTTGGCTGCGATGCTGACGATGCCGGTGTTTTCGAGCTGTGCATGCGGAAGCAATTGTCGGCGCACTTTTGAACGTGCTCCGTCGGCACCTACAAGCAAGTCCGCCGTCGCCTGCGTACCATCGGCAAAATGTGCAGTGACGCCGCCATCGGCATGCTGCTCGTAGGCGGTGAATGCTTTATCGAAATGAATGTGCTCTTCCAGCCCGGTC
>JBARCX010000040.1:0-30564 GCA_049794535.1 Rhodanobacter sp.
GGGTAGCGAACTATCTGGTTGCGCGAATCTTCCAACGCTTCTATCCCACGGCGTGCTACCAGCTCGTAAGGCCCTTTCTTTGGGTTACGTTTCTTTGGGCCAACAAAGAAAGGTGACTCGGCCGCCGGCAGGTGGTCGAAACGCCCGCTGCGTAAGCGGCACACTGGCGATAACGCAATAACCGAGCGACCACGCCACTGGGCCCCTGCCTACGCAGCGACGACGAGCTGAAAACTAATGTCGCGAACGCCTATCTATCAGCGATGACAAAGCAACCGCAGTCACTCCCCATACGAACTCGTAGCCGTCGGCCGCGCAGCGACATCCTTCCCCCAATCGCGATTCGGCTCCGCCTGCATAACAAAGCGCAACTCACCACCCGCCAGAATCTCCGCGTGATGCAGATACACGCGATCCAGCGGTTTCCCGTTGAGCGTGACCGAACCCACATACGGATGCGCATCATCCAAATGATCGGCAACCACCGTAAAGGTGTGGCCATTGGGTAGGTGGATGGACGCTTTCGGTACGAAGGGCCGGCCGATGGCGTACTCATCACTGGCCGGTGTCACCGGATAAAAGCCCAGTGCCGTGAACACATACCACGCCGACATCTGACCCAGGTCATCGTTGCCGACGAGGCCATCGGGCCGGGTGGCGTATTGGCTGTCCATGATCTGCTTCAGCCGTTGCTGCGTCTTCCACGGCGCGCCGGCATAGTCATAGAGATAAGCGATGTGATGGCTGGGCTCATTGCCGTGCGCATACCAGCCGATCAGGCCGGTGATGTCTTCGACGTCCTTGAACTGTGCCGGGTCAACCTTGGCATCGAATACCTGATCGAGCTTGGCGGTGAACTTCGCATCGCCACCAAAGGCGCGAATCAGCCCGGCCACGTCCTGCGGCACGTACCAGGAGTACTGCCACGCATTGGCCTCGGTGTAGTCGCTGCCGTAACCGGCGAAATTCGGATCGAATGGTTCGCGGAATTGGCCGTTGCTCAACTTCGCGCGCATGAAGCTGGTCTTCGGATCCCACACGTTGCGCCAGTTGGTGGCACGCTTTTCGAAGGTGGCGGCGATGCCCGTCTTGCCCATGACCTTCGCCATCTGCGCGATCGCCCAATCGTCATAGGCATATTCCTGGGTCTTGGATGCGCCTTCCACTTCCTTGTCGATCGGCACGTAGCCCAGCTTCATGTAATCGGCGAGGTCACCGTAATTGCCATAGGTCGCGGTGGACACCATCCCCTTCATCGCTTTGTCGGCATCGAAACCGCGCACGCCTTTGACGTAGGCATCGGCAATGATCGCCACGGCGTGGTAGCCGGTCATGCACCACGTCTCCAGCCCCTGGTACGCCCACACCGGCAACATACCGAACGGGCTGGCTTGCTGCGCGGCGATGATCGAACGGATGAATTGCGTGCTGAGATCGGGGCGCACCAGCACCATCAAGGGCTCTTCCGCGCGATAGACATCCCACATCGACCAACTGGAATAGAAGTCGAAGCCATCGGCGTGATGCACCTGATGATCCGGCCCACGGTATTCACCGTTGACGTCCATGCTCAATGTGGGCGCCAGCATGGCGTGATAGAGCGAGGTGTAGAAACCGGTCCGCTGATCCTGTGTACCCGCCACATCGATCACCGACAGCGCTTTGTCCCACGCTGCTTTCGCCTCGGCGTGACGCGCGTCGAAATCCCAACCCTGGCCATCTTGATCGAGGTTGGCGATGGCATTCGCCTCATTCACCGGGGAAATGGCCACCTTCACCAGCAACGGCTGCTTCAGTGCGCCGAAATCGAATACGCCGACCAACGCGCGACCGTTCTGCGCATCCTGATCCTCCGGCTGGTTACCCGGCCCCGCAAAACCCTTGTAGACCACATCCGTCTCGCGGTTGTACAGCTCGCGTGAGGTCATCGGCTGCGAAAAACGCATGGCGAAACAAAGCTCACGGCCCGGCGCCCAGCCACGCGTTTCGCGGCAGCCGGTCACCGTGCCATCGACGTGTACGCGCAAGTTGGCCCACAGCACCTTGCCTGCGTAGTCGTAGATACTCGGGCGTAGATCCAGCAGTACGTGTGCCGGCTTGCCAGTGGGGAAGGTGTAGCGATGCCAGCCCACGCGGCGTCCGGTGGTGAGCTCGGCGCGAATGCCGTAGTCGCTCAACGTCACGGCGTAGTAGCCGGCCTGCTCCACTTCGGTGTCGTGACTGAAGCGTGAGCGGTAGCCGCTACCGGGCTTGGCCGGATCACCCGGCTCCAGCTTTGCATCACCGGAAATCGGCATCACCAGCACATCACCGAGGTCCGAATGGCCCGAACCGGAAAAGTGCGTATGCGAGAACCCTAGCAGGCTCTGATCGCCGTACTGGTAGCCCGCAGCCCACTTATAGGCATGTTTGAAGTCCGGCATGGCCGTGTCGGGCGACAGCTGGATCATGCCAAACGGTACCGTAGCGCCGGGAAAGGTGTGACCATCGCCGCCAGTGCCAATACGGGGGTCAACTTCCGCCGCATGCCCGGTAGCCGTCGTGGCAGCCGCCATGCCAGGCAGGGGGGACAGGGCCAACAAACATAAGGACAGCTGGCACAAAGAGAGCCGGGCTGGTAGCCACGAGCGGCGACATTGACGGACCATGGAACACCCCTATCTTGGCGGATTTAGATCGGTTTAAATTGAACGCTAGCATCTTTTCGCGAAACTTCGCATGCTGCACTGCGCTAACTATTCCGCATAGCAAAATGCGACATTTAGATAAATTTGGATCGTTCCAATAAAGGCCTGCCGCCATGAAAGACAGCTCGCCCGCCCACCATAAAATCACCCTCAACGATATCGCCAAAGGATGCGATGTATCGCGCGCCACGGTTTCACTCGTGCTGCGCGGCAGTCCCTTGGTGAACAAGCACACCCGTGCGCGCGTCGAAGAGGAATTGCGCCGCCAGGGCTACGTGTACAACCGTGCCGCAGCCAATCTGCGCCGACGCACGTCATCCAGCATCGCCTTGGTGCTGAACGACCTGGCGAACCCGTTCTTCGCCGAATTTGCCGCCGGTGTGGATGAGGCGTTGGGCGAAGCCGGCTATGTCACCCTGCTCGGCAGCACCGGTGAATCGATTGCCCGCGAGCAAGCCGTGCTTGGCACGCTCATGGAGCACGGCCCCGGTGCTTTCATCCTGTCGCCGGCCGAAGGCAGTGACGCGGCACAAGTCCTCAGTTCCGTAGGCACATACACACCCCTGCTGTTGTTCAATCGCGAACTCGGCGGCGCGCTGCCTGAATACGCGCACTGGGACCAGCTCATGCTGGACAACCAGCTCGGCGCGCGACTGGCCACCGAACATCTGATCGCCCAGGGCCATCGGCGCATCGCCTTCTTCGGCGGCCATCTCAGCTCCAGCTCATGTCGCCAACGTCGTAGTGGCTATGCCGAGGCAATGCATGCCGCCGGCTTGCCGATCGAGCCGTACTGGCAGATCGAATGTGCGCCAAACAGACTGGACGCCGTGGCGGAATGCGCCAGCTTGTTCACCCATAACCCCGCACCCACCGCAGCGGTTTGCTACAACGACGCGGTGGCGCTGGGACTGATGTTGGGGTTGCATCAGCGCGGCGTACAACCGGGCCGCGACTTTGCACTCACCGGCTTCGACGACATCGCCGAGTCGGCTCTCGGCGTACCGCCGCTCACCACACTGGCCGTCGCACCACGCGCACGCGGTCGCCAGGCGGCGGAACTCATCCTGGAACGGTTGCGCGATCCACAGGCGGTGACTCGCCGCATCGTCGTTCCTGTGCAACTGGTGGTGCGCGCCAGCAGCTGCACGCTCTCGGTCGCATGACCACCTCACCACAGGAATAGGAATCCGCATGGCTTTTGCTGCCCCAACCAGGCCCGACGTGTCGTCGTCGGATCAAACCGGCCCCGCTCGCTATACCGACTATCCGGTGGCCATGGCCGCGTGCTCCACGATCTTTTTCATGTGGGGTTTTCTCACCGTCCTCAACGACATCCTGATTCCGCATTTGAAGACAGTGTTCGAGCTGAATTACGCCCAGGCGATGCTGGTGCAGCTCACCTTCTTCGGCGCGTACTTTCTTATGTCGTTGCCTGCGGGTCGTCTGGTTGCAGCACTGGGATACAAGCTCGGCATCGTAGCGGGGCTGGCGATCGCCGCGGTAGGTGCCTTCGGTTTCTGGCCGGCCGCAGAGTCCCATTTGTATCCGGCTTTCCTCGGCGCACTCTTCGTGCTGGCTACCGGCATCACGGTGCTACAGGTTGCTGCCAACCCTTACGTCGCCCTGCTCGGTCCGGCTCGCACCAGTTCCAGTCGGCTGACCTTGGCGCAGGCACTGAACTCGCTGGGCACCACGCTGGGTCCGGTGTTTGGTGGTTTGCTGATTCTTTCCGCAGCAACCTCGTCGATTCCTGACGGCCTGCGTGAAGCACCAGAGACCCACGCACTAGTTGTTACGCTGGATCACGCATCGACTACCGAGGCGCTGCAGGCACTGCAACAGGCACCCGCTGATCGCATCACGGCCGCACTGGGGCAAACCTCGATCGCGACGTTGAATGCGCTGCCCACCGATACGCTGATCATCACGCTGGGACGGTTATCTCCCGCACAGTTCGGCGAGACGCTCGACACCCTACCTGGCGACAAACTCGCCGCGACACTCGCCGCGCAAACACCGGAACGTCTCGACAGTTTGTCGCCTGAAGCTCTAGCCAGCGCGCTGGACAAACTCAGCTCATCACGCCTCGATGCCGCCCAGGCCGCGCAGCTGCAGCAGGTTCGTTCACAGCTGTCCGCCGCTACCGTGACTCGCCTCGCCGACTACCGGCAAAAGCAGGCAGAGATGGTGCAAACGCCTTATCTCGGCCTTGGTGTGCTGCTGTTATTGCTAGCTGGCGGTGTGTGGCTATTCCGCTTGCCGGTACTCAGTGAGAGCACCGAACGCGCTGACAAAACCCACCACACGTTGCTCGATGCACTACGCATTCCCCATGTGCTGTTCGGCGTGCTGGCGATCTTCTTTTATGTGGGTGCCGAGGTTTCCATCGGCAGCTTCATGGTCAACTATCTGTCGCTGCCCGACATCGGCCACATGAGCGAGCGCGCCGCCGCGCATTACGTGTCGCTGTATTGGGGTGGCGCGATGGTCGGCCGCCTGGCCGGTTCACTGCTATTGGTATGGGTCAACCCGCGCAAGCTGCTGGCTCTGTTCGCCGCCATTGCAGGCGTGCTCGTCGTCACCACCATGCTCACGCATGGACACGTGGCAGCGGTCAGCGTGATCGCGATCGGCCTGTTCAACTCGATCATGTTCCCGACCATCTTTGCACTCGGTATCGAACGCCTGGGGCCACTCACCGGCAAAGCATCGAGCCTGCTGATCATGGCTATCGTCGGCGGCGCGCTGGTGCCGCTGGCGCAAGGCGTACTCGCCGATCACATCGGCATACAGCACGCCTTCGTGCTGCCCCTGCTGTGCTACGCCTACATCATCTTCTACGGATTGCGCGGCTCGTTGATCCGCGGTCCTCTCGCCAACACCTCTCATTGAGAACCACCCGATGACGCAAGCCATTCTTTGCTTCGGCGAAGCATTGATCGATTTCCATGCCGAAGGCGACGATGGCCACGGCTACGCGCGCCACTTCACACCGTATGCCGGCGGCGCGCCCGCCAACGTTGCGGTTGCTATTGCGCGATTAGGCGGCCAGGCACGTTTTGCCGGCATGCTGGCGCAGGATCGCTTCGGCGATTTCCTGCTCGACCACCTGCAGCGTGCTGGCGTGGGCACCGATGATGTAGCCCGCACGCATGAAGCGAACACGGCACTGGCGTTCGTCACCCTGGACGCACAAAGCGAGCGCAGCTTCAGCTTCTATCGTCCCCCCGCCGCTGACTTGCTGTTTCGCGCAAGCCACTTTCGCGCGCAAACCTTTGACGACATCGCCGTATTCCACGGCTGCTCCAACAGCCTGACCGATCCGGCCTTGGCCGCTGCCACACTGGAAGGCATGCAGCGTGCACAACGCGCGGGGGCGCTGGTCAGTTTCGATCTCAACCTGCGACCCGCGTTATGGCCACGCGACTGTGATCCGCGACCGGAGGTATGGCCCGCCCTGCTTCTCGCCGACGTGGTGAAACTCAGCGCTGAGGAATTCACCTGGCTTGCCGTGGATGGTGAAGATGCGGCACTGGAGCGTCTGTGGAGCGGCCGCGCACGACTCGTGCTGGTCACGCACGGCGCCGAGACCATGCGCTGGTTCCACCCCGATGCCGAAGGCGAATTGCCCAGCTACCGCGTCAAAGCCGTCGACAGCACCGCAGCCGGCGATGCCTTTGTCGGTGGCCTGTTGTGCCAGCTGGCCGCACAGAACATCCGTGCCAATGATCTCGACACGTTGATCGGCGCCCTACCGCGCCTGCACGCCACCTTGCGCTATGCCGCCGCCTGCGGTGCGCTGGCGGTCACTCGACATGGCTCGTTCGCAGCGATGCCTGACGACAACGAAGTACGCGCCTTCATGGAGGCACAGGCATGAACGACACCCGCATGAACGACGCGACTCAGCCCGACTTCCGCTCGGAGGCCTTCCTGCGCGGACACATCGCGCACACCATGAAGTTCTATCACCCACGGGCCATCGACCCGGCCGGTGGTTTCTTCCACTACTTTCTTGACGACGGCACGATCTACGACCGTAGCCATCGGCATCTGGTGAGCAGCACGCGTTTTGTCTTCAACTACGCGATGGCAGCGATCGAGTTCGACAGCGCGGAGTATCGCGATGTCGCGCGCCACGGCTTGCGCTACCTGCGCGAAGTACATCGTGACTCAAGCAGCGGCGGCTATATCTGGACCATCCGCGATGGCCAACCGGAAGACCGTACTAACCACGCCTACGGTGTCGCTTTCGTACTGCTCGCTTATTCCACAGCGTACAAAGCCGGCATCGTCGAAGCCTCCGCATGGATGGACGAAACCTGGGCGTTGCTGGAACAGCACTACTGGGATGCCGATGCGGGCCTGTATCGCGACGAGGCCGATGCGACATGGCACTTCAGCGACTATCGCGGCCAAAACGCCAACATGCACATGTGCGAAGCGATGCTGGCCGCTTACCAGGCCAGCGACGAGCCGCGCTATCTGGATCGCGCCCTCCTGCTCGCCGATAACGTCACCCGGCGTCAGGCTGCCAAGGCCGATGGCCTGGTGTGGGAGCACTACGACACCGCCTGGAACGTGGACTGGAACTATCACCTGGATGATCCCAAGCACCTGTTTCGCCCCTGGGGCTTCCAGCCCGGCCACCAAACCGAGTGGACCAAGCTGCTGCTGATCCTCGAATCGCTGCTGCTGGAGCGTAATCGCGAGGTGTCCTGGCTGCTTCCGACGGCCATACACCTGTTCGATACCGCCGTGGCGAAATCCTGGGACAACGAGCACGGCGGCCTCTGCTACGGCTTTGCACCGGACGGCAAGATCTGCGACGACGACAAATACTTCTGGGTCCAGGCCGAATCCCTGGCGGCCGCCGCACTGCTGCACGCACGTACCGGCCAGGCCAAGTATGACGATTGGTACACGAAGCTATGGGGCTATGCGTGGGAACATTTCGTCGATCATCGCTACGGCGGTTGGTACCGCATACTCACGCGCGACAACCGCAAGTACAACGATGAGAAAAGTCCCGCCGGCAAAACCGACTACCACACCATGGGCGCCTGTTATGAAGTGCTTGCACTGATTCACGCCGGCGCCATGCCTTAACCTGTTGCTCTACTGCTGCCCCGGACGGCGGCTTCTGCCAACCGCCTTCCCCCGAGGTACGCATGAACCGCACACCGACGTTCCGCCCGCTCGCCGCGGCCCTGGCTTTGTTGCTGGTTTCCGCGGCGAGCGTCGCTGCCGGAACGGCTGCTTCGTCGAATTTCGATCCGCTGCAAACCGTCGCGCCGTTCGTGTATCCACAGCCGGCGACCGCGTACCGCTCAGGCAGCGGCAAACCGGGGCCGTTGTTCTGGCAGAACCATGCGGACTACCAGCTTAAGGCCACACTCGACCCAGCCAGCCGCAAGCTGAGCGGCGACGAGGTAGTGACCTACACCAACCACAGCCCCGACGCACTCGACGTGCTCTGGCTACAGATCGAACAGAACCGTTATCGCAAGGATGCTCGCGGTGCCTTTGGCAGCAACAGCTTCCCCACTGAATTTACCGATGGCTACCAGATCGCCTCGGTACAAGTGGAAGGTGCCGACGGCAAGCTGCAGAAAGCGGACTGGTTGATCTCCGACACGCGCATGCAAGTGCGACTCCCTGAGCCGCTGAAAGCGCACGACGGCACCCTGCGCCTGCACATCACCTACAGCTACACCGTGCCAGGCGAGTTCGGCGGGCGCACCGACGTCAACCCGACCAAGAACGGCGACATCTTCGAGATGGCGCAGTGGTATCCGCGGATGTGCGTGTACGACGACCTGCGTGGATGGGACACCTCGCCCTACCTCAACAACGAGTTCTATCTCGACTACGGCGACTTCGATTATTCGATCACCGTACCGTCGGACATGCTCGTGGTCGGCGCTGGCGAACTGCAGAACCCACAAGACGTGCTGACCAAGACCGAGCAGGAACGCTTGGAACAGGCGCGGCATAGCGACGCCACGGTGATGATCCGTTCGGCCGCTGAAGTGAACGATCCGTCTAGCCGTCCAAAACAGGGCGGCACGCTGACCTGGCACTTCAAGATGCAGAACACGCGTGACGTGGCCTTCGGCGCATCCAAGGCCTTCATCTGGGATGCCGCGCGCATCAACCTGCCCGATGGCAAGACGTCCCTGGCGATGTCCGCCTATCCGGTGGAAAGCGCGGGCAACGACGCCTGGGGTCGTGCCACCGAATACCTCAAGGCCTCCACCGAGTACTTCTCCAAGCAGTGGTACCCCTACCCGTACCCGGTCGCCATCAACGAAGCCGGCACCGCCGGCGGCATGGAATATCCGGGTATCGAGTTCGATGACAAGGATGCGAAGGGCCGCGACTTGCATATGGTCGTCGCCCACGAAATCGGCCACACCTGGTTCCCGATGATCGTGGGCACCAATGAACGCCGCGACGCGTGGATGGACGAAGGCTTCAACACCTTTACCGATGTGTACGAGGCCGATCATTTCAATCACGGCGAGTACGCCCCCAAGCGCGACCCCGAGTACGCGCCGGGCAAGGGCAATCCGGCCGACGAAATCGCCAAGCTGCTGATGGATCCCAACGCACCGCCGATCCTGACCTTCTCCGACGAGATCCAGGAGAAGTACCGTCATCCGGTCACGTACTTCAAATCCGCCTACGGCCTGGTGCTGCTGCGTGAGCAGATCCTTGGCCCGGAGCGTTTCGACCCGGCGTTCCGCGCCTACATCCGCACCTGGGCCTACAAGCACCCCACGCCATCGGACTTCTTCCGCTTCATGAGCAGTGAAGCCGGCGAAGATCTCTCCTGGTTCTGGCGTGGCTGGTACGAGAACAACTGGAAGCTGGACATGGCCGTGCAGAACGTCACGCCCGTCGATGGCGACTGGCACAAAGGCGCACAAGTCACGGTAGCCAATCTCGACAAGCTGGTGATGCCCGCCACGCTGGAAGTGGTCTATACCGACGGCAGCAAACAGGATGTACGCGTACCGGTGGAAACCTGGATGCAGCACCACAACTTCACCATCCGTGTGGATGGCAACAAGCCGGTGAAGTCCGCCACCATCGATCCGGCACACGCCATTCCAGATGTAAATCGCAGCAACAACACGTTCACCGTGAAGTAATCGCCGCACTCACCGTAGCTGCGCCATGCAGCTACGGTTGCAACAAACATCTCGTAGTACGCAACGCAAAGCCGCCGGCCATCACGTCCGGCGGCTTTTTGCGTTTCAGCATCGCCAACAGCACGCGTGTGAACTTATTTCGGAACATATTGGCACCACGAGCCAATATCGTAGAAATCTGATCAACGTCAGAAAGCGCAACCTTCAAACTTCCTCGTAGAACACCCGAGGATAAGTCTTCAGCGACACAGCGTGATAGCACATCCGCTATCAACGCTAGCAAACATCACCACGCATGTTTGCCATACAGCACGTGTCCACGCACGGCGCAGACGACGATCATCGGGCCTCGTAAAGACGTGCCTTCCAGCACCTCACGTGCCGAATCGCATATTCGCTTCAAAGGAACATTCAATGGATCTGAAACCACGCTCGCAGCGACTCGCCGCATGCCTCCTTCCCGCCATGCTCGGTCTCGCTATCGCATCACCCAGTCATGCAGCCGATAGCCCCTATCTGTTCGGCGACTGGAACGGCACCCGCACCCACCTCGCCGATCAAGGCATTACGTTCGATGCCGGCTACACCAGCGAAATCGCACATAACTTCACTGGTGGCACGCACAGCCTCACGCGCTACACCGATCAATGGCGAGCGGGTTCCACGCTCGATCTGGAAAAACTCTGGGGCTGGAAAGGCGGCACCTTCCAGATCATGGTGAGCGATCGCAACGGTCGCAATCTCAGCGCCGATGCCAACCTCGGCACGAACCAGCAGGTGCAAGAAGTGTATGGCCGCGGGCAGACTGTGCACCTCACCGTCTTCGCACTCGATCAGACCTTTCTCGATGGCAAGTTGGACTGGCGTATTGGACGACTGCATGTCGGCGGTGATTTCGCCAGCTTCTCGTGCGATTTCCAGAACCTCACGTTCTGCGGTTCGCAACCCGGCAATATCGTGGGCGACTACTGGGTGAACTGGCCCACCAGCCAATGGGGTACTCGCCTCAAACTACAGGCTTCAGACCAGATCTACGTGCAAATCGGTGCGTACCAGGTCAACCCCAAATACGTGGAAGATCGCTGGGCCCGCAAAAATGGCTGGAAGCTCAATAATCCGGGCGGCACCACCGGCGCCATGATCCCTGTCGAGTTTGGCTGGACACCGAAGAACGGCGATCTCGAGGGCAGCTACAAAATCGGCGCCTGGTACAGCAATGCCGGTGGCCAGGACCTGTACTACGACATTAACCATCAGCCGATCGCATTGACCGGCGGCGAAGCGCTCCAGCGCAACTCGCGATACGGTGCCTACATCAACATGCAGCAGCAGCTGGATAGCGGCAGCGACGGCCAAGGCACCACCGTGTTCTTCAACCTGACGCAAGCCGATCGCAACACATCCGCTACCGACCGCCAAATGGCGATGGGCCTGGAATACAGCGGGCCGTTCAAGCGCATGAATGACATGGTCGGCTTCGCACTCGGCGCCACCCATCCAAGCAGTCGCGCGGCAAAGTCCCAGCGCTTGTATAACCAGCTACATCCCAATGCACCGCTACAAGTATTGAACGGTTACGAATACAGCACCGAGTTGTTCTACAACTGGTCGCCAACGCCCTCGATCAACCTGCGCCCGAATCTGCAATACGTGCTGCATCCGGGTGGCGCACGGGATAACAAGAATGCCTTTGTGTTTGGTTTGAAGACGGACGTGGCGTTCTAACCATAGGCACGCCAAGCAGTACGCTTCGCAAAAGCCGCCAGCATGTCTGGCGGCTTTTGCGTTTCAACCCGTCACCGGGTTAGCACAAACCTCAACTACGGGGGCCCTCTCCCTTCGGGAGAGGGTGCCGGCAGGCGGGTGAGGGTACGACCAGCGCGTTACGTTGAGGCTTCGCCGTACCCTCATCCGCTGCGACCCGAAGGTAGTCCCTGTGGGACCGGCACCTTCTCCCAAAGGGAGAAGGGAATAACGTAGATACGACGCGAATATAGACCGGACCCCGCAAACCCCACCTTCATCGCGGCGAGGAAACACCGCCACTCCCATGCTCAATGGGCGCACGAATCGCCCGCGAAAAATCCTCATCTGGCTTACTCGCCAACGCACGCGACGTGATATGCCCCTGCTCCGTTAGCACATCCAGCGGCACCTGCTTATCCAGCGCGCCAATTCGGTAAAGGTACTGCGGCAACCGCCCCGTAAGCAGCAAGCTGGAATCAAGCGGCAGCCCTGGCTCAATCTGCTTGGCCATCCGATAAACAAGCGTTGTGCAGTTGGATGTCGCTGAGTTGTAGAACTCCGGTTTTCTCGCCAACCGATTCGCCGCATCAATATAGGCAATGAACAAAGCGCGCATATCCGACGTGCTCATCTGCAAGCGGTAGAGGTGATCGTCCTCGCCGCGCACATTGGTCCGCACACGAATAATGTCATGCTCATCCGCGGCGATGATCATCTGTTCGTACGCCTTGAAGAACCCTCCAACCGCTGAAAATGCCTGACCCCGCTGCTTACGGATTTCCACCGAAAACACGACAAAGCTGCCGTCCTCGAAGCCAAAGGAAATCATTGCGTGTGCAATGGCAGGCACGCCCCACGACGATAGAACGAGGTCAGCCGAAGCGAGTCGATCCAAATCGTAGTTTCGCGTTTCCCAACGCGAGTCGTAATCTTCGTCGGTACGCCAGTTGAAATTACGCACGTTGTGCAAGGTGACCTGGTTACCGTTGATGGTGCCCGTCATCAACTGGGCAACATCGTCCGACCAGACCCGCGTATTCGATGGCTTGAGCGTGCCCCACCACAGCATCAGCACAAGAAACGCCAACGCGTAGCCGGCAAAAGGCAGCCAACTGCGGCGCGTCCAGGCAAGCACCAGCAGAGCCAGCACGAATACGCACCAGACCAGGCTCGCCACCCACTTGGAGACCGAGCCACCCGGGCACTGGTACCCGATGGCCAGCGCGCCCCATGCGGCTGACAGCACCGTGATCAACACAGCGAGCACGTAGGAGACCCATCGCATCATCCACTCCTTCACATCCATAGCGGGGCGCTAAACATCAAGCGTTGCTGATACGTCATACATCTGGCTAGATAATAGGCGGATATCGACCTTCGCACCTCGCCTAATCCACTAAGGACGCTCGATGAAAGGCGGTAAGACAGCCTGGCAGCTACGAATGCTGATGCTTGCCGCAATGCTCTGCGTTGCCGGCTGCGACATCGTCGGCGTCCGCAGCATTGCACCGAAGGCCTACATCGCGGAACGACGCGGCGACGTGATCAGTACACGCGCACTGAGCGACAGCACCCTCCAGGCGCTAAACGTGGTGGCGATCAGCAAGAGCGATTGCGCGGCAAACTTCGCCCGATGCACCAACACGCTTTTGTTTACTGACGGCCTCAATGACGAGCAACGCCTCTCCACGTTATCGGAGTTATGGCTTGCATGGGCCATCCAACTGGGCAATACCGACGACAGCAAACCGATCAACGACCAGGCGCTGCATGCCTATCTCGAGTCGGCACGCTATGCCTATGCTTATCTGTTTTTCACGGCACGCACGCCTGAAGAGCGCGCCTTCGAAATTCGTCAATCGCAGGTGCTGGATTTTTATAATTTCTCGGTGCAACGCGCCGTCACCAGCTTCTTCAATCAATTGCCCTCACACGGCGATCCATGGTCCCAATGGGACTTGGCCGGATGGAACATCCTCCGACCAAGCAGCGACGTCACCATGGGCGCTAACCAGGTCATCCCAAAGGAGCTACTCCCAGCAGCGGCCCTGCGCTTCAATGGCCTGCGCAATATCTATAAACGCGATGGCTTCGGCTCCGAATTCGTGGCCATTGGCGCACCCACCGCAACCGACGATACGGCGCTCTGGCGCGAGCAGAACTACGTGCCGATGACGGCGGTGCTGCAATTTCCGGGGGATAACCTAAAAGAGGTACTTGAGACCGATCAGGTTCGCCTGCTCGCCAAGAATCCTTACCAGGACAGCAGCATCACCATCGGCAGGCAAACCATTCCGCTTGCCGCCAATTTCACTGCGCCCTATGGAGTCTGGCTTGCGCGCTCAGGCTTTGCCAAGCAATCGATTCGATCCTTGCTAGGGCGTGGCGGCATAAGCAAGCCGCAAGTCCTGTTGATGCAACCGTTCGATCCCAACCGCCTTACCGTGATCATGCTGCATGGGCTGGCCAGCAGTCCGGAAGCTTGGATCAACGTCGTCAATGAAGTGATGGGCGACGACCGACTCAGGCGTTCTTACCAAGTCTGGGAGGTCTATTACCCCACCAATGCGCCGGTGGCGGTGAACCTCGCGCAAATTCGACGCGCCATCGATGACACGCTGTATCACTTCGATCCCACCGGTCATTCGGTCGCCTCGAACAACATCGTGCTGATCGGACACAGCATGGGCGGTGTCATCGCACGGCTATTGGTTTCATCCAGCGGCGACAAGCTATGGAGCCTACTGCCCATGCGTGCCAACCTTTCAGCAGCCGATAAGCAGCGCGTGCGTGACCGCCTAGGACCCTATCTCGAATTCACCCCGATGCCGCAAGTCACGCGTGCTGTTTTCCTGGCATCACCCCATCGCGGCACACCGTATGCGCAGAACAAACTCGCACGCTGGATAGGTAACTTCATTCGCCTACCCGCCACGCTGCTCATGGAAACTCTTCCCGCTACGGAAGCCATGCAGAAAGCCGCGCCCCCCGGCTCGCTCATACGCATCCCCAACAGCATCGACAACCTCAATAACACCGACCCGTTCATCAAGGCATCCAGCACCTTGCCCATATCGCCGCAGGTGCATTACCACACCATTGTCGGTGTCTATAGATCCAAAGGGCCATTGGAAGATTCCAGTGACGGTGTGGTGCCGTACGCCAGTGCGCATCTAGCAGGTGCGGATTCCGAGCTCGCCATACCGTCCTGGCACAGCGTGCAAGAAACACCTCAGGCGATCATCGAACTCCGGCGCATTCTGCATCTGCATGCCGCCGAGCTGCATTGCCTGCAAGGTGAAGGCACCACGGATACGGCGATGGTCCACGTCGCCTGTTCGAGTGACGCACCAACGCCGTGAGTGCGAGCGTAGGTTGGCGATGAGCGCACGCGAATCCCAACGTTAACGTAGCCAAGCGTTAGGTATCCCCCGGATCAAGTCCAGGGTGCAACCAACGCACACCATCGCGGCCTCGCGTCGCTCGGATTAACCGGCGACACGAGGCTTCAATAAACCCTCACGGCGATGAGCTCGCTGCCGTTGCACTGGCTTGCGACGCAGTGGAAGGCGCTGACGTCGGCGGTGTTGCCTGCGCAGGTGGTGTTACAGGTGCTACTTCCGGCGTGGGCAAAACCAACGAGGGATTTGTCTGCTGCGTTTCCAAAGTACGAATCTGCTGCTGGACCGCGTCGAGCTGGCTGTTGGTCGCGCGCAAGTCGGCGGTAAGCGAAGCGGTCTGCTGCTGCGCTTGCTGTTGCTGCACAGCCACCTGGCGAGCCTGCTGCTGTTGGTAGCTCGCATCCTGTTGCATGTTCTGTAGACGCTGCTGGTTCAACGCAACCATGTGCTCGGCGAATTTCTTGCTGGCCTCCAGACGAATCGTATCGAGGTCCACCTGAGCAAGTTGGTGCGTTTGATCCGCGAACGTGCGATAGATGCTCTCGGCATCATCAGACGACGCAGTCTGGATAACGCGCCAGAATTCCTTGCCGTGGAACAACGCCACGTAATAGCTCAGCTTATCGGCCTCAAACAACAGGCTGGCACCGTAGGCACCGTTGTAAGTCGTCCGCAACTCAACGAGCTGATGGCTATCGATCAACTTACGCAGATCGTCCACCGTGCTGCTGGAGACCTGGCCTGGAGCGGGAACACTCGTGTCACCGCCAGCGGCTGCCGGAGAAGATGCCGTGGCCGATATCGCTGTGCACGCCAGCACCATAGCGATCATCGACACTACAAAACGCCGTGAGCCCGCACTGCGAGTCATTGGATTCATCCCCTGTACCCCGGTAATTGCAATCGATTCGAATGCCTGATGGCAGCCGATAGTGCATAGCAGACGTGCGACCCCACGCAGTCTAAAGCTACCGTTTGGCCGGTCAAGAGGGAGCGATAGAACGTGAAGATCATGTCAATAGACCAGTTGTACGCGATGACACTCAAGGGACTGTACGTTCACAGTGGTCTGGCCCAATTCAAGACCAAGGGTGCCGGTCAATACAGGCGTAAGTACATCAGTGCCGATGCCATTGAGCGCTGGCTGTAAGGCTTGAAGTAGGAAGCTGAGTAAGCCTATGAAAGCACTCGAATTCGAACCAGTGCCACCACCCGCCGTTATGGCGCCGCTAATGACATTGATACAGGCCGTTGAACCCCCGAAGTCGCAAACAACGTTATTGAGGACGCCTGACAAAGCGTTAGTAACACCCCCAAGGAGATTCCCTACGTCACCGAGCAGCCCTGGCACATTGAGCGTTACGGTATCGCCGAGCACACCTAAGACGCTGCTTGTTACATTGCCTAGCAATCCGCTAAAACCTGTCGATGCTGTCTGGATCTCGTTGAGTGCCGCGCTAGTTCTTGCGGCATAACTTAGGCTTGTATTGGTACCGTTCCAAAGATCGGTGGCGGTTTGAGCAGCCGATGTCGTCGGATTGAATGTGGTTGACGGGCTAGGTGTCGCGACCAATGCTGCCGTCAGAGCGGTGACAAGATTATTAACCGAAGTACCGATATTAAGCGGGGTACCGCCAGCGGGAATAATCGCGGATTGTCCCGCAGCCAGCGAACCTGACCCACTTGCAGTCAACGCGTTGGTAACCAATGAGGTATTCAAGGAAGCGATATTCGCACCTGCAATCGACAAGCCTAGTAACGGCATCGGTGTACTCGCACCTAGAATCCCGTCACAACTGCCGACCGTCGAGAAGGCATTGGCCTCTGTCATATTACCGACGCACATCTTGAGTACTGACGAAGTCACCCCGATGGTCGCTTGTGGTGCACCGGTACTACTAGTGGTGTCACATAGGCCCGTCAGTACGCCTTCCGCAGTTACCAGATCGATCGCTATCGGGAGATTGACGTTTAGGTCGATCAGCCCCCCTAGCAGCTTTGTGAGGCCGGTCGGCGGTGTAGTGATATGAATAAACGTACGAATCTGTGCCGTATAGGCAGTAGTACCTACACCCCCCACACCGATCGAGGGCGGCTCGATCACACTCGTCGCGTAGGTGACATTCAACAGACCCAAACTCAAATCACCTGCCGCGGTGACTGCATGCTGCCCGGTCGCCACACCAATTGCCGTAGTAATGATCTGCAACGCATTTACGTTTGCGTTAAGGGCGGCTTCTCCCGCATTGTCAGGGGCCACGATGGTCGCAAAAATCCCACCTGGCCCACCAAGCGTCACGGTCCCTAAACTTATGCCGGGAACCGAAGCTTCAATATCGCTGAGCAAAGTGGCATTGGCACTGACCAAACTCGAATCCCCTGCGACGGTAACTACAGCATTCAACACATCGATCAATGCATGCGCATTGACTGTGGACGCGAGCAGAGTATTAAGGTCGCCAACGCTGATATTGGCCGGAACGGTTACGCCCAACTGTTGCAACAGGCCTGCCGGGCTGATGTTGGCTGTGGCCAACCCGCTGTAACCCACCAGCTCGGCACCATCGACTTTAATGCCGATGCCTTGGAGTAATTGCCCGAGAGGTGCTGTTCCGCTAACAGCAACCAAGGTGGTGCCTACCGAAAATGCTGCAATGGGTGACTGCCCTGCCGAAACGGCCTCAGTGCTGACAGTAGGTAATGCTCCTGCAAAACCCCAGATTGGAAGTACGGGTCGCGAGGCGATCACCTTCACAGCATTAGGGGAAACACCTGTCGCGACGGGTGCAAAGGCATCTGGAATACCGGCATTGGCAACCGGATCCCAGGTACCGCAGGCAATCGTCAACGTAGTACCCGCTCCAATAAACCCATTCTCCGTATAGGCATTCGCATACGCTGCAGTGTTGCTGCCATTGTTGGCTGCGCAATCCTGTAGCTGCTGTGCGCCCGCAAGCGAGGCCAAATCAGCCACCTTCTGCGTATCGCGCTTAGCCCAATAGAGATAACCGACCTCAACCAGCCCGAGCATGCTGATCAAACCGATCAGCATCAGCATCATGGCGATAGCCATAGAGCCGCGCTGGCGATAACCGGGGAAGTTATCGCCCACCTCGCGGCGGCCGCGAACTGTATGCGCACCGTGCCTCATCGCCATCATGGGCTTATCTCCCGTTGTCGGCGTTCTTCGCAACAGAGGTCTTCATGTACTCTGGAATCGGATACTCAAAGCTCTTCAGGTAGCGCTGGTAACTCGCGCTGGCTTCACTACCAAGCATAGGAAGGCGCTTACCGGCCAGGCTTCCATCGACCTGAAGCTGCAATAGATGTCGCGTGGTATCACCGAATTGCGCGGGGTTGTATGTAACCGCATCATCCGGCGACAGCGGTGGACTCATGCGCTGCGTGGCGCTTGGTACGCCCTGAGTCGCTTGCGGTGTTGCGACATTACTCGCCGCATCTGTCTGACCGCCCACCATCTGACCGGTAAGCGGTTGCTGCTGCGCAACGGCCGCCATCGGTACTGATAAGGCCAGCGTCACCACGGCCAAAGCAATGAAGTACTGCACAGACACGGCATGCGTATTCATGGGCGAGCCCCACTGGATGCGGATGATGTACCGAGACGATCGAGCAGCGTGCCGGGAATCCCGGCAACCTGCGTTGACGTCGACGATGAAGCAGCATGATCTGCTGCCGCCGGACTTGCGGTATTTGATGACCCCTGCGCAACGGATCTCACCTGCGTGGCGGTATGCAATTGGATCGCCAGCTTCTGTATCGCGGCGCATGTAGCTGGTGGCAGATGACCACGCTGCATGATGGCATCAGCCTGTGCGTTATCACCCTTCATCAGCGCCCACAACGCAAGGTTAGAAATGGCTTTGTTATCGGTAGGTGCCAATTCGGCAGCCTGCGCCAGCGGCTCACGTGCGGCAGTGATCTGACCGCCCGCTAGACGGGCATAGCCAAGATCACCCAGATAGGTCACGTTGATGGGCTCAAGCTGCACCGCTTGCTGCAAATCCTGCTCGGCCTGCGCGTATTGACTGTCTGTCGCCGCAATCAAACCAAGGCCGTGCCATGCAGCCGCAGACTGATCGCTGTGCAACAAGCTCTGATACGCCTTGGTCGCCTCTGCGTTCTGCCCCGTTTCACGCAAGGCATCCGCCTGCAATCGTTGCAGCTCGGGTGGATTGCCGTAGCGCAACCGGAAAGCATCGATATGCGCCAACGATGCGTAGTACGCCCCCTGCTGCTGCATCTGCTGAATCAAGTCCAGATACATCGCTTTATTGTCAGTCGCCGGCTTGGATGGCCCTGCCAGGCTTGGATCGGTCACATGGTTGGGATAGCCATTCCGGAAAGTCGAACAGGCGGCCAGTAGTACGCAGACCACGCTGATGACAATGCGGCGGGCGGACACACGCGAGTGTTGGAGTATGGTCATGGTCAATGCCCCTTGAATTTCGCCATGGTGCTAACCAGCGAGACCACAGCGGGACCCGCAAGCACCAGCATCAGTGCCGGAAGCAAGGTGAGCATCATCACCAGGGTCATCTTCACCGAAAGCTTGCCGGTCTTTTCCTTCATACTCATCTTGCGTTGCTCGCGCAGCCGCTCGGCAAACTGACGCAGGGGCTCCTGTATCGCGCCACCGTGCTCATGAACCTGCACAATGATCTGTACCAGGCTCTGCAGATCATGGTTGCCGAAAGATTCCGCAAGACGCCGTAGCGACTGCGCGCGCGGACGGCCATGGATATACGCAACGTTGGCGTCACGAATCTCGCGACCGAGCACCGGCAGTACGCCCTCAAAGCGGTCCGCAATGGTCTGCAAGCTCTGATCCATGCTGAAGCCAACACCCTGCAGCAATCGCAACAGGTCGATCAGCAATGGCAACTCATCCTCGACCCGTTTGCGTAATCGTTTGGCCCACGAGCTCAACACGAACTTCGGCAGTAGCAAGCCCAGCGCAAAAGCGGCGAGTAATTCCAAAAGCAGCTTGGAGCCCGCCGAGTGCAACCAAACAAACAAGAGCAAAGGCAGCAACAGAGCCAGTACCAGGCGTACACCAAGGTAAGTTGCGCGCCCAGCCATGGTGTTGCGATTGGCCTGATCGAGCAGTAAACGGTCTTCAGGCGTTAGCAAGTAATGTCCGAGACGACCGCCTTCGAAGCGATGCCCAATGGATTGCAAGGCATCCAATGCACGACGCCACAGCGTGCGCTTGTCACTAGCTTCAGGCGCACTGGCTCCGCTGATAGGCTGATGCAGTAACGCCCGATCGATGATCCGCGCCTGTTGCTCGTTCTGCCGAGATCGCTGCAACGTGTCGAATCCCAGCAAGGCCACGCCCAGCACCAGCACAATGGCAGCCAGTCCGAATAGCAATGCGGCGCTCATAGCGACTTGGCCAGGCGGTAAAGCAGGAACGCACCCACCGCCTCCATACCCACCGCTATGAGCAGTAATTTATGTCCCAGTGGTTGGGTAAACATCGGCATGAAGAAGCTCGGGTTAAGTAGCGTCATGGCCGCAGCGACCACCAGCGGAAGTAATCCAAGCACCCATGCAGATAGCCGGGTTTCCGAAGTAATCGCAGTCAGCTCCTGGCGCGCGTGACTGAGGTCGCGCATGAAATCACTCATCCGCTGCAGGATCTGGTCGGCGCGCCCGCCCATACGCATACCCGTACCTAGCACCACATGCAGCAATTCCAGCTCCTGCATGCGATAGGGTCGTGACGCCAATTGCAACGCGCGATCCAGATCCTGCCCCGTACGCACCGATTGCATGGCACGATCCAGCACCGCGCGTAACGGCATTTGCACGGTAGCGGCGGTCGATTGAAGTGCCATCGGCAAGCTGTTGCCGATACTCGAAAGGCGCACCAAGCCATCGAGGAAATCCGGCAATTGGCGCAGCAGTTGTTTCTGTTGTTTCTCGATGCGCGAGCGTAGCCACAACCAGACCGCAGCAACGTACACGCCAAGCAACATAGGTACCGCCCAGATACTCCCTACGCGCCACCACCCGATAAGTGCCAATAGCAGGCCAGGTAACATGAGTGTCACCGGCATGCGCCAGCCGGTCGGCAACGCGGCACGTAGTAACAGTGCGTCCGAAGGCAACTCACCATGCACCCGAGGCAACGCTGCATCGACGGGTGGTGCTGGTATCGGTAAGCGGAGCGTACCCGCGAGGCTCTGTTCGATATGCGCCAGACTCTTGCGCTGTTGCTGACGCGCCGCACTGCCCCACCACAGTTCGATGGCCCCAGCCAGCAACAGCAGCATCAGACTGATCAGGGCCAGAGACTGGATCATGGCAACGCACCGCCAGCGTCACGCAAGAACTGCCGGAACGCTTCCAGCTTGTGCGTATGTGGATGGAAGCCAAGCCCCGGCCAGCGGTCATGCTCCTTACCATCCAGATCCACAAACGTTTCGTGGCGATACATTTCCTGCGTGGTGATGATGTTGTCGCCGACGCCGGTCACCTCGGTGATTGAGGAGATAACGCGACGTCCACTACTGAGGCGCGCGATCTGAATGATGAAATCAACTGCACTGGCAATCTGTCGACGCAGACTCGTCTCGCTACCCTGGAAGCCCGCGAAACCCGACAACATCTCAAGGCGATACAGCGCGTCGCGCGGTGAATTGGCATGAATGGTGGACATCGAACCGTCATGACCGGTGTTCATGGCTTGCAGCATTTCCAGTACTTCAGCGCCGCGCACCTCACCCACGACAATGCGATCTGGCCGCATACGCAAGCTGTTGCGCACCAGATCACGGATGCTCACCAAACCACCGCCATCGAAACCACCAAGCCGACTTTCCAATCGCACCACATGCGGATGGTTGAGCGAGAGTTCGGCCGTGTCCTCCACCGTAATCACGCGTTCGTTCGGTGGGATAAAGCTGGCCAATGCATTGAGTAACGATGTTTTTCCGGAACTGGTGCCACCCGAGATCATGACGTTGCAACGCCCCAACACCGCCGCCTGCAGCAGCGCATGGATGGGACGATCGAATGCACCGCGCGCCAACAAATCATCCGGGGTAAAGGGATCCTTGCGGAACTTGCGGATGGATACGCTTGGCCCAGTCACCGACAACGGCTCGATGATGGCATTTAGACGACCACCGTTGGGCAGCCGCGCATCGACCATGGGGTTGGATTCATCCAGCCGACGCCCTAGCGGCGCGAGAATGCGCCGCACGATGCGCAGCAGGTGCCGGTTGTCGCTGAAGCGCACGGCTTCACGCTGAAGTACGCCGCCACGCGATACATACACGTCTTCGAAACCGTTGATCAGGATGTCTTCGACTTCTGGATCCAGTAGCAGGTCATCCAGAGGGCCGAAGCCGGTCAGCTCCTTGACCAAGGCGCCGGACACTTTGCGCATCTCGGCTTCATTGATCGGGATGCGCCACTCCTGCACGAAGCTCGCCGTCTCAGCCTCAACGTACTTGACCACGGTCTCCTGCGCCCACGAGCCGATGTCGAGGCGCTGATCCTCGATGCGGTTCAACAGGAACTCGTGCGCCGCCGCCAGCATGTCGTGAAATTGCTGGGTCTGCTCGAACGGTGTGTCGGGCCGCTCGGTGCGCACAGACGTCTCGACACTTCGCAATGCAGCAGACAGACGCGAACCACCAGGTGGGTTCATGGTGTCTTCCATCGGAAACCTCCCGTACGAAGCAACAATTTCTTCCAACCAGGCAAATCAGCGTCGTGTTTTGCACCGATATGCAATTTCGCCAGTAACGGACCTAGCGCGCGAATGTAAGCGTCATGAGGTGCCACCTGATGCAGCAACATGCCTTGATTGGCACTGGTTCGCAGTGCGCGTGCGCGATCCGGCAAGGTTGCCAGCAGCGGCAACTCAAAGCGCTCGGCGATCTGCCGCGCAGTGATGCCGCATTCGTCGTCGTTACGATTGATGATCAGCGACACGCGATCGTCACGCGCCTGCCGATGCTCCAGCTGACGCAGGCAGGCATCCAGCGATACCACCGAGGCAATGCCCTGGTCGGCAATCAACCAGATCTCGCTTGCCGCGCGCAGCAAGCTCGATGGAACTTCCTGACAGGGCCGACCACCGAGATCGCATAACACCAAACTAAAAATATCCAGCAGGCGATCGATCAGAACACCGGCCTCAACCGTATCGATGCCTGGCTCCGGTACATTGGGTGCTTGCGAGAGAACAGCCAGATGACTGGGGTGATGCGGCAACGCGGTGCGAATCAGTGTGGGGTCGATACGATTGGCATGGCGCAGTGCATCGTTGTAGTGAAAATCACTAGCCACGCCTAAATACAGCGCAGCATCACCACCTGGGTGTCCGAGATCCAGTAGCAGTGCTTGCGGTGCCCTGGCTTCGGCAGCAGCATCCACCGCATCAGCTGGCATCACCAACACGCCAAGATGTGCGGCCAACGTGCTGGTGCCGACGCCCGGCCGTGCACCCAGCAATATCACCAGATTCCCTCGCTTGCGCGGTGCCACCAGTGGTGGTGAACGTACCGCCGCCTCATGCTCCAGCACATGATTCAGCAACGTGCGAATTTCATCATCGGTGGCATCCATGTCGATAAAATCACGTACCCCGGCACGCAACGCCGCCAGCACGCCAGCGGCTCGATCGGCGGCAGTAGAGCCCACGCCAAGCAAGGGAATATCGGGTGTAAGTATGCTTATCTGATGCGCTAGCGACGTCGATGCATCGGCTGCATCGTAGGCATAGTCCAGCAACACCAGACGATGCCCACTTCGCTGCTGCACCCAGCGTTCCGGTGAAAAACTACGGCTATTCTCCCAATGCACCGTAGCGAGATTCCGCAACCGCGCGGAAAGTCGCTGTGCACGCTTTTCATCCGGCGAATAGAACAGCAGGTTCACGCCGAGCTCCTGCTTTCCGATGGGTAAAATGGCGGCGGTTGTCTGCATGAGAGCACCCGATCAGCGGGAGAATCCTGGCAATTGATCCGAGCCCGCAGGACTGAGCAGAAATGAACCCCATACCGGCAAGTGATTTTGTTCTTCGCGCTGACCAGGCAAGGGTAGCGTTACGCCTCGCGCAATTGGTTGCACCAGATGCGGCGTAACCATGATCACCAGCTCCTTGTCCGTCCGGCTGTACTGAAGGTCGCGAAAGAACGCGCCGATAATCGGGATGTCACCCAGCAGTGGAACCTTGTTGACCTGGCTGCTGATGGCCTGACTCACCAAGCCACCGATCACGAAGGTTTCGCCATCACCAAGCTCCACCGTGGTGTCAGCGCGGCGTGTGGTGATACCCGGTACCGACACACCGCTAATAACGACTGCATCGGTGTAATCCAGCTCACTTGCCTCAGGGGCGACTTTTAATGCAATGCGATCCGGGCCAAGCACCGTGGGCGTCAAGGTCAAACCTACGCCATATGACTTGTAGACAATCGCGACGGTGCCCAGCCCTTGTGGCTCGGGTATAGGCAATTCGCCACCCGCGAGAAAGCTGGCACTCTGGCCCGAAAGTGCCGTGAGCGTGGGCTCAGCCAGTACGCGGGCCAAGCCGTTGCTCTGCATCAAACTTAGGTCGGCGAAAAGATTGTGCGACGCAGATGCAAAAAGCAGATTGAAAGCTGACGCCATAGGTTGTGTGGCCGTGAAATTCACGCTCCCCACCGTGGAGCCAGTGTTGCTCGAAGTACTCGCCTGACTGCCACCTACCTGATAAGAAGTAAGTGATGTCGGTGCAAACGTGCCGAAAGTGAAACCGCCATTCTGTTTAACCAGATTCAAACCGACCTGACTCAAAGCGGTCTTGTCGAACTCCACCACTTTCACATCCACCTGCACCACACCGCCGCTGGCAACCGTCGATGCATCTGTGATTGTTCCTTTATCACCAACGGCATTCGCCGCCGCCATCCGCGCATGTTCATGATCGATCATGCTCGGTGCGCTGCCATGCAGCAACGCAGCGCCATCCTGCACGGCAACCTGTGCCCCTATGTCGTCTTGCAATTGCGACTGCATAGCGCCCTGCACCTGCACCACTATGCGTTGTGGTGTTGCCTCACCGCGATACCACAGCAACAGCACCGTCTGCCCTGGAACCTTGCCAACCAGCAACGCATCCCGCTGGCCTTTGAGCGTCACCAGATCGGCCACGCTCGGGTCGGCGATAGCTACCCGCTCAAGATTCGCGGGCATATGCCATGGCCGCTGCTCATGCGGCTGCAAGACAAGATCCGCGTCCGGCGCCGCTACAGCAGGGCCGCCGACGAAAATCAGCAAATAGACGCAGGCCAGATAGCCCATCCAGAAAAGGTGCCTTGCGCGAAAGGTCATGAAGAGGGTCCGTTGCGTCATGGCGAGTGGGCCCCGGCAGCATGTGATTCATCATTGCGCTGCGTGCCACGGATGATTTCCACACCTTGCGTACCGCCAGCATGATGAAACGTGGCGGGATGTGTTGCACCGTTGGAGTGACCCGCCAATCCGACTCCATCGATACCGGCGTAAGCGTCGTTCTCGGGCGTAGCCAACTGCTGCCGCTGCTCATTAGTAAGGCTAGCCAATGGCGTCAGCACCATGCTTGGCTGCGGGAACAAATCACCGTCCGGCTTACCGCCGTCGCTGGGATGGCGCAGCGCCAATGCGAGCTTGCCGTTCTGCGCACCGAGTAATAACTGATCGACCTCTGCCACAGGAACTGCCAATACTGCTGTTCGCGGTGGCGGTGGTGTGCTGCTTGATGATCTAGATGCCGCCTGCGCAACATCCACCGCAGCCGATGATTTGTTCGCTGACGCTGGCGGAGTAGGAAGATCCTGGTCGCCGTACGCAAGTACACGTAAACGCGACAAGAGCAAACGTGTCTGAGTCTGATCCTTCGCCGGCCCTGTCGCGACGGATGACGCGTCTTTCAGGCTAAGGAACACATCCACATAGTCGCCAGGCAGAATCCGATTGCCAGCACCCGCCAGTTCATCGACAGGTACAGCCAGTGCACGCTCACCATGCTGCAATTCCATCGCGACACCATGGGCAAGCAATCCGGCGGTGATCGGGGTGTCGGCTGGCACGTTCACCAGCGGCACATCGCCGACCACGGCATCCAGGCTGGTATAGCTTCCGGGTGGATGCTGTGGAGCAGAGTCCATGCGCAGCGAAGACAGCAAAATGGGCTGCCCGGCTGGGAGCGCGTTCGCCGCAATCACCAACGTCTGCACGGCTGCATTCGTCGTGGTGTCCGGCGATGCCGCAGCACGACCCACGGGTACCTCGGCAGGTGTCGCATTGCGCCGTCCAAGGCTAAACGCCACAAACGCGAGCACTACGGCAAGCACGACGAGCAGCAGAGCAGCGATGCGAGTGATTTTCTGCATCTATATTCCCCTTCTGTCTGTGGGCCTTGTGTCTGAGAATCGCCGCTCTCAGTCCCCTGAAATGTCGAGCTGTACGGTGGCCGAACTAGTCATATTTCCAGACATCAGCCAGCTGTAAACCGTGGTAGTGCCAGGAATGAACGGGTGATTGTTATAATCAAATGAGGTCTGCACCGTCATACATTGCACGGTCGACGCATCAGGACAGGTGGCAGCGGCAGAAACAGTAACCGGATAGTAAGTGCCGCCACCCGGCGCAGACGGTGCAGCGCAATTGGCTGTCTCGCCAGAAAAGCTCAGCAGCCACGCCATGGATTCCACAGCGGCCTCGCAGGCATTGGTTTCACGTTGCGCAGTTGTGCCGTAATGCAATGCGGCACGCGCCCCCTCAGCGGCGGCCAACGTCAATGATTGTTGGGCCGCAAAAATCAATACGCCTGATAACGTCAGCAACAATAGCGGCAACATACCAAACAAAAACACTAGCGCGAACTCAATGGCCACCACTCCACGCTGTCGGCTTATGTACTGCCATTCTGCACTGGCGCGATAGACGAATTTTCGATGCATGGCACGCATAGTCGTCACCAACGCTGCAGAGCAGGTGTAAATACAGTGATCATGGCCCCCATCGCCAGATACGCGGCATAGGGCAACCCTTGCCGCCCTTGCCGGGCCAATGCAACGCGGCGCCCCCATGGCGATGTGGCCATCCACGTTTGCGCCACATCCCACCCTGGGGTGGTGTGCTGCAGCCAATATCTCGACATCAGCATGGCTAGACCATGTACACCAGCCAATACACTGCCAATAATCCAGATCGGAAGTAACGCTTTAGCACCGAGTAGAAAACCCAGCGTGGCGAAAAGCTTCACATCCCCTGCTCCCATCCAGCCAAATACATGCATGGGCAACAGCACAACCAAACCTATAAAGATGCCGAGCAAGGCCGACCACAGCGGGCCGGCCTCGCCTTGAACCAAACAGACACTCATCATCCAAACGGCTCCAAGCAGAAGAGCCGTCAGCAGCCACGCATTGGGCACTCTGCGCGCATACAAATCGCTCGCGACAACCAGCGCACTCAACGCCACAGCCAGCATTTGTAGAGGAGCAATCATAGGCCCGCTTATCCACACCCGATTAGGTCAAGATCCCAAGAGAACCGAGTTCGAAAGTTTTAAGGCTGTCCTCGCCTCAGGTTTTTGTCGTCGGAACAGCCGCATCCAAAGTACTGAATATAGATGTGTACAACGCTGAAATATCCGTACCAAAAACGGCAACGATAGCCGCCGCCACAATGGCTGCCAAAATTCCATACTCCAACGCCGTGATCCCATCTTCTTCGGCTAGAAATTTGCGAATGGACGTATTCATTGCATGCCTCCTTTGGAGCTCGCAGCCCCTTAGCTATCGATATTTTCGAAGGTAACCCTGGTTAGTTAATAACCCTCGAAAACCTGCGTAATTCGAACACAGGGTGGTCCACCCGGACCTATGGCCAAGCCGAACTACCGGCTTCGTCAAAATATTGACAATCAAGAAGCGTGCCGCAAACCGTCTTTACACAATGCAACAAATTAAATGTAGATGTTGCGTGAAGAAAATGATTCACCCGCATTATGTGAAGACAATGTGTACAGACACGACAAACCGTGCTGCAGCCTTGTTTAAAGGCAACAACACCCGCTCCAATTCATGAGCTAAAACCAGAAAGGCATACGTTATCTCCCCCGTTTACCGGCAAACTCCGTCCATGCCCTTGCCGACCTGTGACACAACTTATACTCTCGAAATAGTTACTTTGTGCACAAAAACGGCACTAGTTGCTCTATCTTTAGATTCACGCCTTCTTCTCTTAAATACGACAATTAAAGTTGCACGCATTTTCATCCGAATATGTGTATATGTGACTAACAGCCAAGTCTCTAATAAAGTGAGCACGGCCAGAAGGAACCCGGCACATCATCCGAGTGCACGGACTAGTCGTCACAGGGGGCGATTTGCGCACCATGGCAGTCGAGACTGATAGCAGTCTGAGGTCATACGATCTGATCTCGCTAAGCGGGATGCTTAGAGTGTGCGACATGGAGATGGTGTTGCTTGGCTCACATGGGCCACAAGCCGCTATCGACTCCTATACATCCAACGAAGCGATTTTCTGCAGTGGTGAAACCGACTTCCCATTTCGCGGTCGCTTTGTATTACCGACCGATTGGTGCCTTATTGGCTACATCCACCACACACTCGAAGGAAGTTGGTGTCACGGCACGTCACTGGGGTCCGGCATGGCATTCACCGTACTTCCAGAAGGCATTAGCGAATTTATGTTTTGCGCTGGCAGCCAAATCACCGTCATGCTCGTTCCGTTGGAAAAGTTGCAACTAAAGCTCGCCGAACGTTCGCCACATCAGTCGGATATGCCATCGCGATTATTGTCGCTATTCACTCTTTCCAATCAACGTCCCGCACAGTTACTGCGTGCTCAATTCGAGCGTATCCGCCGACACCTTATGCGCGTCGAGGCGGCCGAACATACATCGACCTTGCAAGACTCCGATGTGGATGCACTACTGGAAAGCCACCTCTCGGCGGGTCTGTCGGCGCTTCCCGAGGATCGCCCACAATGCTCGCGCGGTCGACGCACTCATTATTTGATCGTGCAACGCACTGAGCAGTTCATGCGCGCCAACATGCGCCATGACATCTATATCAATGAGATGTGCAATGCGGCTGGCGTGAGTGAACGCGCATTGCGCTACGCCTTCGAAGATCTACTCGGACTTTCGCCAAATCGCTACCTGTCCATGCTTCGACTGTGCACCGCATGCCGAAGCCTTTCTCTATCCGATGCCAGTCGGCGCTCGGTGAAATCGGTCGCGCTCAGCTGTGGGCTATGGGATCTGTCTCGCTTTGCCGATCACTATCGCCGGGTGTTTGGCGAACTCCCCCGAGACACTCTGATGCGAGCGCCACCGCTCGACAACGTGTCCGCCGCCTGAAGTCGCGGCGCACAGTCTCGCTCAAACGCTTCATGCGATATGTCGATGGATGGCAAGCCCGCGAATCACAACATTGGCGTATTCCTGCGTTGGGTATCGCTTCGCTCCACCCAACCTACCCACCATGTCGACCTACGTGAGGGAACGACGGCATTCGCGTAGGTTGGCGATGAGCGCATGCGAATCCCAACATCGACGTGCCCCTCGGTAAGTACGCCCTGGACGACACCGTGGGAGCAGGGGCACCAGGGGGCGGCCCATGCCTGTCGACACAAAATCCATGTGCCGCCCACGGTGTCGACCACGGCAGACTCAGCGATGAAAGCTTCCCCATCAGCAGTGATTAGACATGCGAATATAAATATGCGGTGCGCATAGCCGGCATGACGCTATGCAATTTCGGCAATGCACTAGGCAAATGCGGCAACCTGACCAACGACAACCTTAAGAGCTCTGTGTAAAGCTCTTAACAAACCAGGTGAATTCCAGGTCGCGGCAAATCATCGCCGTCGCTTACTTCGGCGTGACAGACACCCCACAGTGTTCTACTTAGAAGATCGTGCGCTGCACGGCCAGCATCAGTCACGCCACCGGCCAGCGATATCGTGATGCCGTCCTCAGACAATGTTGCGCTTGGCGCATAGATGAGCCCTTGCTGCCAAAGCAGTCCTAAACACCTCACGACCTGTGGGCGACTGAATCCAAAATTAGCCAGATGCGTGGCTGTCTGAAAACGCTCTCTTGCGATGGCAATTTCCAGCAAGTCGTACACCAGATAAATATCTCCGTAGAACATAGCGTTCTCCCAGGAGCTGTAATGACAGAAATAAGCTCTGAGGTTTCATGTACGAGTTGTTGCCAGATGCAGCACCCGCACATATCTACCCACCCTTGCGCAACATCCGCCTAGCCTTGGTCATGGCCATCTCGTGTGCGGCTATCTCCGCCGCATGCGCATCCGAGAACCCATCCATATGCCGACCGCACGCAAGTTGTTTCCAGTCGCCCGAGTCAGATAGTTCGTAAATGGACCATGTGCCCATCCAGCGTCGCGCTCCGTCGTCAACCCACGCCTTGAATCCCGCCACCACAAGAAACTTGCCCAAAGAATCGAACATGGCTGACAGTGCCTTGGTAGCTAACTGATAGCGCGTCTTGGTCGAAGTCGGCCC
>JBARCX010000041.1:0-1739 GCA_049794535.1 Rhodanobacter sp.
CAATCGCAATAATCGGCCCACTGACTTCGCTCATGGCCTGGTAAGTGGCCTCGCGCGCGGGCAAGCCCGACTGTATGTTTCGCTCAACGTTCTCCACGACCACAATCGCGTCGTCGACGACGATACCGATGGCAAGCACCATGCCGAATAGAGACAAGGTGTTCACTGAATAACCAAGTACCAAAAGCAACGAGAAGGTTCCGACAATCGAAACGGGTACCGCAATCAGCGGTATGAGGGAGGCGCGCCACGTCTGCAAGAAGATGATGACGACGAGCACCACCAGCGAAATCGCCTCAAGAAGGGTGTGTATAACGGCGTGGATGCTCGATCGAACGAATTGCGTCGGGTCGTATACGATACTGTAATCGACACCTGCTGGCATATCGAGCTTCATATCCTTCATTGCCGCTCGAACCGCATCGGAAATCTGCAGCGAATTGGCACCAGGAAGCTGAAAAATCCACAACGCTACTGCTTGTTGATTACTCAGCAACGCGCGCGATCCAAATTCAGAAGCGCCCATTTCCACCCGTGCGACGTCCTGAAGGTACGTCACTGCGCTGCCATTCGTCTTGAGTATGATGTGCCTGAATTCATCTTCCGTCTGAAGACGACCTTGCGCATTGATGCTTAGCTGGAGTGGGACGCTTCCGTTCATCGGAGACTGGCCCACCAGCCCCGCCGCGACCTGCACATTCTGTTCGCGAATGGCGTTTACGACGTCGGTGGCGGTCAAGTTCCTCTCGGAGAGTTTATTGGGATCTAGCCATACACGCATCGCGTAATCGCCGGACCCATGCAGCTGGACTTCACCAATACCCTGGATACGCTCGAGCCGTTCTTTGACGTTGATCAGCGCATAGTTGCGCAGATAGGTTTGATCGTAACGATTGTTCGGCGAGATCAAATGCACAACCATGGTCAAGGTTGGTGACGATTTCAATGTCGTCACACCTAATTGCTGAACATCAGGCGGGAGTCTAGGCAGCGCTTGCGAAACACGGTTTTGCACTAACTGTTGCGCTTTGTCGGGATCCACGCCAAGGCGAAAGGTAACAGTGAGTGCCATGTTGCCGTCACTGCTTGCCTGCGACTGCATGTAGAGCATGCCCTCGACACCATTGATTTGCTCTTCCAAAGGCGATGCAACGGTGTCGGCGATGACCTTCGGGTTGGCGCCTGGATATTGCGCCCGAACGATCACCGACGGAGGTATCACCTCCGGATATTCAGAAATAGGGAGCTGAAATAGCGCGATCAGGCCAGCCAAAAGTATCAGCGTCGATAGCACGCCAGCGAAAATAGGTCGATCGATGAAAAATCGGGAGATATTCATATGGATTTTAGGTCTGCTTCGACGAGGTATTAGCCGATCATTCGGATGTCTGTTCCCCAGACATAGGAACCATTTTTACCGTTATGGCGTCACCCGGATGGATACGCTGCGTGCCGTTTACGACAATTCGCTCATCTGGCTTAAGACCTGAATCGATTTCCCGGAAGCCATCGTGATCGTTACCGGGAACAACCTCTCGATACTGCGCATGGTGCTGATCATCGACCACCAGTACAAACTTTTTGGCCTGATCGGTGGATATCGCCCGCTCGTCCACTAGCACCGTCTGATGCGGAGCATCCGCGTCGACCGCAACACGTGCGTATAAACCGGGCACAAGCGCACCGTCAGCGTTATCGAAAATGGCCCGGACGTGAATCGTGCCCGCGCCACTATCGAG
>JBARCX010000042.1:0-6133 GCA_049794535.1 Rhodanobacter sp.
TTTCGAACCCCTGCCGGGGTCCGAGTCACCTTTCTTTGCTGGCCCAAAGAAACGTAACCCAAAGAAATGGCCTTATAAGCTCATAGCGATATGTGGGATACGAGCCTGTAGGGCGGGGCCAGATGGATAGGGCGCGTTCCACGGTCATGCGCAGCCGCTATACCGCAACGCGCCGAAACGAAGAGGGTTTAAGGCGGAGGGGTTGCCGTGATATCAGCCGGCTGGATTAAACGCCTCGACCCTCGGCCAGAACCGCTTTAAGTCCTCGCCGCCTCGGCGCGGTGCGGTGTAGCCGCATTGTCTAACCTTGGGTAGCGGACTATCCGATTGCGTGAATCTTCCAACGCTTCTATCCCCCGGAGTGCTACCAGCTCGAAAGGCCATTTCTTTGGGTTACGTTTCTTTGGGCCAACAAAGAAAGGTGACTCGGCCGCCGGCAGGTGGTCGAAACGCCCGCCGCGTAGGCGACCCACTGGCGATACCGCGCGGTTGTCGCGCTACCGCAAGCCCCTTTATCCCAACCTTTACACAACTGATCGAAACGCCCGCTGCGTAAGCGGCCCACTGGCGATATCGCTCAATTATCGCGACCACAAAAAAAGCCCCCGGCAACACCGAGGGCTTTCCAATCCAAAACACAACAACTAACAGCGATTACTGACCGCGCATGCGACCAGCAAAACGCGGACCGTTATTACCCATCGTCGGCAGCTTGATCTTGCCAATCGACGCAATGCGCTCCTCAGCCAGGCGATCGGCAGCCTTGTAGGTCGGCACGCCCTCGGTCTTGCTGATCTCGAAGATGCGACCCAGGTTGTAATAGATCGTGCGCATCATGCGCATCGCACGCTCGCGGTTGTAACCGTCGATTTCCAGCGACACGTTCATCACGCCACCGGCGTTGACGGCGTAGTCCGGTGCGTACAGCACGCCACGGCGCTGCAGCTCGTCGCCGATTTCGTCGGTAGCCAGCTGGTTGTTGGCGGCGCCGCAGATGATCTTCGCCTTGATGCGGTCGATCGTCTGCGCGTTGACGGTGCCACCCAGTGCGCACGGCGAGTACACGTCGGCGTCGACGTCGTAGATCTCATCTAGGCCCACGGCTTCGCAACCCAGCTCGTCGACGCAGCGCTGCACGGCATCTTTGTTGATGTCGGTGACGAACACCTTGGCGCCCTGTTCGCGCAGCAGCTTGATGAACTCGCTGCCCACGTGGCCGCAGCCCTGCACGGCGAAGCTGTACTTGCCCACGTCTTCGTTGCCGTGCTTGAACTGCAGTGCAGCCATCAGGCCCTGCAGCGTGCCGAACGCGGTGAACGGCGACGGGTCGCCCGAGCCGCCATGCACCTGGTGCACGCCGGTCACGTATTCGGTTTCACGGAACACGTATTCCATATCGTTGACGTCGATACCGACGTCTTCGGCGGTGATGTAGCGGCCGTTCAACGAGTTGACGAAGCGGCCGAACGCACGGAACAGCGCCTCGGACTTGTCCTTGCTCGGATCGCCGATGATCACAGCCTTGCCGCCGCCCAAGTTCAGGCCGGCTACGGCGTTCTTGAAGGTCATGCCGCGCGACAGACGCAGCACGTCGTTCACCGCGTCCTGCTCAGTCTTGTACGGCCACATGCGCAGACCGCCGAGCGCAGGGCCCAGCACCGTGTTGTGGATCGCGATGATGGCCTTCAGGCCGGCGTCTTTGTTGTGGCAGAAGACGACTTCTTCGTGACCCGTTTTGGCGATGGTTTCGAAAATCATTGGAACGTTGACTCCACGTATTCCGGCGCCGGGGAGGGCGCCTACAGGATGGAGGCGGGATCGATCCAGTGCGGCCCCGCCAAGGGCAATCGTCTGAAACTCAAAGCCCCAGCAGGGGCTGGGGCGATGTAGTAATTCTCCGATTTTAGTACGTTGCGATTACAGATTGCTGCCGCGGCGCAGCAAAGTGCACGCATATGGATCGATCAAATCAAAGAAAACGCCCCGACGTGCGGGGCGTTTTCGTTTTTCAGATCAGGTGTGCTGATCAGGGCTTGGCTTAGCCAGCAACCCAGACGCCCACATGCAGATGCCAGCCGTCGTTGCGCTGTTCCCAATGCGGATGCACGTAGTGGTAGCCAGGGCGACCCTGCTCCCAGTGACCATGCATAACGACGTAGCGCTGGCCGTTCCAGTGCCAGTAACCGCGGGCCCACACATAGCCGGGACGCGGCGGCGGAATTTCTTCCACGATCTGCACCGGCGGCGGCTGCGGTGCAATGACTTCCACCACCTGCGGCTGCTCGACGATCACCGGGCGCGGATGATGATAAACCGGCTGCTCTACAACACAGCCTGCTGTCAGGGCGGTAGCGGTGACGACGGCTGATAGGGCAACACGACGAAGCGACATAAATTTCCTTGGCAAAGGTTTAAGTAAGCAACCAGGGTTGGTCGGGCGCAGTTAGACGTAACTCAACTTGCGATTGGCTTTCGTGCAGATCGCCCGTAAAACGCAGGTTATTGCGCGTTCGGGCGATCTCACGTTTTAGCGGCCCCAGCCACCATCGCGGTAATGCCAGCCATCACGACCTTGCGACCAGCCACCCGGGATGTAGCGATAGCCCGGGCGTGCGCGCATCCAGTAGCCACCTACCCAAACATGACGACGGAAGCGTGGGTCCCAACGCCAATAACCCGGTGCCCACGCGTAACCCATGCGCGGTGGCGGTACGCGTTCAAAACGCGGCGGCGGCGGTGCTACGCCGATACCTACGCCAACGTAAACCTGTGCAGAAGCCGGTGGCGTGTAACTCACGCTGGCGAAGGCCAGGCCAATGGCGCCGAGCAGGGCCAACTTGCGGGTCGTGCTGATCATGGTGGTCTCCGTCCGGCACCGCGATATGCGGTGCGTATGAAAGAAAACGTTGCGCGTAAAACCTTGTTGACGGGAGTTACATCGGCTCGTTCAGCTTGCAGTGGCTGAATGACAGGGGATTGACGGTCGCAGCTCGACGGCTCGTGGGTCTTGAAAAAGAACGAACGGTCGTGCTATTTATGTGGCAATGGAAACCTCAGCCACCACCGGAAAGCGCGCGGCAACGCGCGAAGTCATCCTCGATCACGCGTATGCCTTGGCGAGTCGCGACGGACTCGAGGGTTTGTCGATCGGCACGTTGGCCACCGACGTGGGCATGTCAAAAAGTGGCGTGTTTGCACACTTCGGTTCGCGCGAAGAGCTGCAGCTTGCTGTGCTGCATACCGGTGCTCGCCGCTTCATGGAAAAAATTCTGCTACCTGCGTTGAAACATCCGCGCGGTTTGCCGCGTTTGCGCGCCATCGTGGCGAACTGGTTCGAATGGGGGCGTGAGCATCAGAGTGGTTGTGTGTTGCTCTCCGCCGTCAGCGAATACGACGGTCGTGATGGTGTGATGCGCGACGGCGTAGTGGAGCAACAGGGTGGCTGGCGCGGTGAACTTGAAAAAGCCGTGATGCAGGCCGTGGCGGAAGGACACCTGCACGCCAACACCGACCCCGATCAACTCGCCTTTGAGATTTACGCACTCATGCTCGGCTTGCATCACGACGCCGGGCTATACGGTTTTGACGAGGCAAGCCGACGTACCGCGGCGGCCTTTGAGCGCCTGTGGCGCAGCTGGCAATCCTGAGGCCCCTCCCCATGTCTACCCTCATGAATCACCTCAAACTCTCCACCGTGCGCGCCGGCTTCGTGCTGGGCGGCCGGTTCGCTCCCAAGCACACGGTGGATCGTGCGGCGAGCTTGTTCTCCACGCCATTCCCAAGCAGTCGCACACGCGCAAACGCAGCGCAGGGCGATAGCGACATGCAGCGCGGCGAACTCACCGTCAATGGTGAAACCATCGCCACGTATGTATGGGGTGATCCATCGCGTCAGCCATACGCCTTGCTGGTGCACGGGTGGTCCAGCTTCGGTCTGCGCTTTATGCCGTGGGTAGCGAAGCTGCGTGCGTTGGGATACGCCGTGGTGACGTTCGATCAACCGGGTCACGGTCGCAGCACAGGCAAGCTGTGTACGTTGCCGGAATTCAGCGACACCGTTCGCGCGGTCGGTCGGCATTTCGGCCACGCCGCACTGGCTGTGGCGCACTCGCTCGGTGGTCCCGCCGTTACATTCGCGCAGGATGAAAACTGGAGCGCGGATACACTGATCCTGCTCGCCCCGGCTGCCGACATTGGCGCCGCCGCAGGACGCTTCTTCCGCTTCGTCCGCCTCGGCGAACATCTGCGCGAGCCATTTTTCGCGTGGCACAAACGGCGTACCGGCATCGACGCCAAGGATCTGCGGATCGAACCTAAAGTGCGCACCTTCGGTCAGCGCGGTTTGGTGGTGCATGACCTAGACGACAAAGAAGTGCCATGGTCGGAAGGTGAGCGCTACGCCCAGCACTGGCCGCGTGCGCGTCTGCTTACGACAAGTGGTTTAGGTCATCACCGCATACTCGATGCGCCTGAAGTGATCGAGGCGTCGCTCGCGTTTCTGCGTGGTGAAGAAGTGGGGAGCCGGGTGATTGGAAGCGTCGAGCTTTCGCTTTGTATTTGAGCGTTTGAGAACGCCTACACCGTAGGAATCCCTCTCCCTTCGGGAGAGGGTGCCGGCAGGCGGGTGAGGGTGCGATCGAAGCGAATAGCCTAATGACTGCGCGAGCTTTAGATCTCGCTATATCCCCGAACCCTCACCCCAACCCCTCTCCCGAAGGGAGAGGGGCTTACAAAGCATTACCGTTACGCCTCGTTATAACGCTCCACGTCGAGCATGCCTTCCGACTTCGCCACCATCACCGCGGTAACGCTGTCGCCGGTGACATTCGCCGATGTGCAGCACATGTCGATCAATCGATCCACCGCCGCGATCATCGCAATCACCTCCAGCGGCAAACCTACCGAAGCAAGCACCAGGCCCATCACCACCAGGGCTGCTCCGGGAATGCCCGCGGCACCGATCGATGCGAGTGTGGTGGTCAGTATCACCGTGACGAGCTGCATCACGGAAAGTTCGATGCCATACGCATTGCTCGCGAAAATCGTCACCGTACCGAGGTAGCAAGCCAGCCCCGCCATGTTGACCGTCGAACCGAGCGGCAATACAAAGCCCGCCACACGTGCATCGACACCCATGCGCTGTTCCGTGGTTTCGAGGTTCAGCGGCAGCGATGCGGCACTGCTCGCTGACGAGAACGCGAACAGCTGTACCGGTAAAACCTTGCGCAGAAACGGCATCGGGTTGATGCGAAATGCCAACAGCATGGCGCTGCAAACAACCACCATGAAGAAAATCATCGTTGCGTAGTTCACTGCCACCAGCGCACCGAGGTGGCCCAACACGGAGAAGCCGTGATCCGCTGTGACATAAGCCATCAAACCAAACACACCGTAGGGCGCAAACTTCAGCACCATGCTGATCAGCTTGAATACAACGCTCGACAAACTATCGAAGAACGAACGTACCGGCGCGGCCCGCTCGCCAGATAGATTGATCGCGAGGCCAAAGAAAATCGCGAACACGATGGTCGGTAACAACGCACCTTCGGCGAACGACTTGAAGGGGTTCGATGGAATGGCGCTGAGCAGTGCATCCACGATGCTGGCCGGTGGGGCGGTAGCGGCACTAGCTTCGCCGATGGTCAGGCCGAAACCCGAGCCCACGTGGAATGCCATCGCGGCGCCCATGGAAATAGCCGCCATGACGGCCATCGACACGGCATAAATCGCGATCGATTTCCATGCGATGCGACGCATGGCCGACAAATCGGTGAGCGATGTAATACCGCACACCACCGACACGAACACCACCGGAATGACGCACATGCGAATCAGCGACATAAACACGTCGCCGAGCGGCTGGAGCATTTTTGCGGGTTCACCGATGAAATGCCCGACCGCAAGGCCAAGGATCATCGCGATCAGGATCTGATGCCACATTTCAAGACGTGGCAGGCGGGAACGGGTAGCGGATTGCATGGACGTGGTTTCCTTTAGGAAGGCTGCATACCGAGCATGCGCGATCAACGGAAAGCCTGGAGCAAATCTCAGCGAATCTTAAGCGGGAGTTGAAAATATTGTTATGGCGAGCGGAAAGGTATGGGGCAAGGTGTGGATTGGAAGTGAGTGAGGC
>JBARCX010000043.1:0-19574 GCA_049794535.1 Rhodanobacter sp.
GCGCAGCACTGAGGAGCGATGCCTCATCAAGGCCGGCGTTTACATCTTCTGTGGCACCCCACACCGGATCGGTGAGGCACTGATAAATGATGTGCGCAGGGTTCATGCCACGCCCGATCTGCACTAATTCCGGGTGCCACACCGGCGTATTCCATCCCTTGAGGTGACGCCTGACGCGGAAAGCCCACGGCTTGATGTAGGGATTCATCGCGGCAATCAAGCCCTTAAACACCACCGTAACCATGCCGCGATAGCCAGGCCGTGCCCCGGCTTCAATGCCCGCGAGTGCCGAGCTAGGCGTTTGTGTAGCCTCACCCATCAACACGGTGAGCGTGCCCTGCACACCGCCCTCTTGCTTCTCGCCGCCATAGAGATTCAGCGCATTGATGCTGTAGGTGCCACTAGCCGTAATCGTTGGCTGCGGGATGGGCTTCGGCGGACTGAGCACCTTCCCATTAATCACGACTGCGTTAGCCTGCGGCGCCGGCAACATGGTCTTATCGTCGCCACGTATCTCCATGATTTCATCGACCGGACCACGACACAAACCCATGTGAAACGTGCCGCCATACCAAAAGCCAACGGTTTGGCTTTTACTCTTACCGCCCATGGCCATCCCCTTCACGTGCCTTTGCGGCTGCAGCCAATGCAAGCGCATCGCCGGTCGCCTCGATCACACTCGCCGGCAAACCCTCACGGCAGAATTGATTTAGATCTAGTCCGTCGTATTGGGAGAAAAACTCACGTACGCCCTTGGCGCAGAATCCACACGCTCGAACGTGCGCCATGGTCACCAACGGCTCACTGGTCATTTCCCACCACCACTCGACTTGATCGGCGACGTGTAGATACCGCCGTAATTGATCGCGTTGTTATCGTCGATCCACGCCTCTCCAAAAACCACACACATGTCGCGGCCATCCTCAGCCGTCGGCACACCGGACTGCGTTAGGTTCTGCGGCGACAGGCCTTTAGGTCGCGGCATGCTGGCGTACATCGCAATGGATATAACCAGCATGATGATGAGGAAAACCACAAAAAACATGTCTAGACGCCTCAATATATTTTGTTGCTACCGACGGGATTTTTTAGCGGTATATATGGCTGCCCTCCATAGTTGACCATGTTGTTAAATCGACCACACCCACCGGTTCCCGTGGAGTGATCGCAGCCCGGATACGCTGAAACGGCACTGCCAACACTGAGTTGCGGCAGGGTCAACAAAGTGAGCGTATCGGCCGTGTGGTCGATTACGAATGCCACAAACGTGACGCCATTGGTGACCCACTCGATGTAGCCACCTACGAAATAACCGTTTGGCTTCTGTGCGAATGCATTCGCGCGAATCGTTCGCCCGCTCACGGCAATCAAGGTGCCGTTGGCCCGAAACGCAACACGGCTCACGCCGCAGTCAGGGTTATAGAGCACACGTGGGCATGGCTTCTGCCATTTCTGCCGCAGCCCGTTATTGGCCTGCGCGGCAAAGCGACTCTGCACAGTGAGCGTAACGGTGTGCTGGTTACTTTCAACATTGGCCAGCGCACCACTCCAGATGGTGCTGGCTGTTGCAGCGCCACGCTGCGTACGCAGGATCGTCACAAGCACTTTCTGCAGCGGGGCCACCGGGCGAAAGTAATCGAGTAGCGTCAAGCTAAGAGGCACCGTGACGGTGATTTGCGCTTTTTCGAGATCGGTAGACATCTCAATGGCGCTGCGCGTGATCGCCACCGCCTGATAATTCTGAGAAAGGTAGGCCACCGGTGTCAGCGCATTGGTATAGCGATAGACGTTGGTACCCACGGCAAAGTTATACAGTTCAATATCAGCCATTGGCAGTAACCTGCGCGAAGGTGGCTGCACACGCCGCAACCCCGTCTATATCGGTGATGTGCTGAATCTCTACCGTGTCGCTGTTCAAGCGACACAACGCGATGAAGCTGACGCGCGCTACGTTTCCTCTCGCGATAGTTGATGGCCACGGCGTATCAACACCCAACTGCTCGACCGTGCTGTTCAACTCGCTGCTGCCGGTTATACGCCGATAGATCACCGTGCCATCGGCGAGCTCCACACGAATATCGCGGCGGCCAGGCTGCGCGTGCAGATAGTTCGCGTAGCCGTACCACTTGATCTGTAGTTGCGCACTGTTGCCCATCAGGTCGGCAGTAAGCGTCAGGTCATCCGCCCAGGTGGGCAGCCACACATAGCCAACGCGCCCCTGCAGCGCGTAGATCAACCGCCGGAAGTTGTCACGGTCGGCACGCCCGTAGAGCTGCCAACGGTGCGTCTGCGTGGGCCATGGCAGGCCCGTTACATCGTCCACCAGCACAATGCCGGTACCGCTGTCGATCAGCTCCACATCGCGAGCGTATTGCACCTGCGGGTTGTCGCTCCACTCGGGCCGACTCTCAAGCACCGGGTAACTGCGATAGGCCGCGGCAGGCATCTGCGCGGGCCAGTCATTGGCATCCACGGATACAAACCGCACACTGCCGCTGCCCATCACATTGCTGCTGTAGCGATCGAGCTGCGGCCAGTCATCCAACCTTGCCAGACGCATCGGGAACAGCCGCGTACCAGCCAGCCAGGCCCCTTGTGTGCCGTTCTTGACCGTGATGCCGGTCGAGCTGACGGTATCGACCTGCACCACCTCAAAGTTGAGCGAGCTGTTATGCAGGATGGCCAAGCCGCCGGCAGTGAAATCCAGCGACGATGTATTGACTGGGATCGTGGCTGCACCCGGCGGAATATCTGCTGCAAGTACGCTCTGATCCACGAATACCGGTACCGCCCAATTCCGCGAGGATGCGTCATAGAGCATTGCCTCTAATCGCTGCCGCGCAGCACCCTCAACCAACGGCCGAAACTCCCAACTGCGGCGCGGGTATTCGCGCAACGGCGTGCTGGTCTCGTTGCCGTTGCTACCACGCTCCACCAGCGTCAACCACTCCAGTCGCTCGGTGATACCACCATCCCAATTCGGCACGAAACTCCATGCCGTAATACGGTTGCCCGTCACGGGCAAGCGGGAGATGGTGCCATCGTCAAAATGCCAGTCGATGGTGCCGCTGAGCGTGGCCGAGCCCGACACGTCAATGCTCACATTCCAGTTGAGCACCTGCATCGGCGTCATGGTCAGCGGCAGACTGCCCTGCCCGCTGAGCGCGATGCTATCCAACGCGGTCAGCTTAATATCATTGACCTGCATGCCACGATCCAGCCAGGCATTCCACACCGACACGGTACGCTGCTGTGCCGTGACCACGTTGCCCAGCGCCATGCTCGCTGGCATCAGGTGGATGCGGTTGTAGTAGTCATCGACGTAGCCACGTAACGGCTGCCCCGCGAAGGCGCGGCCACTCGCCGGCGGATTCACCCGCACCAACTTTTGGCCACGGTATCGACCACCAACGTCAGCGTGATACGGCGGCCAGTAGTCAACGGCCAACTGCGAAAGCGCGGTGCTCACACCTGGGTTTACATAGCCCGCTAGCGTTACCTTGCCTTCAATAGCCAGAAAGACGGCCATCCTTACGGGCCGTCATAGCGAATGGCATGGCCGAGAAACCCCGTACCACCATTGGGTGGCGTCGGTGTCTGCGTGCGGGCATTCCCTCGTCGCCACACGGGATAGCACTTCCAGCGTTCCGAACCCATCGTGATGATTTGCTGGTCCACCAAGTTATCGAGCATGACCCAGCGCGCGTGCCCCATCTGCAACACCGGCGAAACAAACCCCGATGGCCGCGTGGTGTAGACCACAATCGGCGACAACACAGACTCTGCATTCCATGCGTTCGGCGAATTCCATTGCGCCTGCCAACGGTCAGGGAATGACATGTTGATTAGCCAGCTATTCGTGGCACCGTCCATGCCATGGTGGACGGCACCCGCCTGATTACCGTATGTCGCGCTACCATCAAAAAGGCTGGCACACCAAAAATTGGCATAGCCGAAACCAGTCGTCTGATAGCCCCAGGACGACTGCGCGGCGAGGTCAGTGGATCTCGCCGTCGCGGCAAACCAGTTACCCGTTCCCCCAAGGCCGGGCATGTCTGATTGACCAAAGGCGATGTATTGATAGCAGTTCGTCTGGTAGTTGACGAACATGTAAACCTCATCCGGCGCCGTCCCGATGTGGATGGAATAGGTCACTGGAAAAGTAAAATTCCAAGTCACCGTTGGTGACAGCGTATTGATCGCGATGCCCATGTAACACAGCGTCGCGTTACTACGCCCCGTCAACGCGCCTCCCGACTGCCCAGTGCCACCATGTACCGTCAAGCCCACGGGATTGGATGCGCTGACGTTGACCTCGCAGAACATCGTGCCTTTGGATACCACGTTACCGTTGACGCTGTAGCCGTTCGCTGTGACGGCTGAGAACAGCGCCGCCTGCAGGTCGGCATATGAGTTTGCACTACCCGTTACGTATGCCATTAGCTCAACTCCAGCAGGCAATAATCTTGGAACCCAGTACGCGTCACGTCGCGGAAAACGACGTTCGTCTTGCCATCAATCGCACAGGTGGATTCCACGGCTTGATTGAAGCCTGAGATAAAGCGGAACCCCTGCAATTCGCCCCACACGTTATTGGTGTTGTAGAGCACAATTTTTTTGGCCACGTAGAAGCCACCTGTATCGCGAGTGGCGTTGTAATAGCCCGCTTGCCAAGGCGCGCAATAGGCTTGCTGCCAGGTGCCCGCCACATCGCGAATGCGGCAGTTAGGGCCGTAATAGTTGAGATTGCCGCCGGCGCCGGTGTAGCCCTTGAGGCCCATGCCATAGCTGCCATCGGAATAGCGTGTATTCGCCGCGCCATTCAACATGGCGATGCATGCCACGGGGTACGGGTACTGGCTCGGCGTGCCGTAGGGAAGGAACTTGCCCACGTATGCCGTCTGGTACGCGCCGGCGCCGATCCTGAGTGCCAGCGCGATGCGCTGCGCATTGACCACTAGCCAGTAATCAATGCGCTGGTTATGCGCGCAGAATCCGCTTTCCATGTATCCGGGCTGCGACACGAACGGATTTGCTGACACGTATCCCGTAAACGCCGCCACCGACATGTTGTAGTAATCGGCGGTCTGACTCTGCCAGGCGCGAAAGCCAATAAATATCTGCTCGGTACCGGACAAGCCGACACCCTGCAGGATCAGCTCGCGCACCACCGTGGCATCGGTGTATGGCGCCGGGTTGAGATAGCGCAACGTGGTCCAGCCGTTCGCCTCGGCCAGCGCCTTGATCTTGAGCAGAAACTGCCAGTGCGCAACACCTTCGCTGCCTGAGTCGTCCACATAACCCACGTCATAGGCCATCGGTCAACGCCCTACATACGCTTTAAGCGTGGTGCGATTACGACCCACAATATTCATGATGACTTGCTCCCCTTGGGCGCTGTTGGCCCAATCGTTCATGTGTTCCGGTGAGACAACGTTGACGATGCGTAACCCAGCGCTACTGTTGTTGGAGCCACTGCTGCCGCTGTTGGCAGCCGGCGCGGGCATACGATCGGTGGTGGCGTTGAAGCCATTGGCGAGGCCGACATAACCGCCATCCGCATAACCGCGGCGACCCAAGCGCATGGCCTCCACGGTGCTCACACCGCCGGCGCGCGCCACGTCGTGCTGCGACCAAACCACCTCGCCCTTGTGCACAACACCTGCCGGTTCATGGACGCCACCGGAGCCGGTATAGCCACCGCCGGAATAGCCGGCGCTGATGCTGCGGATGGCGCCGATGATCGATAGGCCCTCGCCCATCGCTTGAGCGATCAACGGGATGTTGTAAGGCCAGCCTTTGGCACTCGCTTGGCTGATATCCAGATACATGTTGACGCTGGCCTGCGCGATAGCCGCCGCCTTACTCATAGCAAACGCGGCGCGGTAGGCGTTGCTCTGCTCGCCGAAACCTTCCTTGATCGCCTCAGCGCCCTGCGAAAGCGATTGCGTGATGCCCATCATCATCACGCGGTTGCGGTCAGCATCGATCTGCTGCAGCGTGTCGTTGTGCTGCTGATAGAGCTTGTTCTCTGCCTCTGCAAATTGCTGGTCAGTGATGAGCCGCTTATCGTGGTACTGGTTCAGCAGGTCCAGGTCCGTCTTGTACGTTTTCTCCAGCTCCGACTGCTGATTGTTGACCTTGTTCAACTCGCCGAACGGACCACCCACGGCGCCGGAAATGCCCTTATACGTCGGCAACTTCGTAAGGCTGTTCTGCACGATGTCGCCGGCAGTCTGGTCGTATTCGCCCTGCGAAATCATGCCGCGATCAAGGTAGCCGCGCAGTTGCTTTATCTGCCCGGCCACCTTGTCGAGTTTCGTATCGTCCAGCTTGGTGAGGCTCGCGCGCAGCTTCTCGAACGCGGCGCGGTCTTTCTCCGCTTCCTGCGCGAGCGTGTTATCACGCACTTGCGCCGCGAGCTGCACCACTGCATCGCGCTCGGCATTGATCGCCTGCACGTTGGCGCCCTTGGCGGTCTTGGCTTTGTCGGCCAGTGCCGTCGCCTGCTGCACTTTGTCGTTGTAGGTAGCCCACGCCTTGGTCACTGGGTCGAGCGCGCCCTGTACGTCGTTGAGCAGCTTAATGAGCTGCTGCTGGGCATTAATGGCGGCCTCGTCGCTCTTCGGCTTCAGCCCCTTGGTGTCATACCGCTTATTGAGATCGGCAAAAAGCTTGTCGGCCAGGCCGCCCTGCGGGACGCCATCCACGAAGCTGACACCATCTAGCTTGGTGTTATGGTGGTCGGGTGATTCCTTGTTCTGCAGGTCAACAAACATCGCAATGATGTCGTTGCGTTCCTTCAGCTTCTTGGCGTTCTTGTCGAGGGAAAGGGTGTAGTTCTCCAGCCCTTTGTCGGCCGTGATGTATTTCTGTGTCGCCTGATCGTCCAGGCCCTTCAACTCCGCCTCACTGGCCTCCTTGGCAAGACTGGTGCGTTCCTTCATCAGGTCGCTGTAGCGATTCTGTAGCTCGCCGCCCACATGGGTTACGAACCAATCGAGCGAGTTGGAGCCAAACAGCGCCGCCGGCACGCTGTTGCTTCCGTTGGCTTTCGCCTGCGCCACCTTGGCCTGATAGTCCGCTAAGTCTTTGCTGTATTGCTCCACCTTCGCGTTGTAGTCGTCGGCGTTGTCGGACTTGCCTACGCTCTTGATGGCGCCCCACATGTTGTTGACACCGCGTGACCACTTGTCGGCGAACTTATCGAACCAACCGAGACGCTTCTGCAATTCGTCCAGCCGGTCCTGACTGGCTTCTGCAAATGCTCGCTGTGCCAATTCGGCGGCGGCAAGCGTCTGGTTGTGCTCGGCCAGCGCGGTGATCTGGTCGTAGGTGCTGGCTGTGAGGAAATGGAACTGTTGGTTCAGTTCGCTGACGGCCTTCACCGGATCGTCTGCCAGCGCCTCGATTTTACGCACGCACTCATCAATGCTCTGCCCGGTGAGCAGTGACATGTTGAGCGCGGCCTGCCCAGCATCCTGCAGCGCATCACCCGCAATCTTGCCGCTGGCGGCGATCTGCTCCATGGCTCGCGCTGCGCTGGCATAACGCCCGCTAGATGCACCGATTCGTGTAGCCATCGCATCAAGCTGTGACGCTGTGACACCCGCATAGGTACCACTGGTTACCAGTGCCTTGTTGAAACTATTGATCTGCGTGGCGCCCTTTTCGACGCCAACGGCCAGGACACCCACCGACGCGACGACGGCACCGATCATCAGTGTCAACGGATTGAAAAGCGCCGTGAGCAAACCGGTGCGATTGGCCAGCGTGATCATGCTGCCTTCGAGCCGCGTGTAATTACCGCGCGCCAGTTCGCCCGCCATCACGCCAAGCTCGCGCTGCACGCCGCCGTTGATAACCATGGCGGCGGTGTTGGCTTCAGTGGCGACCGTATCGACCACCTTAGCGGCCGTCAATTTTTCGATGTAGGCCGCCTGCTCGCGGCTGGTGATGGCACCGGTAGCCATCGCTTCATCGAGCGCCACCTCGGCAACAGCTGCGCCTTCGGTACCGGCAATGTTGCCAGCGAATGCGGCATTGAGTAGCCCCATCGCCCGCACCTTTGCCGCCACTGCCGCGTTGAACGTGGCGGCCTCGGCGGTAATGGCTTCACTAGAGCGCGCGGCGGCAACTTTCTGCTGGTCGAAACTGCGGCCGATGCTGGCCACCTGATCCGCTGTCTGACGGATGGACGCATTAGCCTGCTGCTGCGCCTTGGCCTGATCCTGCGACGCCTGCACCATGTTGCGGATGCGCTCGCTGGCTTCGTCGGCACTCTCGCCCAACTTCTGCGCAGCGCTATCACCCTCGCCCAGCTTGTCAGTGAGTCCCGTAAGGCCACCCATCGCCTCCATAAGGTCGGCCCGGACGCGCAGCAGCAGCTCGTAATCTTGCACGGCCATCAATAGGTATCCGTCAATCGCTCAACTGTTTGAACTGGTCGGTGGCGGCTTTGCCACCAGCGGTGATGGCCACACCATCGATCAAGGCATGGCGGCGACGGCGCTTTTCGATACGGGCCGCCGCCTCGTAAAAGAGCATCAGCTGCCGGCGCGTGTAGCTGCCGAGTCGGGCACTGTCGTGCCCGGCTTCGATGAGGCTGGCAAAGACGTCTGACCAACGCGCGTCCTTAGCTCCCGCAGTTTTTGAAACTGCACGCTCAGCAGGACGCGCCGCAGAAAAAAATCAGCGATCACTCCCCACCACAGCAGCAGTAAGCGCTCGCCATTCTCAGCATCCAGGTCACGCACCCATTCCTCCGGCTGGTCACTTGCCACCGCGATCAGCTGCATCACCTGCTCATGCCGCTCACCAAACACCAAGCGCAAGCTGTCGAGGTCTTCCAGCTCGCCACGTAACGCCACGCCGGTCATGGCATCGCACAGCGCGGCAATCTGCGCGGCATAGCGCAGCGATTCGGTGAACGAGAATTCGCGCACCACCACCACCTTGCCGGCGATGGTGTCGCTGCGCTCCGGGTAGAGAATGGCGAGGTCTTTCTCGCCATTCTTGTTCGCCCCTGCAGCGTCCATCAGCTGCCGGTCGCCGGTGTGATCTGCGTGATGGTGCCGAACTGGCCTAACGCGCCGGTAGCCGGCTTGCTGCTGTCAAGCAGGATGCCGCCGCTGACCTGCATGCCCGCCACATCGTTGCCACTGGAAATCAACGCTAGTTCCTGCAGCGGATCGGTTGCGACCTTGTAGAGATCGACCATTACCGGTGCGTTGCCCTCGGCGAGGTTGATGGCCTCATAGCGCACGGCGACATTCGGTTGCGGCGCGGTGAACATACCAACCGCTTTGCGATCGCCGTACTTGTAGGCGGCCTTGAAGGGTTGCGTGTAGGTGCCAACGTTGAGCAGGCGGCAACGAGCGAACGCCGGATCTTCGATCAGATAGTCTGTGCCAGCCACCAACGTCTTGGGCGTGGCGGTGCTATCGGTCACCACCACATTGGCCACACCGGGGTTGGCGAGGTAGAAGACATCACCTGCGATCAGGCCGGCGGGAATCACTTCGCCCGTGACGGAACTACCGGGTGTCGTTTGGGTAGTGCCATACAGAGACAGCGACAAATTGTCTGGATCGAGCTGGTGCATGGTCATGTCCAGCGTCGCGGTCTTCTTAGTATTGATCGTGCGTGTCTGCGCGACCTGACCGCTGTAGCTTTCGTTATGCGTGACTTTCTCCACGCTGAGCTTTACCGACAACGCGCTGACGTCGCCAACCCAACGCCATTTTCCAAGCACTCCGGTGGTGGCGTCACGCGTGGCCACCGAGATGCGGCCTTGGCCGTAGTAATAGGTTTCACTCATGGTTCTGCACTCCAGTGGTGTCGAAAGCGGCGGGGGCTGCTGCTCGCTTGCTGTGATCGGTAGTAGTCGTGTGATGTGCGAGGTGCATGGGTTACTTCGCGCCCAGGAGGCGCAGTTGTTCGGACTGCAGGGTGCGAATGGCGAACTCGGCGAGGCGTTCAGGGCGGCGGCCATGCTTGAGCATCTGGCCAACACTTGGGCCGTACACGCCCTGCAACGGCAGGCGCTTGCTGCCTTGGCGTTCGAACACCAACAGCGCTCCGTTCTTACCGCGTGCGATGAAGCTGCCAGCGTGCACGCTGGGTGCCTCGCCACGCTTGATGGCGAACTTGGCACCGAGCGCCGCATCCCCTCGAAGCTTGCCCGTGTAGCGAATGGCGGTGAATTTGCGACGACTGCTGGTGGCCACCAGGCCGCTGCCTTTCACGCGCGACCAGGTAGCACCGAACTGGATGGCGTTGATGCCGCGCGCCTTACCGCGCAGCGAGATGCCGTCTGCCGTGTTGGATACCGTGAGACCTTCGGCGATACGTTGGGCAGGCAGGTTGTACTCAGCGCCAATGTCGCGTTTAGCTTCGGTGCCGAGGCGACGCCGCAACGTGCCAAGTGCACGCTGCTGCGCCTGCAGGATGCGTGCAGGGATAGAAGACAAGCCCTGCATGGCGTCGAGCGTGCCCGTGAGTTCCACCGCGAGCGAGGTGTAGCGGCTCACCGGAAGTACCTCGTAACGATGCGCGCCTGCATAGCAATGACGGCCGCACCTTCGGGTCGATCGAGAATAGCGATGTCCGCCAAATGCATGGGTAACTGCTGTGGTGGCGGCACGATTTTTTGTGCCTTGGCATACGCAGCCATGCAGTTTTCGACATCTTCTATGACGTTGTGGATCTGTTGCTGCGCATCGTCCAGATCGGTACCGATGGCACCCTCAATCAGCAGCGAGAAATCGCGCACCGGTTTGGTCGGGCGTTCGAAGTCGATGCCGGGTCCGGTAATCGGCTCGCTGTAGATCATCAGGCCGAGCGCATCGGTACGCTGGGCGTCGGTGGTCCACACGTTGTTGCCCACATCGGTGAGGTAGTCGTGTGCCGTGGTGATCGTGGCCAGCTGCGCTTGAAGCGCCGTGATGACCGCCCAGCTGCGCGAGGCCTTAGCCATGCAACACGACCGTGTTTACGATGCCGTCGTTGGCGATAACCTCATCAACTTTGGCGGAGCGCTTGCGGACGTCGACGACATCGCCACGCTGAAAGAGCCAGTCGGCATTCAACGCTGCGACGACGCGCTTGTTGCCAATCACGCGGCCGTACTGACCTACATCCTGCACAGCGTCGTCAACGTAAAGGGTGAGCGGTTCTGACACGACTCCACCGCGCGTGATCGTGCCCTGCACTTCGTCACCCATGACGCTAAGCAACTCACGGTGCATGGCGGTGAAGTCGGCCAGCATATTCATGGCTTAGGCGCTGACCGCCGTGCCCATGCCCGGCGCGATATACACGCGCGCGGCGGTATCGCCAGCCGCGGCATCTAGCTCTACGACGACGCCGCAGTTGGCAACGTCGCCCTTGACGCCCGCACCCACGATCATGGCGTTGTCGGCCACCGACCAAGTGACCTTGGTGCCTGCCGGAATCACGGTGCCCGCTTTCTTGGGCAGCGTATGCACGCCATTGACCAGCAGCGTGCCGGTGGTGCCAGCGGCGATGTTGCTCGCAGCGATACCGATCAGGGCACCGAGGACAACGATGGTATTTACGGCGATGGCGTTGACGGCGGTGTAATCGATCGCATCGCCGGGCTTGATGTATCGCGTGGTCATGGTTTTGCTCCGAAGCTATGAGAGGTGTCGGGCAGTGGCGCGGGCGACCCGCGCCACTGCAGGGCGATTACTTGCCCGGGTTCTTGATGGCGCCACGCCAGCCCACTGCCGCCGTGCCGTAGCGGTGTACGGCCTTCCAGGCGAGGCCATCGGTGCGGAAGTTGGATTCCTGCTCCAGCGTCGGGGTCTGGATGCCGTCGAGGAACGCCACCTCGATCACCGGCTCGATGCCCGGATCGGCCAAGCCGTACCACGCCGCGCCTGACAGGCGCGGGGTATCCACCAGGTCGCGGAACAGACCGCGCGACTTGTTGGGCACTTGGAATTTGTTGGATACGTCGACGTCGTACTGCGCTTCGTTGGTCACACGCGCCTGGCCGCCCAGCGACAATGGACCAAGCCAGATGGCCGCCGTGATATCGAGGAAGTCGTTACCGCCGGGATCTTTCTGGCTGGCCAACTGCTGACGGAGTAGATCGAAGGCGGCCACCGAGGGAGCATCAGCGGTGCCGGCAATGTTGCCGTGGTCGGCGTGGAACAACGGCTTGCCGTCGTTCATTGTCGGGCCGTTGCCACCATTCATCGCGAACAGCGCGTAGACGTCCTTTTCGATTGTGCGGCCGGCGGCCTGCCCCAATGCCCCTGCAATGCGTGTGATGCCACCGAGGTCATCGTTGATGAGTACTTCGGGCGTGATCTGAAGAATGCGGCCCTTGCGCTGGCCAGTGATCATTTCCTTCTGCGCATCACCCAGCACACCGTTTTCGTACTCACCGGCCTCATTGACACTCTTGAGGTCAGAGAACGAACTCAGGTGGTACCGACCATGTGGGCGGTAATCGGACAGCGTGCCCATCGAGCAGAAGCGCGTCCACGTAAACGAAGCGAGGTTGTAGCCGCCGACCAAGGTTTTATGCAGCACGTTCTCCAGCAACATCGGGAAATCGCCCGTGGTCTGGCCGCCCGCAGCGAGTGCGCGGCGGGCGATTTCATCACGGCTCATGTCCCGGGTATTCAGGCCGCCGCGAATCAGGAACTGCTCGGCCATGCTGATCATGGTGCTGCGTGCGAATGGATTTCCCTGACGCGCTTTTTCCGCCTCGCTGCCCTTGATGACACCTGCACGCGCCAGCAGGATCTGTTCGCCCGCCGCGCGCAGTTTTTCCGGCTCGCTGGTGCCCATCTCGATGTGCATGTGGGTACCGGCGGGTTCGGCAGCGGCGCCGAGGATGGGTAGCAACTGCGCACGGACGCTATCCACGGTGGCAGACGGATCTGCCAATGCATCGGTGTACAACGCTGCGACGCCAGCACGCTTCATGTAAGGCTCAAGCACGGCCTTGATTTCATCGTTGCGGGTGCGCAATGCCGCGTGCACATCGGCAACGGATGTGGCGACCGGTGAGGCGCTACCGGTGCCGGTGCGGCCACCTTCGGCCGGGTCACGCGCGGGTTCACGCAGGGACGCCATGGCGGCGTACAGCTTGCGAAGTTTCATATCTGCATCTCCGAGATCGGCCAGCGTGGCCTCTGTGGTGTTGGCCAGTACGGCCGTAGTGGTCGAGGTGGCAGTGCGCAGTGGTGCTGCGCCTGGCGCCGGCATAGCCACCGGATGCCGCGCGGCGGCGGCGATGGCGAGCTGGCGAACGTGATCGGGGGCAGCAGCCAGCAATCGCTGTACGCCAGCGGCGCGCGCCTGGGCGTTGCTGTCATCGCCCTCATCGGCGACGGCATCCACCAACACATCGGCGAAGCACTCGGCCAGGGCCTGATCACCGGTGTAGTAGTGATCCTGGCCATCCGTAAGCAGAGCCAGCATGTCAGCGGTGGGCCGTCGTGTTTTTGCGGCATAGGCGCCGGCCATGGCGTTGGCGTAGGTGTCGAGCACATCCGCCATGACGCGCATGTCCTGCGCGTTCCCCTGCGCGACGCCCCAAGGCGCATGGATCATCAGCAGCGAGGTGCTGGACATCTGGATCTCGTCGCCCGCCATCGCGATCAGCGAAGCCGACGACATGGCCACGCCATCGACGCTGACCACCTTCTTGGCACTGTTGCGCTTAAGCGCGTTGTAGATGGCGATGCCATCGGACACGCTGCCACCGTAGCTGTTGATGCGCACGTTGATCTGTGTGGTACCGGCGGGCAGCGCCTGCAGTTGCTGCACGACGGAGAGCGCAGTGACGGATTCACCCCACCAGCTTTCGCCAATATCGCCATACACCAGCAGCTCGTATTCGGTGGCACCGACGGCGATCGGACGAAGCACCATCAGTGGGCGGATGGTCGGCAGGTCGGTACCGTCAGCAGCAAAGGCTGCAAAACGCCGCGATGGTGTCGCCAGCATGGCGGCGGCAAGAGCTAGATGGAGTGGGCGCTTACGCATGATTGCTAGCCTCTGTGGCGGAATCGATGACGCTCGGATCGGCACCGGCAGCCGGCACTCCCACTACTGGGCTGTTCGTCGTCTTCGAGGTATGGCGGGCCGACGATTCAGGCGAGGTTTCGGCCGGCGGCGGCTGTTTCTTGTAGGTCGGCTGCGCGGTCGGCGCGTCCTGCGTGACGATGCCGGCCGCCTTGAGGTCGGCCTGCCACTTCGCCTGGGCACGGATCACATCGGCGGGATTACGCCCGCGACGGCGCACGATTTCCGAACCGCTGGTGTAGCAGCGGTCTTCTTGCATTTGCTGGCCTGTGACTTCCTTGACCGGATCGATCCACGGCATCACCGGCGGCATGTACAAAGCGTGGCTTAGCTGAGCGAAGCTGACGCCTTTGATCGGCTTAATGCGGCCACCCGCCAGGCAAGCGGCTACAAAACGCGTGTAGACCTCTTTAGTGTTTTGGTCGATGAATGCCTGTTGCAGCAATTCGTAAGCAGACCACTGTTCCACCAGTTCCTGCCGCTGCGCGGAATAGGTGCCGTTGTAGTTCTTGCTTGACGTGCTATAGCTGACATCGGCACCAGCAGAAACGGCACGCAGCTGGCCGTCACGCCAGGCCACCGCGTTCGGATTTGGACGATTGCTATCAATCGTGCCGATTTCTTCACCAGGCAACAGATCGTCAAAGATCATGCCTGGTGCAAAATTCATCTGGCGCTGTGCAGGTGCAGGACCATCTGGATATGACTGCGCATCGCCCTTCTTGATGAAAGCGGCCATGCTCGCCGCGATACGTGCGGCAATGCGCTCGCTTTCTTCGTAGTCTTTCAGGTCATCAAGGCGCGAGAGCACGCTGGCGAACATGCTGACGCCGCGACGCTGGCCAAGGCGATCCACCAATTTAAGGTGGCCAATACGGTCGGTACCGACGCGCTTGAGCGTTGGCATCACGACAAAGGGATCACCTGGGTGCTGCTTGTAGAACCAATACCCTTGTGGGCGACCCCATGCATCGATCTCGATGCCTTGGCTGATGTTCTGCAGCGGATCGTTGTAGTCGATGGGCAACAAATCGGGCTCAAGCAACTCGAGCGAGAAAGGCACCGATGTGTTGTGGCTGAGCTTGGGAACCGAGCCTTCGAGGTACTGCCACAACGCCTCGCCATCGCGCATCCATGTACGACAAAGAAGTTGCTCAGAACGCGCACGATTGAACTCGCCTGTCACCTCGGGCTTTTCGCTAAATTCTCGCCAGAGCACATCCAGCTGCTTGGCAACGTCTTGCATGACGTTGCCCTCGGCATCCATTGGCTGCGGCTCCACACCGATGCCGTGGGCGCCGACGATGTTACGTACCAACGTGTTGAGAATGCCGCGACTGAGATCGTGGTTGCGGTCAAGGTTGCGTGCCATGTCGCGCAGCTGCTTGTGCGCGAGACCGGCGACCATATTGCCGCTGCCAAAGTCGCGTTGCTTCTTACGCAAGCGGGAGTGGTTAACCGCCTCGTAAGCGTTGCTATAGGCCTGCACGCGCAGACGCGATTGCATACGCGATGCCGCCCACCCGGGCGACAAGGCAAAGATGGCACGATCGAACATGCCAAGATTCTTTGCCCCACTCATCCACGCCACCGATAACAGCCCTCGCCACCTTCGGGTGCCATGGGCATCCCGCTGAGATTGGCCAGGCGAATACCGACCGTATCACCGCCGCGTGCTTCGGAGGCGGCTTTGCGCTCCCACTCGCGGCGGCCAGACTGCACCTGCGCCAGGTCGGCACGTGTTAGTTGGCGGTCACCCCAGCGATACGACTGGCCGCCGAGGATGGCGGCCTCGGCGGTGATGTACTTGTCGCGCATGTCGGTAGCTGTAGACATGCTGCCAGCATCGCTGCCGGCCTGTGCCATGTTTACCGGAAAGCTGGCACACTATTTCCAGCTCGTTGAGATCAAAGTCACCAACTCCAAAACAGGGAAACTTCAATGCGCGACTTCAACTCGGGTGGTGGCGACATCCATGTGGGCGGTAACGTCAACATCAATAATGGTTCACAGAATGTGCATTTACCTTACCCTCAATGTTCGACCGAAGTACTTCTTAACGATCTTCCATTTCGGAAAGAAAATATAAAAATTGAGCAAAAGGAAAAGGTCGAGAGGCTTTTTTGGTATTTGGTAGGAGGCGTGATCTTGCTTCTTGGTGCCTGCACAGGGGCTTACATTCAAGGCAACACCAATCTTGTCGCGCTTGGCGTGGGTGCTCTAGGCGCATTTACTAGCGTGTTATCGATCAAATTCATGATCGAACCTAACCGATCTCAACGCATAGAGCAGCAAGCGGTAGATGAGATCGTGCAAATCTTAAAATCACGCCGAGTGCTGTAGAGAAACACAATGCATAAACCACCCAGCCGGTCTGTACCAGGTAAGTTCATAGCTGACTAAGCAGGCGATAATACGTTCGACGACTGATAGCGAAGCGCCGGCAAATATCCTTTACCGGCAATCCTGAATCTCTGAAGGCAAGGATATCGCTGACATCACGTCGCACATAAGGCTGCGGAATGTACAGCTCATCGCCACCATGCTGCTGTTGCAGATAACGCACGATGGGTTCGGCATAGCTGGCAGCATCCTCGAATGGAATGCCCTTGGCTTCCTGAAGCGCAACGGCTAATTCCGAAACCAGCTCCTGCGCGGGGATAAAGTCAGTCATTGGCGGCTCAACCAGTCTGAGGATGCAAAGGGGTTGGATTGTCCAAACGTTGAGGTGACAGATGATCCACGTGGAGCAGCTGCCGGCATGTCGGGATCGGTAGCGCGAGCAGGCGTCGATGGTGTCACTGGCACTGGCTTTTGCACTAACGGGGCCGTCGGAGCGGCAAACAGATCATCGCTGCTCGCCTCCAGCCTTGACTCCAATGCAGCCCAGTCAGCATCGCGCATCACGTGCAGGCGAACGGTCGGACTGCACGCGACGGCATATGCTCCCACGAGGATGTCCAGCACTTCGTTTCGAGTGCCCTTGGGGCAGATCCAACGGTTGATGGACAGATCCAGCCGCTCGGATGTGAGCTGTTGATAGAACGCGTCATCGTGGTCGGCTGGAAAATGGAAGCGCCAGCGATCGGGCTCCATATCGCCATCTTTGATCAGGCGCCTCATCAGTGTTGTCTTGATGACATGCACGCCGAGGTTCCACTCGCTTATACCGCGGCGATCCGGCCGCCCGCGACTATTGCTATCTCGCTTACGCGGCCGTGAGATGACTGGCGCGTCCTGCGACCGCATACCTTTTGTGGCCATGTAGCCCATCGCCTGCCGGGGGCGCACAAACCGAAACACGTCCGCCTGCCAGTTGCCGCTATCCACGCCGACGGCCCGAATCGGCATCACGATGCCACATGCATTGACGAGTGGCTTGGCGAGAAAATCTTCTACCTGCTGCCAGTCTTCGGCACTCGTTGGATCACCGGGAAGCTCGACCCAGTCGATCGCCCAGCACTGATCGCCACGACCCCAGCCCCAAATGCCGATAGAAAATCGATTGATCTGGACGTCAACGAACGCTGTCAGCAGCAGACAACCACGCGGAACCGTCCGTCGTACCCAGCGCTCGGCGCGCCCGGCCACGTCGTTCGCGGCGATCTGCTCGCTGGCACCTGCATAGGCCTCACCAAGGATCGTATTGACGAAGGTGACCTCTTTCTCTGGGTCGTCCTTCGCTTCGCGGCGCATATCGGCGATTTCCTGCCAGGTGTATCCCAACCCCGCTGGTGCGTAGGCGGCCCAGAGGTGATAGCTGCGAACCATCCGCTCGGGATATTTCGGAATCCAGCACGCAAGACCATCTGCGCTGTGGTCGCGCTCTTGCAGCATCCACGCCTTGTGGCTCTCATCGATGAGCATCCCACAGTGGATACACAGAAATCGGCCATCGTCGGTCAACTGCTCAATCACCAGCACCTGAAGCTCGCGGCAGTGTGGACAGGGGACGTGGTACTGCGCTTGGTGTCCGCGTTCGTATTCGTCGGTAATGGCACAGGCGTCCTTGATAGTGGCCGACGACACGCGGTAAATCTTCTTGCTGTCGCTGTAACTGGACGTACGACGCTCGGCCTGCACCTGTGCCGCGCCCTGGCCGTCCAAGTCGCGCGGGTATTTACTGATCTCGTCGAGGACTAGGTACCGCATAGGCATCGTCGCAAGCGAGTTAGCGGAGTTCGCGCCGGACAGGACCAAGAACCCAGCCGGGTACTTTTTCGACATACGTGAATTGCCGCCGTCGCGGGCGCGCCGCGAGCCGAGCTTTGCGCGCACCGCCGGCATGAGTTCGAACGCCGGCTGTAGGCGTTGATCGCTGAATTTGCCGGCGATATCGATCGTAGGCAGCACATACATCATCGGACCAGGCGCATGGTCGATGACATAGCCGACCAGGTTGATCCCAATCTCGGTACCGGCTACCTGCGTGGACTTTTTGAAGTTCACTTCGGTGTACGGGGAATGGACCGACAGGTCGTCCATGATCTGGCGGGCCATGGGCACGCGATTGGTGCGCCACTTGCCGTATTCCTTCGATGCCTCCTGCGGAAGGATGCGGTGTAGGTCTGCCCATTCACTCAGGGTGAGAATCGGCGGCGGCGTCCAGCCCCGCTTCCACGCCAGCGTAGCCAAGAGCGCGCCGTCGGCGAGCGGTACGTCCAGGGGAATGGTGACGCCCTCGTTCACGCGGCATTCGCTGTGGCAGGGAGCGGAAGCAACTCATCGACCCTTGTCATGCATTCGCAAGCTGCCCGGATCTCATCCTCAAGTAGCTGCGCACAGCGCCGCTGGTCGGGTTCGTTCGCCAGTTGGCCAGCCAACCGCGCAGGCAACGCGAGCAGCTTGTCCATGGACTCGCGAGCCAGGGCGAACACCAGCCGCTCAACATCGTCACGGCGGACGAGAGCGCCCGCCAACTCGGCCATTTCCATCTCGGCGGTGCGCGCCTTCGCCAGGCGTTCGCGCGTCGCGGCCAATCGATAGCCGGCGTCACGCTCAAGGTCGCGCTGCGTGCCACCCTGCGCCGCGCTTGGCGCGCCAGTGGGCCGCTCCGCCGCCTGTGAGCCGGATTGCCCCGGCGCAGCCGTGCGATCGCCTCCACGTGCCGGATCGGCTGTCACGCTCAACAGGCGGTCGGTTGCCGTCACGTTGACCGAGCCCGACGGAGTCAGCACAAGTCGTCCCTGTCGCTTGAGCTTGCTGACGTACGATGCGGACCAGCCACGCGAGTCGGCGTATTGAGTCTGCGTCATCTCAGGCACGCGCCACCCCCAATGAACCGACCGAATGAACCATGCGGCATTGATTGAACCAAAGTTCACCGCCAGACACTCGTGCGTTTTTGCGGCCGTGCAACCCGCACCGGGATCGGCCAGGGAGGACCCGTGAAAATGACCGCGCCGCCTTGGTTTCTATGCGATTTCCCGACCTGCCCAACCTTCCTCGAACTAGGTTGGGCAGCGAAAACCCGCGCTGCTGTTGGCGATGCCCGACCTGCCCAACCT
>JBARCX010000044.1:0-3641 GCA_049794535.1 Rhodanobacter sp.
ACATCCGTGTGACCGAGAAAAGCCAACGTGGGACCTGCATGGCCGTGCACTGCCCAGAGATTGTCCACCTCGCCGTAACGCAGGTGCTCCACACGGAAGCCTGCTCGCTCAAGACGCGTGCTGATCAACGGCAGGCAGCCGGCATCTTCTGGCGTTACCGAACGGCGGCGAATCAGGTCACAGGTGAGATCGAGGACTTCGGACATGGGTATGTACAGGCGCAAGGAATCGATAGCGCAGCATAGCAAGCGTGCCGCTCGCTAAGCGCCATCTCAACCTGCGATGACCGTACCCAGCAAGTGACCCACGGTATAGGTGATGGCCGCTGCGGCCAGGGTGATACCGAACTGACGCGCGATCGAGAAGAGCATGCTGCGCCCCGTAAACAGAGACGTACCCGTACCGATCAGCACCAGTCCGATGGCAGCGCCACAAGCACTTCCGAGTATGGCGGCATGACCGTTAAGCCATAAGTACGGCGCCACCGGAAACAATGCGCCGAAGGCGAACAGGCAAAACGAGGAAATAGCCGCGCCATAGGCCGAGCCACCCAGCTCCCCCGGATCAACGCCGAGATCCTCGCGCACCAACGTGTCGAGTGCGGCGCGCGGTGTCTCGGTGAGCTGCTCGGCCACCGCCTCTGCCGCGGCCGGCTCCAAACCTTTTTCACGATAGATGCCGGCGATGCTCTGCAGGCCATCCTCCGGCGACACTGCGAGGCGCTCCGCGCGCTCGGTGATTTGCGCCTGGTAGAACTCACGCGAGCTGTTCACTGACAACCACTCGCCCAACGCCATCGAGCATGCACCTGCCACCAAGCCAGCCAGACCGGCTAGCAGCACTGCGCGATCAGCAGCGGCCGCACCCGCCATGCCCATCACTAGGCTAACGTTCGAGACCAAGCCATCATTCGCACCCAATACCGCCGCCCGCAACGTATTACCGCTCTGCGTACGATGTCGGCCAGCCTGTAAGCCTTTCTCGTCCAGGCCGACGAAATGATCGCGGTGGCCACTGCGATCTACCGGCGTAGCGGCATGATCGGCATGCTCCAGACGCACTACCGTTGGCATCACGAATTCAGTGCCAAAACGCTGCGCGAACCAACCCAGTACATGTACGCGCAAACCAACGCGTGGTGCAGGCACATCCACGCCCAGCTCGCGCAGACGCGTTTCCCAGAACGTCGCATTGCTGCGCTCAATCGCCGCGATACGTTGATACGCACGTCCGAGCCGCGCATCCGATGCTAATTCGGCCAGCCGCGTGTACAGCGCCGCGTTGTCACGTTCGATACGGAGGTTGCTGCGAAAACGACGGGCGCGATGATTTGCCATGTCAGCGGGCAAACAACTTTTTGAAGCCGGTGTCGCTGAAACCCACGCTTACCTCACCGTTGGCCTGTACCACGACCGGACGGCGGATCAACGCGGGATATTCCTTCAGCAGTAACGTCCACTCCGGATCGCTAGCCGGCGTCTTGCGTTGCGGCAGCAAATTACGCCAGGTGGTACCAGCCTTGTTGATCAGCTTTTCCCAACCACCGAGCTGCTGCGCCCAATTCTTCAACGTTGCGGCTGGCACCGGGTTGGTGCGGTAGTCAACGAAGGTGTGCTCCACCTCGAAACGGGTGAGCCAGTTGCGCGCTTTCTTACAGGTATCGCAGTTGGGCAAGCCGTACAGCGTGGTGACTGTCATTGATTCGAGTCCAATTTCAGATGTTGCTTCCGCAGCATGTGCAGAATGAAGTAAAACGCTGCCGCAGCAGCCAGATGCTTGATGGTGTGCCCGCTGATAAGACCCGCGCTTAGACGGAATATCTGCATGTCGAGCTTTTCGCAGATGAAAGCCACGGCGTAGCAAGCCAGCGCGGGGTACAGCATTTTGCGTTCGGTCCAGGGCGTTGGCAGCAACACCAACGCCAGCAGGATCAGCAAGATCGCTCCACCCTGCGCAATCAGGTACGGCAGGAGGTTATCGCTGAGTTTCCAATACACCACGCTGCCCACGCCGAGCAGGGTTAGTACCAGCAAAGGCACATCCGAGCGCCAGCGCAAACGCTCAGCGCAGGTCGCTACAAGTAATGGCATGAACACGACGGTCATCGGCAACCGATCCCACACCAGCCGCGCATCCGAGGGTGTCCAGTGGTAGTAGCCCGAACCGAACGCGGTGAACACGAGGCCAAGGAACATCAGGCCATAGGCATGACGTGATGCCGACTCCATCGCACGCACTGCCGGTGTGCGCATCGCAAACAAACCCACCAGCCCGACCAATAGGAACATGGCGTTGGAAGCCACATTCCCATAGTCGGGAATACCAAGCCATGCGCGCTTGTCCGCAAAGTCGTGATAACCCTGCGGCTGCGCGAATGGCGGTAAGACGAACGCAAGCACAAGTAGCACCACACCGACCAACGCCAGCACGTAGGCGCGGCGTTGTATGGCACGGGACAGTGGCGCCATGAGTGAGCTACTCACTCGCCGCTGCGAAGTAGTTCGTTGATGCCGGTTTTGCTGCGCGTCTTCGCATCCACCTGCTTGACGATGATCGCCGCGTACAAGCTATGCGTACCGTCTTTCGCAGGCAGGCTGCCGGCCACGACAACACTGCCAGCCGGCACACGGCCATAGCTGACTTCACCGGTCGCACGGTTATAGATGCGGGTGGACTGGCCAAGGAACACACCCATGCCGATCACACTGCCCTGCTCCACGATGACGCCTTCGACAACTTCAGAACGCGCACCGATGAAGCAATTGTCTTCGATAATGGTGGGATTGGCCTGCAGCGGTTCCAGCACGCCGCCGATACCGACGCCGCCCGACAGATGCACGCCCGCGCCGATCTGTGCGCAGGAACCGACGGTGGCCCAGGTATCAACCATCGTGCCCGCGCCCACATAGGCGCCAATATTGACGTAGCTGGGCATCAGCACCGCATCTTTCGCGATGTGCGCACCACGCCGCACCAATGCGCCGGGCACTACGCGTGCACCGAGATTTTCCAGCTCACTATCGTGACCGTGCGCGAAACGCAGCGGTACTTTATCGAAGGCCAGCGCCGAACCGCCGTCGACCACCTGGTTGCCGTTGATGCGGAAATACAGCAGCACCGCTTTCTTCAGCCACTGATTGACCGTCCAACCGCCATTGCCATCCGGCTCAGCGACGCGACGCTCACCGGATTCGAGCAAGCCGATCACTTGGTCCAGCGCGGGACGCAAGTGGGTTTCGATTTCGGATTGCGTGAGTTCGTTGCGACGCTCGAAGGCGCCGTCGATCAAGGTTTCGATGGATTGCATATGTGGCTTACCCGTACGTTCAAACAGACGTCCAAGATTACATGCATGCGATGCAGGTGCGGCCGATTTGATGAGCTCGACTGTCGATCTGGACGCCCCTACTTCGCTGCCCGTTACAAGAATTCAGAGCAATGCAAGCAGGATCGGCACGAGGATGCCGGCCAGAAAAATAGCGGTAATGCGCGTGGCATTGCGGCTGTACTTGTAGGCCATATAAAGCCCCGTCAACGTCGATACGAACAGACCTAGCGCCACGAACGCGAAGAAGATCTTCAGCGGAAGTGGGTTGCTTACCTTGAGGTTGCCTGCTTTAGAAAGGGGCGCATCGACTGAG
>JBARCX010000045.1:0-8288 GCA_049794535.1 Rhodanobacter sp.
AGCGCTGTTCGGCACGATCAAGCACCACCACGCATTCGCGCGCAGGCGCATGGCCGTCCCTTTGTAGCGTCAGCATGTGGCCCTCGCGGTCAAACAAGGCCAGCTTGACGGGTATCGGGACGGGAAGCTTGTCGGGTTGGCCCGGTGTGGCTGGGGTGTGTTGCGATAAGGTCAGCGTGTATTCGCAGTGCATGGCATCGAACTCACCATGCGCTTTGAGGCGTGGCGTGCCCGCCTGCGCATACCAGCGTAGATAGGGCGACAGATCGATGTTGTTCGCCTCGCCCAATGCGGCGAGGAAATCTTCAATGGCGGCGGCGCGTCCGTCATTGCGTTCAAAGTACAGATCCATACCACGACGGAAGCCGGTTTCGCCGAGTCGTCCGGCCAGCATGCGCACCAACTCCGAGCCTTTTTCGTACACCGTCGCCGTGTAGAAATTATTGATTTCCCGGTATTCGCTGGGGCGCACGGGGTGTGCCAAGGGGCCGGCATCTTCGGGGAACTGCGCACGCCGCAACAAAGACACATCCTCGATGCGCTTCAGTGCTGGCGAGTTCATATCCGCCGAGAAGCTTTGTTCGCGGAAGACCGTAAGCCCTTCTTTCAGGCTGAGCTGGAACCAGTCCCGGCAGGTGACGCGATTACCGCTCCAGTTGTGGAAGTACTCGTGCGCGACCACCGCCTCGACCGCGCGATATTCGTCATCGGTGGTGGAGTCGGGATCGGCCAGCAGGTACTTCGCGTTGAAGACATTGAGGCCCTTGTTCTCCATCGCGCCCATGTTGAAGTCGTGCGTGGCCACCACATGGAACACATCGAGATCGTAGTTGCGACCATAGGCCTGCTCGTCCCAGCGCATCGAGCGCTCCAACGCATCCATCGCGTAATGGCAGCGATCGATCACGTTCGCTTCGGACCACATCACCAGCTTCACCTTGCGGGCGTCGGCGGTAACGTAATCGCGCTCGATCTTTTCCAGCCGCCCGGCGACCAGTGCAAACAGGTAGCTGGGTTTCGGGTGCGGATCGACAAAGCGCGCCCAGTGGCGGCCATCCGGCAGTTCGCCAGCACCATCCGGATTACCGCCAGCCAGCAGTACCGGGAAGCGCGCGGTATCGGCGCGCAACGTCACGGTGTAGGTCGCCAGCACATCAGGCCGGTCAGGGAAGAAGGTGATATGGCGGAAACCTTGCGCTTCGCACTGAGTGAGCAAAAAGCCCGATTCGCGCGCGCCAGACAGATACAGGCCTTCCAGTGCCGTGTTCTCTGCTGGCTTTAGCCGCACACGGGTTTCCAGCACGCTGCCGTCGTGCGCACCATCCACTTCCAATACATGGTCAGCGTAGCGGTAGGCACTGTCGTCCAGCGGCTGTCCATCAAGCGCGATCGTCAGCAGTTCCAGCCCTTCGCCATCCAGCCGTAATGGCTCTGGTTGCGCGGGGTCGCAGCGCAACACAAGGCGCGTGTGGAGTTCGGTCGCATCGATGCCAAGGTCGAATACCAGTTCCACCGACTCGACCCGCCAAGCAGGGGCGCGGTAGTCACTGAGGCGGATGGGGGCAAGGGTCTGTTCCGGGCGTGCGTTCATACGGGTAACGATGAGGGCAAGGGATGGATCAGGCTAACATGCGGATCTTCGCTGAAAGGACAAGTTGATGACTGGATATCGCGCCGAGCGGGCCTTGTTGGGGCCGCATGAAATAGTGGTTTTGAGTGATGAAGTGCACGGACGCAGCATGCGCATCGCCCGACGCGGCGCGACCGTGCTCAGCATCACGCAGGTCGTCGAGGGCGTTACGCATACACTGTCAGACGGCTACTGCGATGCAGGTGAGCTCGATAGCCGGCCTAGTTCGCGCTTCGCGATCATGGCGCCCTTCGCCAACCGCATTGACGACGCGCGATATGAATTCGACGGCGTTTCGTACGATATGCAACCCGGTATTGAAGCATCGCAGCGTGCAAGCCGGCACGGTTTAGTACGCGGCGTGGATTTCGAGATTGCCTCGCTGCACGCCGATGAGCATGGTACGCATGTCACCATGACCACACAGGCGATTCGCCCACAGCCCGGTTATCCGCACGCCATCGATCTTGCGGTGAATTACACCCTGGCCGCCGATGGGCTCACATTGGAAGTCGTGATGCGCAATGTAGGTGATACCGCTGCGCCGTGCTTCTTCGGTTGGCATCCGTATTTCCGCGTTGGCGACACGGCCGTCGATAGCTGGGAGCTGACGATTCCCGCCGACACATTGATCCGCATCGATACCGATTACATTCCGCTCACAGGCGCAGATGCCTACGTCGCATTGAGCAACGAACCCGGGTTGGATTTTCGTCAGTCGCACGCGATCGGCGCTATCAAACTCGATCATTGCTACACGAACCTTGCCCGTGATGCGGATGGTCGCATCCGCACGCACTTGCGCGATCCGTCCACCGGCATCGCTCTGGCGGTATGGCAGGAGCATGGCGTGATGCTCGCGTTTAGCGCGGACACCATCACGCGCGACGTGCGCCGTTCGGTAGCACTGGAGCCGATGGAGAGCATGTCCAACGCATTCAATCGACCTGACTGCGCCGATGCCATCCGGCTGGAGCCTGGCGCCGAGCGGCGTTTCCTCTGCGGCGTGGAAATTGCGCTGGCATAAGCTAGATTGCGTGCGATCAAACCTGGGAAGCCACTATGCAACGCTGCCATTGGGCCATGAACGACGAGCTTCTACGCGACTACCACGACACCGAGTGGGGCACGCCGCTGCACGATGATCGTGCGCTGTTCGAGTTCCTCTGCCTGGAAGGTGCGCAGGCGGGTTTGTCGTGGCGCACGGTGCTCGCCAAGCGCGATAACTACCGAAAGGCATTTCACAACTTCGAGATTGCCAAAGTCGCCGCGATGAAAGATCGCGAGCTGGAAAAACTGCTGCTTGATCCGGGCATCATTCGCAATCGCCTAAAAGTTACTGCGACGCGCGACAACGCCATCGCCGCACTGAAGATCATCGAGGAGTTCGGTAGCTTTGATCGCTACCTGTGGTCGTTCGTCGATGGCAAGGTCGTCCGCAATCGTTGGCGCGACAAGAGCGAGGTGCCGGCCAGTACACCGCTATCCGATCGCATGAGCAAAGAGATGAAAAAGCGTGGCTTCCGTTTTGTCGGAACCACCATCTGCTACTCGCAGATGCAGGCGACAGGTATGATCAACGACCACTTGGTGGGCTGCTTCCGTCATCGCCAAGTGTGATGGCGCGCAGTCGCCCGGGTGAGTTCCGGGGGGCTGCATTCACGGACATGTACGCACGTGCTGGCGCATACCTTGCACGGGTCACCGCATGGCCATGATGGAGCCGCTCCCGACGCGCATCATCGATCTATAGTGCTGTACCGCAGCTATCGTCGTGCACGTTAGTCAGCGGTCTTGCCAGAGCACGCCACATAGACACTGCATAGTTAGGGGATGTGATGAATCGACTGCCGGGCCTCGATCTATTACGAGCGATCGCGATCGTATGGGTGATGCTGTTCCACTCCTGGGTTATCGATGGCTGGGGCCATTTCGGCGGCGTGGAAACCTTCGGCTGGATGGGTGTCGACCTGTTCTTTGTGCTCAGTGGCTATTTGATTGGTTCGCAGTTATTAAAACCGTTGGCAAACGGTGAGCCAGTGTCCTTTGCGGATTTCTACCTGCGCCGAGCATTCCGAGTACTGCCGGTGTTTTTCGTCGTGTTGGCGCTGTACTTTCTTTGGCCTGCGTTCCGTGAGTTTCCGGGTATCCAGCCGCTGTGGCAGTTCCTCAGCTTCACGATCAATTTGCTGATCGACTACGAGCACAACAAAGCGTTTTCTCATGTGTGGTCGCTCTGCGTTGAGGAGCATTTCTACTTGTTGTTCCCCTGGCTGGCCTGGTGGCTAACACGGCGGCCATCGGTGACGAAATTCATCAGCGTATGCATCGCCGTCGTTTTGGGTGGCATGGCCATTCGTGGTTACGTGTGGCTGCACGAAATCGCTCCATTGCGCGGTGTTGATGACGGGCGCCTGAGTTTGCGCTATCTCCAAGACATCTATTACCCCACATGGTCGCGACTCGATGGCTTGCTGATCGGTGTAGTGCTAGCGACGATCAAGGCTTACCGCCCAGAGTTATGGACACGGTTGCAGCACAAGGCTAACAGTCTGATGTTCGTCGGGCTGATCGTCGTCGGTTTAGCGATCTGGTTGTTCCGTGGCAAGTCGGACTTGCTGTCTACGGTTGTCGGATATCCCCTGTTGTCGCTCGGCCTGGGTTTGCTTGTTCTGGCGGGCGCCGGCACACAAAGTTGGCTGGGCAAGTGGCGAGTGCCTGGGGCGGGTTGGATCGCGCTGACGTCCTATAGCCTCTACCTGAGCCACAAGGCCGTACTACATCTGGTTGAGGTCACGCTGGGTACTCAAGTCGATGGACACGGTGTGCTGACCTTCGCTGTCTATACGTTGGCTGTTCTAGCGGTAGGCGCGCTGCTGTACTACACCGTGGAACGGCCTTTTCTGCGATTACGCGAGCGATTTCACGTGTCGGCAAAACCCCAGTCGGATCCATCGGGCGCGGGTGCTTCTCCGCTGCGTGAAGTCACGAGCAGCTCCATGTAAGCAGTGGAGCTGATGCCAGGCTTCTGGTGAAAGCGATGGGCAAACGACGCGATGGAATAACCTGTCAGTTAGGTTGTACGGTCAGCAGCATGTCTGCGAATCGTCGAAGGTCGACGTTGCCGCCAGAGACGATGATGCCGACCTTCTTTCCGACCACATCGATCTTGCGTGTAAACACGGCGGCTGCCGCCAGGCAACCCGTGGGCTCCACGACCGTCTTCATGCGACTGGCAAAGAAACCCATTGCTTGGATTAATTCGTCATCCGTGACGGTGACAATATCGTCAACCAGCTGCTGAATAATGGGGAACGTGTGCTTGCCAAGATGCTGCGTCTGCGCGCCATCGGCAATGGTCTGCGGGGCATCGATATGAATGATGCTTCCGCTACGAAAGCTGCGCTGTCCATCATTCCCCGCTTCGGGCTCGACACCAATGATCTTGCAGTCGGGGTTGAAGGCTCGCGCAGCCGTCGCGCTTCCCGATAACAGCCCGCCGCCTCCCAAGGGAACAACCAGCACATCCAAGCGCCCCGCATCTTCAAACAGCTCCTTGGTCGCTGTGCCTTGGCCAGCCATGACATGTGGATGGTCGTAGGGTGGAATCAAGGTAAGGCCGCGCTCCGTGGCAAAGCGTTGACCGAGTACTTCGCGATCTTCGGCGTAACGGTCGTACTGGATCACCTCGGCACCGTAGCCGCGTGTCGCTTCGACTTTGGCAGCCGGCGCATCGTACGGCATCAGAATCACCGCTTTGATGCCTAACAACCGAGCCGCGAGTGCAATCGCTTGTGCGTGATTGCCGGACGAGAATGCAATCACGCCCGCGGCCTTCTGCGTCGGTGTGAATTGGGCAAGGGCGTTATAAGCGCCGCGAATCTTGAAGGCCCCCATCCGCTGAAAGTTTTCGCATTTGAAGAACAGCTCGGCGCCTACGCGATCGTCGGCAGTGCGCGAGGTCAATATCGGTGTGCGATAAGCAACGCCCGCGATTCTTTCGTGCGCAGCGACAATGTCGGCGTAGTCGATGGCGAGTGCATTCATGTGTTTTCTTCCGTGGGCGGATCAGTGTAGACCGTCGATCGGCTAACACCCAATGTTCTAGCTACTTCCCAATGAATGAGTGAATTCAAGATGTCATGGATGTGTATCCATGCGTCATGTTTTTTTCGCTCTCGGCGTATGCCAAGATCACGAGCGCCATTCGTACAGGGGGAATGGCGTCCGCAAATTCTTGCTACTAGCTGCTTTAAGTTATGCGGTGTCAGGCTATCCCTGGAATCGAGAAGTTGGAACTTCACTTTCTAGGGGGAAAGGAATGATTCGCAGACTATTAATGATGGCGCTTGTGCTGTCGGCGTTAGTGATGTCTGGCTGCGCAAGCGTACCCATGGCTAGCAAGAGCGCGGATGCCCAGGCGAAGTTGTTTACGCCGACCACCGGCAAGGCAACGGTATATATCTACCGTAATGAGATCATTGGTGCAGCCATCAAGATGCCGCTTTTGATTGATGGCATTGCGATAGGCGATACGGCGGCGAAGACCTATGTCGAGCAGGTATTGCCGCCGGGCACACATGTCATTACATCCAAGGCTGAGAACGACGCAACACTGTCGGTCTCGGCGCAAGCCGGGCAGACCTATTACGTATGGCAGGAAGTGAAAATGGGCGTGCTTTATGCGCGGAGCAAGCTGCATCTTGTCGACGAAGCCACCGGGCGCAACGCGGTCGAAGAATGCAGCCTGATTCAGGCCACTAATCCGTTGACCGTGCCAGCCCAAACTGAGCAGGCGGCTACCCCCGTAGCTGCTCCGTCATCGGAGGCGGTGGCACCCATGGCGGTGCCGTCATCAGACGTTTCCGCAGCATCCGTGGCTCCGGTAGTCAGCACCCCCGTTGCGACAACAGCAACGACTCCAGCCAGCGACCTGGCCAGCCTGGACGCCCGCATCAATCGCCCAATGTTTACCGCTGCTCAGAACGTCGCTGCCACACAGCAGTGTGATTCGATGATCCATGTGCTGAGTGTTAGCGGCGAGTCTGCAATGTTTTCTTCGGAGTGCGCTGCCGGCCGCGATCCATTACGTATCGCATGTGATGGGGCGAGCTGCACACCGCTTCCGGCACGATAATCCAGGGCGCGGAAACCGTCTCGGCAGCGCGTGAAATCGCGCTGCCATGGGTGAGCTTTGTACACACTTAAAAGAGCTGCCGTACAGCCGTCAAGGCCGATGCATCTGTAGGGCGTCAACTCAAGTTGTGGGCACACCTGGAGACAAGACCAGTAATGGTTTTCATGCAGCACATGCAGCATGACCTGTAGGCATTCGCCGACAGACATCGTTAGCTTCTTGGATCAGGATTTCCATTGTTGAAAAGCAATAGAGATGTAAGCGATTAATTCATAAGTGCACAGGCGCTGGTCACAATCCGGCGGGATGTCTAGACATGCTCGGGGAAACTAATGGAGCCACAGTCACATAAGAAGTTGGCGTTGCCGCCAAATTACTTCATTGTTCAACTCGTCGGAATTCTGATGGTTTTTGTGGGTTTAGCGTTCTATTTTCGAGCCTTAGGAACGAGATCGTTGGCAGTTTGCCAATACTTTCTAACTCAGTCGTTGCGTGGACTTTGCTTGTGGTCGGCATCCTTGTCGTTGCCATGAACGGCATGAGAGTCGCGGTTGCTCTACAAAAAAGTAAGCGAGCATCTACGCCGTAGCGTTTGTGAATGTTCAGAACAAGACGGGCGATCTCTCCACCGCAAAGGAGAGTTTTTAAACCACGGGGATGATGGGTTATGGCATTAACACGACAGGTAGTTTCGACGCTCAAGGATGACGGCACCGATGTGATGGGGCCGGAAATACTCGCCTGGCATTACCCGGATCAAAGTCTGGTATCGGGAAGCTTGTTGACAGTCGAGGCCAATCATTTCGCCGTGCTCAAGTCGCGCGGCGCCGTATTGAACGTCTATGACACGGGGCAATACCCGATCCAGACACCTGACAAGCCGCTGATCGGCGGTTTCGTTACGGGCTTCTTTGGCGGAACTTCGCCATGGCAGTACGAAGTACTTTACGTCAATCGCGCCAAGCTGCTGATTCGCAGCACGGGCATCGCCAGCTCGGCTGAGATGGCCGAAATGTCGTATCAGGTGGAGTACTACATCCACGTGGATACGAAGGAAGATGCGCTCAAGCTCACTACGCACATGCCGTTTTCCGGGCACGCGATCAATGCTGATGAAGTGGCGCGCTACGCCGGTCCTGTGGTCGAGCAAGCGATCAACCAGATCATCCAAGTCACGCCGATGGAGAAGATCAACGAGCACATTCATGACATCGTTGAGTTAGTGAAAGAGCACCTGGCATCGTTCCTCGGTGTCTACGGCATCACCTTGAATGATGCGAAGGTATTGATCCTGCCCAAGGATGATCGCATGCGTGAGTTGATCTCACTGCGTGCATTTGGATTGTCAGAAATCGATGCGGTTCGTTACTACGTCGCGCTCAAGATGGCGGAAAAAGGCCTTGTGTCCGCGCCGAACATGGCCGTAGGGCAGCCATTCTTCATAGGTGGTACCCCAGTGGGGACTTTCCCCATTCCAGGCGTTGACTGAACTTGATAACGCTTGGGCCGCACACTTTAGTG
>JBARCX010000046.1:0-3270 GCA_049794535.1 Rhodanobacter sp.
GGGTAACACTCCGTACTGTGGCGGCCGAGAAGCCTCGGCGCAAGAGGAACTGTACGCGTTTAGCCCTCTCAGCCTGGTCTGGCGCGGCTTTGCCGCCGTAACGGCGACGTAGCTGATCGGCGGCCGAAGCCGTCCAATCGACCTCAATCGCATCCAGCAATTCGCGAATTCGCGCATCCGGCACGCCATGGCTTTTCAGTTCGACGCGCAGGCGCACAGGGCCGTAACCCTGCGCTGCTCGGCTGCGTACCAGCACTTCGGCGAAACGATCATCATCCTGATAGTGCTGATCGCCAAGGCGGTCGATCGCGGCATTGGCCTCTTCGCCCTCATAACCACCCTGGCGCAGCTTGACCGAAAGCTCGCGGCGCGAGTGCTCGCGCCGCGCCAGCAGGCCCAACGCCTTGTCGTAGGCGCTGCGCTTTGGCTTGTCTGGATTGTCCGAGCCTGGGCGGCGTTTCATAGGCCTCTTTTCATGGCTATTGAAAGCAAGATGACCCCAAGCGGGGCCATCTCTACGTTATAAGCAACCGTGTACTAGCACGCCTCAGACTTCCTCGAGCGCCTCTTCCGGTGCCGCGGCGGCAGGCTTGCCGACCGGCACCAGCAAGCGTTCGCGCAGCTGCTTGTCGATCTCATTGGCGATAGCCGGATTGTCGCGCAGGAACTGACGCACGTTCTCCTTACCCTGGCCGATGCGGTCGCCCTTGTAGCTGTACCAGGCGCCGGATTTATCGATCAGGTTCTGCGCCACGCCCAGCTCGATGATCTCGCCTTCGCGCGAAGTACCTTCGCCGTACAGAATCTCGAACTCGCACTGACGGAACGGCGGCGCCACCTTGTTCTTGACGACCTTGACGCGGGTTTCCGAGCCGATGATCTCATCACCCTTCTTCACCGCGCCGATGCGGCGGATATCCAGGCGCACCGAGGCGTAGAACTTCAGCGCGTTACCACCGGTGGTGGTTTCCGGGCTGCCGAACATCACGCCAATCTTCATGCGGATCTGGTTGATGAAGATCACCAGGCAGCCGGACTTCTTGATGTTGGCGGTCAGCTTGCGCAGCGCCTGACTCATCAAACGTGCGTGCAGGCCGACGTGAGAATCGCCCATCTCGCCTTCGATTTCCGCTTTCGGGGTCAGTGCGGCCACCGAGTCGATCACCACCATGTCCACTGCGCCGGAGCGCACCAGCATGTCGGCGATCTCCAGTGCCTGCTCGCCGGTATCCGGCTGCGAGACCAGCAGATCGTCGACGTTGACGCCCAGCTTCTCGGCATAGGTCGGATCGAGCGCGTGCTCAGCATCGACGAAAGCTGCGGTGCCACCCGCGCGCTGGCAGCTGGCGATCGCCTGCAGCTTCATGGTGGTTTTACCGGACGATTCCGGTCCGTAGATCTCCACGACGCGGCCGCGCGGCAAGCCGCCAACGCCAAGCGCGATGTCCAGCCCCAGTGAGCCGGTGGAAACCGTCTCGATCGCTTCGTTGACGCGATCGCCCATGCGCATCACGGCACCCTTGCCGAACTGCTTCTCGATCTGGCCGAGGGCGGAGGTGAGCGCCTTGCGCTTGTTGTCATCCATCGTCTTGATTCCGGTCGTAGTGGGTATGGGGAGCATGATGCCCGGGTGATGTCTCACGGACTGCGATGCAGGCTTTGAAGTATCCCACATCGGCCAACTGCCAATCTGGCAGATGGCAGTGCGTTATTCCGTAAGGGTTTTCCGAATTCCGATGAGCGCGGCGGCTACGGTCTGTCGCCGCACGGCCTCGCGATCGCCCGCGAAATGGAACAACTTCGCGTGGGCGTAACCGCCACGACGCTTCCAGCCGATCCATACAGTGCCCACCGGCTTACCCGGTGTGGCACCGCTGGGCCCCGCAATGCCGGTGACGGCCACTGCCGCACCAGCGCCGAAACGCGCCAACGCGCCAGACACCATCTCCAGTACGGTTTCCTCGCTGACTGCACCGGTCTCTTCCAATGTGCGTGGATTGACGCCGAGCATGGCCTCCTTCGCCTCGTAGCTATAGGTCACCACGCCACCATCGAACCAAGCCGAACTCCCGGGCAAATCCGTGAGTGCCTTGGCGATCCAGCCGCCGCTGCAAGACTCCGCCGTCACCAGCATGAGTTTCTGCTGCAATGCCTCGTTGGCAACCTGCTCGGCCAGTACGCGCAACTCGGCATCTGTAGGCGCGTTAGTAGGCGTATCAGTAGGAACGGACAACAACTCCATGCGAGACTCCCAAATCTGGAACGGGCGCCTGCGGCGCATCTGATCTACCGTTCTACCCCTTTCGACGCTGCCGCGCCAAGACTTGACTGCATGACCAAAGACGATCTCTCCTCGCACACTCCTTTTATGCGCCAGTACCTCACGGCGAAAGCCACGCATCCGGATGTGCTGCTGTTCTTCCGCATGGGAGATTTCTACGAACTGTTCTACGACGACGCTCGCAAGGCGGCGCGACTGCTGGATATCACGCTGACGCAACGCGGACAGTCCGGAGGCCAGCCGATTCCGATGGCCGGCGTGCCTTACCACGCTGCGGAAAACTATCTGGCCAAGCTGGTAAGGCTGGGCGAGTCGGTGGCGATCTGTGAGCAGATTGGCGACCCAGCCCTAGCCAAGGGCATCGTCGAGCGCAAAGTGGTGCGCATCGTCACGCCCGGCACGGTGACCGACTCTGCGTTGCTGGAAGAACGTCGCGACAATCTGTTGCTGGCGATTGCCGCTGGCGCGCACGGAGCGTACGGCCTCGCCTGGGTGGACCTATCTAGCGGCCGCTTCCTGTTGTGCGAAGTGCCCAACGCTGAAGCGTTGGCTGCCGAGCTCGCGCGACTACAGCCGGCCGAATCGCTGGTCGACGAGAGCGTGGCGTGGCCGAAACTGGTCAGCACCCTGCCCGGCCTGCGCAAGCGGCCACCGTGGCACTTCGATAGCGATGCGGCGAAGCGCGAACTCAACCGCTTCTTTGGCACACGCGACCTTGGCGGTTTCGGCGTGGATGGCATGCCGTTGGCTATCGCCGCCGCCGGATGCCTGCTCGGCTATGTCGAGGAAACCCAAAAGAGCGCGTTGCCGCATCTCACCGGCATGGCCGTGGAAAGTGCGAGCGAAACCATCGCACTGGATGCTGCTACTCGCCGCAACCTGGAACTGGACACCCACCCCAGCGGCCGCACCGAACACACCCTGCTTGGTGTGCTCGATGAAACGGTAACGCCAATGGGCGCGCGCTTGCTGCGCCGCTGGTTGAATCG
>JBARCX010000047.1:0-3724 GCA_049794535.1 Rhodanobacter sp.
GAGCGGAACCTAAGACGACGAAGGTCGACGTTGGCAAGGGTCAGACGCCAACGAACAGCGGACACAGAGCTGGGCGTGACAAAGGGCTCAAGTGGTAATTCCAAACGCGGGTGCCTTGTCTCTTAACCATGCGCTCTTCGGCTAAGGGCTAGATTTCAGGCCACTCCCACAGGGATTTCAGGTTGAATGCCTGTGGCAGAGGTGGGATAAATGAACTGCCGGGAAGTCTGGCGCCAACCATGGATGACCGATGCACCGACCAGGGCGCCTCCGGAGGCGCCCTGTTTGTTTTGGTGGTCTACGCCAGCTTGAGGGGCGGCAGGGATTCATACATATCGCAGAGCGTCTTACGGCTCCTGCAGGAGGACTTCATAATCCTGGCCACCGTAGAACACGCCCACGATGGCCACCGCCTCGGCAGCCTTGCTCACGACATAGGCAATCACCGCATTGCCACGATAGTTGGTGATTCGCAGTCCAGGAAATAGATCGTCGCGAGACGATCCCCGCTCCGGGAACATCGTCAGAGTTTCGCAGTAAGCCACGATGGCATCGACATACCGGGCCGCCGTGACCGGCGAGCTTGCCTCGGCAATGTACTGCTCGATGGCATCGAGGCGATCTTGCGCCTCGGGTGAAAAAACGACGCGCCAGCTCAAGCTGGCGAACGGCCGGTGCGTGCCGCCCTTTTCGAGGCGAGATGTTTGCGCACCTGGTCGATCGGGACTCCGCGCGAAGGATCGTCACGGAGTGCTTCGGCCGCTGGCACCACTTGGTCACGCAACCAAGCTTCGACAGCCTTGTCGCGGGCAGCCAAGGTGCGCAATCCATCGCGGATGACTTCACTTTCGGTGGCGTATTCGCCGGTGGCGACCTTCGACCTCACCAACTCCGCCATTTCGTTCGGAAGGGTAATGCTGAATTGTTGTGTGGTGCGCATGCGTTGAACCTCAAGCAGAAGCGTAGGATTCAATCCTACACTCTGGCGCGAAATCCACAAGCTCTTTGCCGGTTTTTGAATGAATCCCTGCCGATCCTCAAGTTCGGCAGCTTCTCTCCGAGAGTAATGCACAGGAGGCAGCCCGCGAAAACTCCTAATAGATAGGCGGGGCGCATCGCCCAGCAGTCATAGGAGAGACGAGGGTGTCGGATGAACATCACCACTACGAATACACAGATCACGGCATTCCCACGTCGGCCGAGGAACACGCGTGGTTGAGCCGCTTCGAGGCACCAGGCGTGTTCCCAGCGTCAATGGACGAGGACGCACGCGAAACCTACGTGCTGTGGGCATTGATCCACCACAAGCGCCGCCGATGGCGTAAATGCGCACGCTGGCTACGACCTTCACTGCTGCTGCGGATGCAGGTCGCGTTGCGGTTGATGCTGACTGCCCATCGACCGAAGGGTGAGGAGGCCTGACATGCAGATCAAGGTTCGCATCGAGGAAATTGCGGCCGGTGCAGTACTTGGCGCGTCGCTTGGGCTGGCTGTTGCGACGCCCCTTGCGGTTGGCATGCCGTCACTGATTCCGACGTTCGCTGCTGGGGGATGGGGCTTCGTGCAGAGCGCCATCGCTTTTTGTCTCACTTGTGGTGGCGCGGCTCTTGGCGGCTGGCTGGCCAGCACGCAGGAGCGCGACTCGCACAGTCGTGGAGCGCGCTATTACTCCGATCCAATCGCTGCGGTACGGGCGCTACAGGAAGGAGAGGTAAAGCAGTTCAGTGCTGGGCAGCAGAGAGGAGGTGTGCGCGGTATCGAAATCGGCGGCGTCCATCTAGCCCGGTCGCGTGAGGTCGGGCATGTCTATGCCGTGGGTCTTCCGGGTAGCGGCAAGACGGTGGTACTGACGAGCATCATCGATCAGGCCATCGCTCGCGGTGATCGAATCATCCTGCATGACCCGAAAGGGGACTTTATCGAGCGCTATTACAGCGCGAAGAGCACGGTTCTTCTTGGCCCGTGGGATGAACGCGCGGCAGTGTGGGATGCGAGTGCCGACATTGACAGCCCGGCACTCGCAGACGAGTTCGGTGCAAGCGTTGCTGGTCGAGGCGAAGGTCAGAACAAAGTCTTCCACGATGGTGCGGGAGTGGTGATCGCCGGCCTGATCCGCGCAGAACTGCGTCATGGTGTTGCATGGAGCTGGAAGGATCTTGCCAGTGCGCTCAGCGGCGATCCCTTCACGCTCATCCGTCGCGCTGCAGAGGGTAATGCCCAGATAAAGACGCTCATGCCAAGTGCGTTTATCGACGCGGATGAATTGACGCAGGGCGAAAAGGCTGTGTTGTCGGTCATGGCTACAGGGACAACGTGGCTCCTTAACTATGCCGCGTTGGACGCTGCGGACAGCGACAGGGAGCGCTTTAGTCTTCGGCGCTGGCTATTGCGCGAAGCCCATGACGACGTGCAAATCGTTGTGCTGAACAGCCATACGGTCTACCAGACGGCTTGCGAAAGCATCTTTGGCGCGATGCTCGCCAGCGTGGCAGCCATCGCATCGAGCCCACTCTTGCCTGAAATCAGCGCCGACTCAGCCGGCGGGTATTGGAGTGTGCTCGACGAGTTTCCGCAGCTTGGAGCCATGGCGCTTGCGAAGATCCAGCAGATTGCGGAACTGGGTCGATCACGTGGTATGCGGATGGTCACGGCTTTGCAGGATGAATCCCAGTTGTCGGCCAAGGTGGGCGGCGAGAAGGCCGCGCCCATGCTTGCCATGCAGTCCACTCGGATCTACATGCGCAGCAGCCCCACGACTGCAGAGGCAGTCTGCAAGCGTGTGGGTGAGCGGGAAGTCATGCGGATCAACTCGACCGCCGAAAGTGGTGCCGTGCAGGGCAAGACAAAGCAGGTGGTGCGCGATCCCGTCATCCACCCAGGCGAGCTGATGGGGTTGCGCGTGCGACGACAGGAACCGCCGGTAGGCGTCGAGCTGGTCATGCACATCGAGGACACACTCGGCCGGTTGGTGCAGCCATTTGCCGAAGCACGCAGTGCAGGTGCCGCCCGGCTTATCGAGTCTGCAACCTGGCGCAATGGCTCTTTGCCTGCGGCAGCGCCTGCGCTCGCGCAGCCAGCCTCGGAAGGATCGAATGCGGGTCTTCCGTCTGGATTCGATAACGAGGGCGACGAGGCGGAATCTGAGGCCGAGCAGATGAACGCTGAAAACGGCCCTCTCAACTTCCTGTGATCCTGGAGACTGAATATGCAAAACGCGCTCGAAGGCTTCCTGATCCGGTTGCTTGTTGCGGCACTTCTGTGCTGGATCGGGTTCCTCTATTTCGGCATTGTGTTGCCTACCGGGCCCGCCATCGGCATCGCATTTTTGCTGGCAACTATGGAGCTGTTCGCACCCATGCTGGCTGGACGACAAGGTGCGGCAATCCGCTGGTTATTCCGGGTCGCCATGCCGCTTGTGGCGTGGCCAGCGCTCGCGTGGCTGGCATTGGCGCATATCACGAACCATGGTGCTGCGGTGACGGCCGCTGCGGCTGGTGCCAGCTTGGTCGGCCTTGCGGCCGCTGGTCATGGACAGGGCAATGAACACGCACGTGCGGGTGTGGCGTTGGTGGCCAGCCTCATTCCATTCATTGCACTGCTCGAAGCCTTGCGCAGTGGGAACGCCATCGCAGCGTCTGTCGGTTGCATAGCCGTCGCAGCCGGATTCTTTACAGCGAAGGTCGCACTTGTTTGGCCCGACCGGCATGAACGCCTGATGCTGGTC
>JBARCX010000048.1:0-6128 GCA_049794535.1 Rhodanobacter sp.
ATGTACGCCAGTTTCAATCAGCATGGTGCGTGGAAGAGTCTTGAGTCCGAACTAAAGAAGATTCTGAAGTCGGGTGAGGGGCGCATCACCCTCTCGATTTCGATCTCGTATGGTGCGAACGAAGATCCTCGCATTCCATCCGCGTTTTCTGCAGGTGCCCGTTCCGAAACCGGCAAGTTCTGGCCCCTCGGCTTCATTCCTCATATAGCGCCTGCCATCGAGCACATTCCGATAGATGATGACGAAACCAATCTTGTAACCAATCGCTATTGGGAAATGCAGAAGGCGGGTTGGACCATGGACGATGCTTACCCCAATCTTAATCTTCCGGGCATGGGTACGAAGCGCCACTACGCCGTACTGGATTATATGTCCGAAGTAACCGGCGATCTTAAAAGCGTATCGATAACCAACGCGCGAAAGTTCGACGATTATCAGATCAATAACATACTGACAGTGAATAGAATTTTTGGCGATGGCTACCTCCATCCCGATGCTCATGATGATCCGTATGCGGGGCAGGCGCTATTGACCGTTGCAGGCGATCAGGGTCCACACATTGATCACATCGTTCCAAAGGCGACGGCTGCGGGTTGCAACGCATACAGTAACGCTCAGGTGCTTAGTGGCTTGGGAAATATGAGAAAAAGCACAAACAAGTAACTATGAATATTAGAGCGATCAAAGGTAAGTGTTAAATAAATCGCCGGTCCCGAATTCACATTCAGGTATTAAACATGGCTACGTTAAGTCCGCTATTAATGCAGGTCATTCAAAATCAGGTCCGCAACCTTACCGTGGTCGGTGAATGGGGGCAGATCGCGTGCTGGAACTGGGCGCTGACCGGGTGCTATCACAATGCGGTGTGGCCAACATATATGTTTGGTTATGTAGGACGCGGTGAGGCGGTAAACGATGTGCTAGCTCACCACGGACGTGGTTGGTTCCGCACCCAAGCCAATGTCGATCGACTAGACGTGGTGCAAGGGAACTGGCTCGATGCACTCGATGGTAACCCAAGTGCTGCGCGCACCGCCGTCGTCGATGCAGGGCGCACCGCCGCCGTCGATGCTGTGATGAGACTGGCTATTGAGGCTAATGGGTTGGTGCTCTCCGCAGCAGGGGGGACCACTGTTACCCCGTATCAATTCTTTGTGGAATACAAGACCCGACTCGATGGTGGGGCTGCGGCAGATGTAGAGCCATCCTTTCATCACATGTGGATCGACGTGCATGGCCGTGCGATTGAGTTGTTCCCAGGTATGTCGAACATTCAAATCTATCAAGGGCATCAGCCCATCGACATGGCGATATTCAATACCTGGAGTTGTTATTTGACCGGCCTGCATCAGCGCCAGGTGGATCGAATTGCACAAGTTGTGCGGCAAAGGCGTGTGGCCTGGACCGCAGCGCCAGCGATACCTGCAGGGCGACAACCGTGGATCGCTGACGATACACGCGCCAATTGCGTTTGGTGCGGCTCAGCATTTGGCACATTTCGACGACGACATCATTGCCGACGCTGTGGCGAGATTTTTTGTGATACGTGCTCCAGCTTTACGCGCAACGTGGCAACTCCAGCGACGCGCCCAGGTAAACCGGAAGTGGCTTTGGAAAACGATGCTCGAGTCTGCGTTCGTTGTAGCAGGTAAATGGCCAGGACACATTTGAGATCGTTAGTCAGCCCCATGTCGATGCACAGTGCTCTGAGGAAATAACCATGCAACCCGCCGCCCGCCTCACCGACATGCACGTCTGCCCCATGGTCACCGTTCTCGTGCCCCACGTAGGTGGCCCGATTGTCGCCCCCGGTGCACCCACAGTGCTGATCGGTGGCCTGCCGGCAGCGCGTGTGAGCGACATGGCGGTGTGCGTGGGGCCACCGGATTCGATTGTGATGGGTTCGACGAAGGTGTTGATCGGCGGGCTGCCGGCAGCGCGGATGGGCGATAGCACGGCGCACGGCGGGGTGATTGTGTTGGGGTGTTTCACGGTGTTGATTGGTTAATGGGGAGAGATGTGAAGCAGCGTTCGGCCCATGTTGTTGCCCGCCAGCCGGCCATGCATTCGGCGGTGCCTGGCTACGCCTCGTTTTTGCAGCAGGCGATGCAGGCACATCAGGCCAACGATCTCGATATGGCCGAGCAGTTGTATCGCGAGGTGCTGGAGCTGCGCGTGGCGCAGCCGGATGCGCTGCATTATCTCGGCGTGTTGTGTCATCAGCGTGGGCGCAGCGACGAAGGCGTGGAGTTGATCCGCACGGCGTTGAAGATCACGCCGAAGCATCCCGACGCGCACAACAACCTGGGCAATATCCATAAGGAATGCGGGCGGCTGGCCGAGGCTGAAGTCTGCTATCGGCGTGCACTGGAATGTGGGCCGGGACATTACAACGCATTGAGCAATCTCGCCGTGGTGCTGGATGCGCAGCAGCGGCCTGAGCAGGCGTTACAGGCGTATGCACAATTGCTGCAGCTCGTGCCGGGTTATGCGCAGGGGTATTACTTGCTTGGCTCATTCCTATGCGGTCACGCCGAGAGTCTGGTGCATATAGAAAAGGCAACGGAGTGCTTCCGTGAAGCCTTCAAGCTCGACAAGCACAACTTGCGCGCATTGAAATCGCTGGGCGTGGCGCTGTACGCGCTGAATCGGCGCGAAGAGGCCGCGCAGGTATATCGCGATTGGTTGGTGCGCGAACCGAGCAACCCGGTACCGAAGCACATGTTGGCGGCCTGTGGTGGCGCCGAGGTGCCGACACGTGCGGACGATGACTACGTGCGCAGCACCTTCGACGATTTCGCCAACAGCTTCGACGAGCAGCTGTTGAAGAACCTCAATTACTGCGCTCCCCAGGTGCTTGCCGATGCCTTGAGCAAGGTGTTGCCTATACCGGCCGGCACGCTGGATGTGCTCGATGCAGGTTGTGGCACAGGCCTTTGTGCACCGCTGATTCGCGCACATGCACGCCATCTGACGGGTGTGGATCTGTCCGGTGGCATGGTCGAAAAGGCGCGCCTGCGCGGTGGCTATGACACGTTGGTGGTGGCGGAGCTCACCGCGTATTTGCAGCAGAACATCGCGACATGCGAAGTCGTGCTTTCCGCCGACACGCTGATCTATTTCGGTGAATTAGCCACCGTGTCTTCTGCGGCCTATGCCGCTTTGCGGCCTGGTGGCTGGTTCACCTTCACGCTGGAAGTGCTGGATGGCGACGATGACCGTATCGAGCTGTCGTCCAGCGGGCGTTATCGCCACACGCGTCGTCATGTAGAACGCGCGTTGCAGGCAGCGGGTTTCGAAGAGGTATGCATCAGCGCGGAGATTCTGCGTAAGGAAGCCGGCCAGGGAGTGAATGGCTGGGTGGTCTTGGCGCGGCGCGCAGTGGATACGCAACCTAGTGGTTCGACATGAGACAAGGGGGGGGAGTCCGGTGCGGCTCCTGTGCTGGTGCAGGCAGGAGGTTGGAACTGCAAACACGTGAGTGTCGGCAGAGGAAGGCGGGATTCGATGCGATGGCTATGCCACCCAGTTGAATCCCGACTTCTGTTTCACACGCTGTAACAGCGCAGAACATTACCTCTCCGGAGACGCAGCAGATGGCTCATGTAATCACCCTAACCACTACCCTCGGCGCCAAGCTGCTGTTTGCGCGCATGACGGCCAGTGAGCATCTGGGGCGGCTGTTCTCCTTCCAGCTGCAATTACTGAGCAAGGATGCGAACGTGGACCTGCGTGCGCTGTTGGGCACGTCGATGACGGTGAAGGTGGATACGGAAAGCTACACGCGCTATTTCAACGGCATCGTATGTGAGGCAGGGCAGACCGGATTCGAAGTGCTCGAAAATCTGCGCTACGCGGTCTACAGCGTGACGTTGGTGCCCAAGCCGTGGCTGCTCACGCGCAAGGTGGATTGCCGTATCTATAACGACATGAGCGTGCCGGACATTATCCAGTCGGTATTGAGCGACATCGGTTATGCCGACATCACGGTTGACCTTAGCGGCAATTACGCAGCGCGCGACTACTGTGTGCAGTACCGCGAGGATTGCTTCAACTTCATCAGCCGCTTGATGGAGCAAGAGGGTATCTACTACTACTTCACGCATAGCTCGAGCACGCACACGATGGTGCTGGCCGATGGGCTGGGTGCACATGCCGCTGTTGCTGGGTTCGCGAACATTTCGTACTGCCCACCCACGCGATCGGGCAAAGCCGCGGTGGGTGTCATCAGCGAATGGGGTACCTCGCAATCGGTGCACACGCTGAAACATCAGCTGACCGATTACGATCCGCTGAAGCCGAAGGCCTCGCTGCTCGGCACGCAATCGATCGACGACGGTACGAGTTATCACAGCATCTCGGGGCTGGAAGCCTTCGATTATCCGGGCGGACGAGCACACCTTGCGGCCAGCGATGGTCAGCATTACGCACAGGTCCGCGTTGAAGCCCAGAACGTGCAGCACTCGCAGTACAGCGGTGCGACGGATGCCTATGGCATGTCCACCGGTGCCCTGTTCACGCTGAAGGATTTTCCGCGTAGCGAGCAGAACCAGGAGTACCTGGTCACTGGCACGCTGATCCATATGGAAAAGCCCGATTACGTTTCGGGCTCGGGTGGTGGCGAACCCTTTACCTGTAGCTTCGAGGCGATTCAGAGTGGGCAGCCCTATCGCAGCCTTCCCACGGCGATGAGACCGACAGTGGTTGGTCTACAGACCGCGGTGGTTACCGGTAGCGACACCGACGAGGACATCGTGGTCGACAACTACGGCCGTGTGCAGGTGACGTTCAACTGGAACAAGCCCGACAAGAAAAATGCGCAAAGTTCTTGCCCCGTGCGTGTGGCTTCACCGTGGGCGGGTAAGACCTGGGGCGCGGTGAGCATTCCGCGCGTTGGTCAGGAAGTGGTCGTGAGCTTTTTGGAGGGCGACCCGGATCGGCCGCTGATCATCGGCAGCGTCTACAACGCCGACAACATGCCGCCGTATGCCTTGCCCGATAACAAGACGCAGAGCGGTATCAAGACCCGCAGCCTCAACGGCACTGCAGCCGATGCCAATGAGCTGCGCTTCGAGGACAAAGCGGGCAGCGAGGATTTCTTCATCCACGCGCAGAAGGACATGCACGAAGAGGTGGAGAACGATCACGTGGTGGCGATCGATCACGACGAGACCGTCACCATCAAGAATGATCAGACGGTGACCATCCAGCATGATCGTAAGTACACGATAAGCAACGACGACACGCTCACCGTCAATCAGAACGGCACCACCTCCATCGGCCAGAACTTCAAGCTCACCGCTGGTTCGCAGATTGAGCTGATCACCGGTGCGTCGAGCATCACGATGAAAAGCTCCGGCGAGATCGAGATCAAGGGCGTCAACATCACCATCACCGGTGATGCCACAGTGAAAGTGACCGGTCAGACCGAGGTCGACATCAAGGCCGGCGCAACGATGGACATCGGCGCGGGCGCCAGTGTGAAGGTGCACTCCGACGCGATGATGGATGTAGAAGGCGGTGCGATGACCACCATCAAAGGGCCGATGCTGACCATGAGCGCTGACGCCATGGCGCAGTTGTCGGGCGGCATCATCATGATCGGGTGAAGGGAGAGATATGTCAGTCATCATGCAAGCCTCCGAGCAAATGGGCCTATCCGCACCGGCCAGCGCGCAACTGCGCCCGGACATGACACCGCAAGCGGCGGTGCAAACCCTGATCGATGCCGGTGAAGCGCAAGACGCATTGAAGCTGCTCGCGCGTTTGTTGCCCAAGCGCTACGCGGTGGCGTGGTTATGTCAGTGCGCACGTGATCAACCGCTCACGCTCGAAGACAAAGCTGGCGCATCGCTGGCGGAAAAGTGGGTGCGCGAGCCGAGCGAGAGCAATCGTCGCGCAGCCTTCGAGTTCGCCAATGCGGGTGGCTACAAGTCGCTGGGCGCATGGCTCGCTGCATCGGCGGGATGGTCGAGTGGCAGCCTGGCGCCGCCCGCGCAGGAAAAGCCGGTGCTACCTGCGGAACACCTGACCGCACGCGCTGCGGTCGCGGCCGTCAATTTGATGGCGGCTTTGGTGAAGGAACAATTTGGGGCCCGCCGCGCTGCGTTTATCGAGCGCGCGATGAG
>JBARCX010000049.1:0-5982 GCA_049794535.1 Rhodanobacter sp.
TGCACCACCTGAAAAAACGCTTCACCAGCACCCAGCTCAACCTGACGCTCTTGCTTGTTGAACCGCGTAGTCAACGTGGTGGCTCCACCTAGCGCCACTGTCGAACCATCGGACAACGTGATGTCCTGGTTCCTGGCAACCGCACTTGTATAGACCTGCGTCGCCGTGTGCGCCGCGAACTGAGTCCACGCCATATAACCTCCCAAAAGCACCACTGCAAAAGACGCAGCTGCCGCAAGCGGAATCCAGCGATTCGACCTGGCAAAACCTGATCTCACAAAGCTTGAGGCAGCCGCCGGTCGCGAAAACTCAGTGACCAGCTGTCGCCGTGTGATGTCATCGAGCGTACCGAGCCGATTACCAAACTCAGTCACATGCTCGAAAGCCTCAAGGTGACGCCCATCTATTTGAGTCCACTCCAACCATTGCTCCACCGTTTCGGCGGCACTGTTGGGATCGCGTAAGCGCGTCCACCAATCAGCCGCGGCGTGCAGAGTTTTCGTGTCAAACATCTTGTTATCTAGGGTCTTAGCCATCATGGCATCTCCGGTTCGTCGACCCGTGCGCGGCAATGTGCCAACGCGTTGGTGACGTGATAGCGCACCATGCGCTCACTCAATTTCATGGCTTGCGCGACGGTACTGAAGTCGCGTCCCTCGATCACATGCATAACGAAAGCCTGGCTGGTCTTAGCGGGAAGCTCGCGCAATGCTTTGCGCAAGTCGCGCCATTGTTCGATAGCGGATACATGTCGCTCTGGAACGGGCGCGATGTGCAAGTCTTCAGCAGGTGGCTCCATCGGCGTATCGTTTCGCACCTTGCGCATACGCAGCCGATCAACAGCTAAGTTGCCCGCGATACGGAACAAATAAGCACGCAACGAATCGACCAACTCAGGATGCTCTAGCGTGAGCATGCGCACATAAGCCTCTTGTGCGATCTCTTGAGCATCGGAAAGGGAATTAAGCCGGCACTGCAAAAAGGCAATCAACGCACGATTATGTTCACGGAATAGCTCCGCTACGCGTGCGGCGTGCGCCGGCAACCCCACGGCATCAAGACCGATATGGGTGGCTCTACCTAGCGTTTGCACAATACATCCACATTGTCATGTCGAGATGACTGCTCCAATTCTACCGCTTCCTCGGTATGGGCCAGGACCCTATGCACGGGAAAGGACTCAAGCGCTTCAGTCAGCAGCTGTTCGGCCCCCAGGCGCAGAGCCTCGCGCCGGCGGAACGCGGAGCGATGCTGGCTTGAAACTTCTGACTCGGATTTCCGGCTCGGTGCCTCAGGAAGCAGGAACCAGCCATTTCCGATGTCCTCACCCTTCTGCTCCTGCCAAAACGAGTCGTAATCTGCCTGGAACCTATCGCGGGTCTTGCGCAAAGGGTGTGCCGCATTGCTTACGGCCAACAAGCGGCCGATGCCAAACTGATGTGCAAACGCATAGGCCAACGAAAGCATGAGCTGTTTCGGCCGCATGCCATACATATTCTTCGTAAGGTCACGAACCATGTCCTTCGCGTTTGCGCCACCTGGCCCCTGGATGCAGCCAATCGCGAGGGTCTGCTGATCGTCAATAACGTTCAGGATGATGCGGTAGATCGGATGATCGTCCGCGTCGCTGAGTTGTATGCACAACTCACCCTCGGACCCCATGAAGATCGGTGGTCGCAGGCAAAGCTTCAGCTGGCTGCCATCCTTCAAAGTCAGGTTGCCCAACGGCGCATTCCCATAGACGTAGATCGCCTCGAACAGCACACCGGGTAAGCGAGTGAGTGCAAATTGGTAATGCTGCCGAATACTCCTCAAGCGTGTGTGACGATCCCACTGCCGATGAACGTAGCGGTGAAAATGGCGCTCCAGCACACGAGGGTCCCGGCGCTGGTAAGCGCTCATGCGCGGATGCTCAAACACAAACGTTAGATAGACATCATGCTGCCGTGACATACAGAGTGCGCGAATGAGGTATTTGACCGCCGTCCGATAACGCTTGATCGAGCTACCACGCCAATCGAGGCGACCGCGCAGCGAGCGCAGCAGGTTTGTCATCGCATGGGAGCGATCCTTGCTGTACAGCTTTACAAGCTGCTCAATGACCAGCCTGCGAGTATTGGCCCATAGGCCTTCATCCAGCACGCCCGGCCCGGTCTCGGCATACCGACTGGCCGCAAAAACGGCAGTCGCATCAATGACCTTGGCACCCGATTGATGATTCAGCTTGTTCAAGGTACGTGACCCGCATAGTTGCTGTGACCTTTCTAAGACGTTTGCGGATTCGAAAATTGAAATGATCTGCGAAATTTATTTCGCGAGCCGGCGAGGCCTTCGATTCAGGGCCGTAAGCCTGGTCGTTGGTAGGGCGATTGCACTCCAGACAATGAAAAACCCCGGCCTGAGCCGGGGTTTTAGGGTGCTACAGGTGTTTATCGCTGATACGAGATCAGGCCTCGCTGTCACTCGGCTCGTCAGGTATCGACTCAATGGGGGTCGACTCGGTAGACACCGGACCTTCAGGCAATCCACCAACCACTTCAGTGTCCTCGCCGTTCTCTTCCACGGCGTCCAGCCGCACTACGCTCACCAGCGCCTCATCGGACGGCAAGCGGATCAGCGTGACACCCTGGGTGTTACGGCTGAGCTGGGAGACTTCAGCGACGCGGGTACGCACCAGCGTGCCCTGGTTGGAGATCAACATCAGCTCATGCGCTTCGGTGACTTGCGTCGCCGCAACCAATGCACCGTTACGCTCGGAGCACTGAATGCCGATCACGCCCTGGGTGCCGCGTCCCTTCTTCGGGAATTCGTCGAGCACCGTGCGTTTGCCGTAACCGCGTTGGGTCGCGGTGAGAATGTCACCTTCGGCAGCCACGATCAGCGAGACCACCTCAGCGCCTTCGGCCAGCTTCATGCCACGCACGCCGGTGGCGGTACGCCCCATTGAACGTACATCGCCTTCGTCGAAACGCACCGTTTTGCCGTTGGAAGCAAACATCAACACATCGCTGTTGCCGTCGGTAAGTTCGACACCGATTAGCGCATCGCCCTCATCAAGGTTGATCGCGATCTTACCCTTCTGCAGTTGGAACGCGAATTCCGTCAGCGGCGTTTTCTTCACCGTACCGTGCTTGGTGGCGAAGAATACAAAGCGATCTTCGGTGTACTCGCGTACCGGAAGCACTGCCTGCACTTTCTCGCCTTCACCCAGCGGCAGCAGGTTCACCATCGGCTTACCGCGCGCATTCGGGCCGGATTCCGGCATCTGGTACACCTTCAGCCAGTACACGCGACCGGTGCTGGTGAAGGCAAGCAGGGTGTCATGCGTGTTGACCACCCACAGCTGCTCGACGAAATCCTCGTCCTTCAAAGCCGACGCCGAACGGCCTTTGCCGCCACGTTTTTGCGCGCGATACGTGCTGGCCGGCTGGCGCTTCACGTAACCGGTATGCGACAGCGTGACCACCACGTCTTCCGGGGCGATCAGGTCGAGAACGTTCAGATCTTCCTGCGAATGTTGAATCTCAGTGCGTCGTGCATCGCCGAATTCATCCTTGATGACTTCCAACTCGCCACGGATCACAGAAAGCAAACGTGCAGGATCTTCGAGAATTTCGATCAGGCCACGAATCGTCTCGAGAATCTGCCGGTACTCATCGGACAGCTTCTCTTGTTCCAGGCCGGTCAGGCGATGCAGACGCATGGCCAGGATTTCCTGCGCCTGCGTATCAGATAGCTGATAGCCGTCGGCCTTCAAACCTTCGCGCGTATCCATGTCTTCGGGGCGCGATGCATCGGCACCAGCAGCCGATAGCAAAGTGGCAACCATACCCGGCTGCCATTTGCGTGCCAGCATGCGCTCGCGCGCCTCAGATGGCGAAGCCGAGGTCCGGATCAACTCGATCATCTCGTCGATGTTCGCCAACGCGACCGTGAGACCTTCGAGGATGTGTGCGCGGGAACGTGCCTTGCGCAGCTCGAAAATGGTGCGGCGGGTGACTACTTCACGGCGGTGGCGGATGAATGCCTCAAGGATGTCCTTGAGATTCAACAGACGCGGCTGGCCATCCAGCAGCGCGACCATGTTGATGCCGAAGGTGACCTGCAGCTGGGTCTGCTGGAACAGGTTGTTCAGCACCACATCGGCCATCGAATCGCGACGGATTTCGATCACCACACGCATGCCGTCCTTATCGGACTCGTCACGCAGTTCGCTGATGCCTTCGAGTTTCTTTTCCTTCACCAACTCGGCGATCTTCTCGATCAACCGCGCCTTGTTCACCTGATAGGGAAGCTCGTGAATGAGGATCGTTTCACGGCCGTTGGGCTCGGTCTCGATCTCGGTCTTCGCACGCACCAGGATTCGGCCACGGCCCGTGCGGTACGCCTCGACGATGCCTGCCGCACCGTTGATGATGCCGGCAGTCGGGAAATCCGGACCGGGAATGTGCTGCATCAGATCGTCAATCGAGAGTGACGGCTCGTCGATCAATGCAATTGTCGCCGCGATCACTTCATTGAGGTTATGCGGCGGCACATTGGTGGCCATACCTACCGCAATACCGGCCGAACCATTGATCAGCAGATTGGGTACGCGCGTTGGCAGTACCAGCGGCTCATGTTCGCTTTCGTCGTAGTTGGGACCGAAATCGACGGTGTCCTTGTCGATGTCGGCCAGCAGTTCATGCGTGAGGCGCGACATGCGCACCTCGGTGTATCGCATGGCCGCGGCGTTATCTCCATCGACCGAACCGAAGTTACCCTGACCATCAACCAACATGTAACGCAGCGAGAACGGCTGCGCCATACGCACGATGGCGTCGTAAACCGACGCATCGCCATGCGGGTGGTATTTACCGATGACGTCACCGACCACACGGGCGGATTTCTTATACGGCTTGTTCCAGACGTTGCTTAGTTCATTCATCGCGAAAAGAACGCGACGATGCACGGGCTTCAGACCATCGCGGACATCCGGGAGTGCACGGCCCACGATCACGCTCATGGCGTAATCGAGGTAGCTCTGACGCATCTCGTCTTCGATGTTGACGCGAATAATTTCTTTAGCGAGTTCTGCCATCAATCGGCTTCCCTGATGATGAAAAAAGACCCCTGCGCGCATGCTTTAGACGCATGCACGGCCGAGCTGGAGGTAACTTTAAAAGAGTACCACGAATGCGCTTAAATTGACAGTATTTAAATCATAAAAATCAATGACTTAAATGGTCATTTTGGCGCCTTTGAAAAGCACCCAGCGCGCCATCGCAAAATTGACCGTGGCGGCCACGGCCGAACCTGCTGCCGTAGGAATCGCAGGCCACTGATGCAGGCTTGCAAATGTCATCAGCAAGGCGGCGAAAACACCGTAATTGATCACAGCACCAATCCCCATCAAGCCCATCCAGTGCAACCACTCTGCGTGTGCAGAGCGCCCACTCGAACGCTCCGCAAAGGTATGCCGCCGGTTCCACCACCAGGTAACACTGGCGGCGAGCAGGAACGACACCACACGCGCCAGATAGGGATTCCACCCCTCGATGCCCACCAACGCCTGCACTACGCCAGCATCGATGACCAAGCCAATCACACCACCAACGGCGAATAGCACGATTTCGCGGGGTATTTTCATCGACCGAACATGGCCTGCATCGCAGCAGCACTCGGCCGTTCGATCACACCTCGCTCGGTGACAATGGCATCGATCAATTCGGCCGGCGTCACGTCAAACACGGGGTTCCACGCCTCTGCACCATCCACGACAGTGCGTTGACCACCGGTTGCCAGCAACTCGGCAGGATCCCGCAATTCGATCTCGATCGCTTCGCCATCCGCGGTTGCCATGTCCACCGTCGATGACGGCGCCACCACCATGAACTTCACGCCGTGATGGCGCGCGGTGATAGCGAGCTGGTAGGTGCCGATCTTGTTCGCGGTGTCGCCATTGGCGGCGATACGATCGGCACCCACGATGACCCATTGCAC
>JBARCX010000050.1:0-10176 GCA_049794535.1 Rhodanobacter sp.
CGTGAATGAGCGTGCGGCCCCCGGCAAGTCGGGTGGACAGGATGTTCATACGGGCGCGGTAGCCGTCCAGCTCTGCCTTGTCGATCGTGCGCCGCCATACGTGTCCGTCGAGGCTGCGAATGGCTTCTAGCGGCTCGCCGGTCAACAGCACCTGGCCCTGGCCGATGATCGCCATGCGCTGACACAGGTCGGTCACGTCCTCCACGATGTGGGTGGAGAGAATCACCACCACGCGCTCGCCAATCTCGGCCAGCAGATTCAGGAACCGGTTGCGCTCCTCGGGGTCGAGGCCGGCCGTGGGTTCATCGACAATCACCAGCTTGGGGTCGCCGATCAGCGCCTGGGCAATGCCAAAGCGTTGGCGCATGCCACCGGAGAAGGTGCCGAGCTTGCGCTTGCGAACGTCCCACAGATTCACTTGGCGCAGTAGGGCTTCGGTCAATTCGCGCCGCTCGCTCTTGACGGTGACGCCCTTGAGCACGGCGAAATGATCCAGCATCGCCTCCGCCGAGACCTTGGGATACACGCCGAATTCTTGCGGCAGGTAGCCGAGTAGGCGGCGGGTGGCCTGCTTGTCGGTAAGCAGATCCATGCCATCTAGCGTGACGCTGCCCTCGTCCGGATCCTGCAGCGTGGCGATGGTGCGCATCAACGACGACTTACCGGCGCCATTCGGCCCAAGCAGGCCAAACATGCCGTTCGGGATGTCGAGGGTGACGCCGCGCAGCGCTCGTACGCCGTTGGCATAGGTCTTGGACAGGTCGCGAATAGTCAGCATGGTTCCCTCCGTCGCCGCCCCACGCGGCAATCAATACGGCCAGCTTACGGCCATATGCATCGCGGCCACATGCGCCTGATGTCATGCATGACTCGTTGCATACGTATGCGGATGGCCATGGCTGATGCTTCAAAAGTGCCCGTGATGGCTGACGGTTCGCTATGATGGAAGTCTTGCGGCCGCCCCTCCCCCGCGCGGCCCGCCTTCGATCCGCAGGAGAACTCATGGCCGACCTCAAAGAAGCGCGTGTTCCGGATATCGGTCACGACAACGTTCCGGTGATCGAAGTACTGGTCAAGCCCGGCGACCGGGTCGAGAAAGAGCAGAGTCTGATCACCCTGGAATCGGACAAGGCCACGATGGAAGTGCCTGCTCCGTTTGCCGGTACGGTGAAAGAAGTGAAGCTGAAAGTGGGCGACGAGGTGTCCGAAGGCGCATTGATCGCGCTGATCGAGGCCGAAGGCGTTGCTGCTGCAGCGTCCGCGCCGGCCAGCAAGGCTGAGCCTGCCAAGGTCGCAGCGCCCGCGCCTGCCAAGGCTGCCGCACCCGTCAAGGCCGAGCCGGCCGGCGCATCTGCGGGTGGCGCCGCAACGATCCGTGAGGCCCGTGTGCCGGATATCGGTCACGACAACGTGCCGGTGATCGAAGTGCTGGTCAAGGTCGGCGACACCGTCGCCAAGGATCAGAGCCTGATCACGCTGGAATCGGACAAGGCCACGATGGAAGTGCCCGCGCCGTTCGCTGGTGTCGTGAAAGAGTTGAAGGTGAAGGTCGGCGACGAGCTGTCCGAAGGCAGCGTGATCGCGCTCATCGAGAGCAGCGATGCAGCGGCCTCCGTCGCCGCAGCTGCCCCGGCGCCAGCCCCCGCAGCACAGGCGGTAGAAAAGCCGGCCCCGATCGGTGGTCGCAGCGTGCTGCCCGGCAATGCTCCAGAGGGCGATGCCCCGCCGCAGGCGCGCCCGCCGGTTGATGCCCGCCTGGTCATGCCTGGTGATGCGCCTTATGCCAGCCCGGCCATCCGCGCGTTCGCGCGCGAGCTCGGCGTCGATATCACACAGGTCAAGGGCAGTGCCCGCGGTGGCCGCATTCAGCGTGAAGACGTCAGCGCCTACGTGAAGCATGCGCTTGCCTCGGGTGCGCGTCCGGTGGCTGGTGCACAGGCCAGTGTCGGTGGCCTCAATCTGCTGCCGTGGCCGAAGATCGACTTCGCCAAGTTCGGCGAGATTGAAGAGAAGCCGCTGTCGCGCATCCAGAAGATTTCAGGCGCCAACCTCGCGCGCAACTGGGCGATGATTCCGCACGTCACCCAGCACGACGATGCCGATATCACCGAGCTGGAAGCCTTCCGCAAGAAGCTCGGCGAAGAGAACAAAGATCTCAAAGTCACCCCGCTGGTGTTTCAGATCAAAGCGGTGGTCGCAGCGCTCAAGCAGTTCCCGCAGTTCAACGCCTCGCTCGACGAGAGCGGCGAGAAGCTGATCCTCAAGAAGTACTTCCATATCGGCATCGCGGTAGACACACCCGATGGCTTGGTGGTGCCGGTAATCCGCGATTGCGACAAGAAGGGTCTGCTCGACCTCGCTCGTGAGCTCGGCGAGATCTCCAAGAAGGCACGCGACAAAAAGCTCGGTCCGGCCGAGATGTCGGGCGGCTGCTTCTCGATCTCCTCGTTGGGTGGCATTGGCGGCACTGGCTTCACACCGATCGTCAACGCACCGGAAGTAGCCATCCTCGGCGTCTCCAAAGCTGCGATGAAACCGGTGTGGAACGGTAAGGAATTCGCACCGCGGCTGATCTTGCCGCTGTCGCTGTCCTACGACCATCGTGTGATCGATGGCGCACTGGCCGCACGTTTCGCCGCATTCCTTGCCACCCAGCTTGGCGATATCCGCCGGTTGTTGCTGTAACGGACAAGGTAGTCATGTTCAGCCATGCGACCCACGCCGCACCTGCGCTAGCCGCGTGGATCGGTGTGGGTGCTGGTCGCCCATGGAGTGATTGGCTCGGCGCGAGCCTGCTGCACACAGGCGAGATCGATGTAACCGTGGGTGCGTTGTTTGCAGCGCTCTTGCTGCTTCTGTTGAGCGTGGTGTTTTCGGCGGTGCTGCGGTATCTGCTGCGGCGTTATGCGCGGCGGTATGACCACGTCAACCAATCGGCGATCTACACGGTAGGCCGGCTGACACATTATCTGTTGCTGACGATCGGTGTGCTGCTGGCGCTGAATGCGACCGGCATTCCCATGGATCGCTTCGAGGTGTTTGCGGGTGCGCTCGGCGTGGGTCTTGGCTTTGGCCTGCAAGCGATTTTCAACAACTTCGTATGCGGCTTGATCCTGCTGTTCGACCGTAGCCTCAAGGTGGGTGATTTCGTCGAGCTTGCCTCGGGTGTGCAAGGCACGGTGCGTGATCTCCATATCCGTGCCACGCGTGTCACCACCAATGACGACATCGATATCCTGGTGCCGAACTCCGAGTTCGTGAATGGCCGTCTGGTGAACTGGACCGTGCGCGAGGGTTATCGTCGCATCAAGGTTCCGTTTCATGTCGCATACGGTAGCGACAAAGAACAAGTACGCGATGTGGCATTGGAGGCTGCACGCGATGTGCCGTTCACGCTTACCCATGAAGGGCCACGTGCACCGCATGTGCGGCTCGCCGAGTTCGGCGACTGGGCACTGAAATTTCAACTGGTTGTTTGGCTCAACGCCGAAGCGACGCGTCGGCCGGGTAGGGCGAAGGCCGCATACAACTGGGCTCTGCACACCGCCTTACAGAAACATGGCATTCGTATTCCGCTGCCGCAACACGACGTGCATCTGCGAAGTGGACTAGCTGCGGCAGCAACCGATTTCTCCTCCCCCTGAATCATGATCTGGATGTCCGTTACTGACGTCCGCCCGAGCTTCCAAGGAAATCAGCATGGCCAACACCATTGAAATCAAAGTTCCCGATATCGGCGGTCACGACAATGTGCCGGTGATCGAAGTGCTGGTGAAGGCTGGCGACAGCGTGGCCAAGGACCAGAGCCTGATCACGTTGGAGTCGGACAAGGCCACGATGGAGATTCCTTCCAGCGCAGCCGGTGTCATCAAGGAACTGAAAGTGAAGGTGGGTGACGAGCTCTCCGAGGGTGCGGTGATTGCCATCTTGGAAGCCGACATCGCATCCCCCTCTCCCCTGCGGGGAGAGGGCCGGGGTGAGGGGACAACCTCGCCGAGCGCAATTAGCTCATCGGGCGCGACTAGCAATGCTCCCGCGAGCACCCGCCCCTCACCTCAATCCTCTCCCCAGAAGGGAGAGGAGGCGAAGGCGCCGCAAGCGGCATCATCATCTGGTAAAGCCGCCGATATCGAATGCAAATTGGTCGTACTGGGTTCCGGTCCGGGCGGTTACACGGCGGCGTTCCGTGCTTCGGATCTGGGTGTGGATACCGTACTGGTGGAGCGCTATGCCTCGCTTGGTGGCGTTTGCCTCAACGTAGGTTGCATCCCGTCCAAGGCACTGTTGCATGCGGCCGCGGTGATCGATGAGGCCGAGGCGATGGCCGCGCACGGTGTCAGCTTCGGCGCGCCGAAGATTGATATCGACAAGCTGCGCGGCTTCAAGAATAAGGTAGTCGGCCAGCTCACTGGTGGTCTCGCTTCCATGGCGAAGCAGCGCAAGGTGCGCACGGTCGAGGGCACGGGCACTTTCGTCTCGCCGCACGAGTTGGAAGTGCAGACCAAGGACGGCACCAAGCTGATTCGTTTCGAGTACGCGATCATCGCGGCCGGTTCGCAGTCGGTGAAGCTGCCTGCGTTCCCGTGGGATGACGAGCGTATCGTCGACTCCACCGGCGCGTTGGAACTGAAGGACGTGCCGAAGAAATTGTTGGTGGTCGGCGGGGGCATCATCGGCCTGGAAATGGCCACGGTATACGGTGCGCTGGGTAGCGAAGTGACCGTGGTCGAGTTCATGGATCAGATCATTCCGGGTGCCGATGCCGATCTGATCAAGCCGCTAGCCAAGCGTTTGGGCGGCAAGCTCAAGGGCGTGCATCTGAAGACCAAGGTAGTCGATGCGAAGGCGACCAAGAAAGGTATCGAGGTCAGCTACGAGGGCGAGAGCATTCCCGAGACATCGCTGTTCGATCGCGTGCTGGTGTCTGTGGGGCGCTCGCCCAATGGTGGCAAGATCGGCGCAGACAAGGCCGGTGTCGCGGTCACCGAGCGCGGCTTCATCAATGTCGACACGCAGATGCGCACCAATGTGCCGCACATCTTCGCCATCGGCGACCTCGTGGGTCAGCCGATGCTGGCGCATAAGGCCACGCACGAGGCAAAGGTGGCCGCTGAAGTCGTCGCGGGTCAGAAGAGTCATTTCGATGCGCGCGTGATCCCGTCGGTGGCCTATACGGATCCGGAAATCGCCTGGGTTGGCGTGACCGAGCGCGAAGCGAAGGAGAAGGGTCTCAAGATCGGCGTGGGCAAGTTCCCATGGGTGGCCAGTGGCCGCGCCATCGGTATCGATCGTACTGAAGGTTTCACCAAGTTGCTGTTCGATGAGGCCACCCATCGTGTGGTCGGTGGCGCCATCGTCGGCCCGCATGCGGGCGATCTCATCTCCGAGGTCGCGCTGGCGATCGAGATGGGCGCGGAGGCGGCGGACATCGGCCTCACCATCCACCCGCATCCGACGTTGAGCGAATCGGTGGGCATGGCAGCTGAGATCTACGAAGGCACCATTACCGATCTGTACCTGCCGAAGCGGAAGTAATCGCAGCAGCATGAATTAAATCGCAGCACCATGAATAAAAAAGCCCGGGCATGTCCCGGGCTTTTTTGTGCGTTGCCTACCCATGAGTATGGGGACTCAGGAAGAAGGCGTTGGTTTCGCCGAGTCGAGGTTTCCATTCGGCAGGGCAGCGCTAAGCTGTTTTTCGAGTGTGCCAAGACTTTGCACTGTTTGGCTCTGCATGGCGATCATATGGCTGATGACATGCAAGAACTCTCGCGGCTGCACCTCGTCGGTCCGCAGGTCGGCGAGCGTGTCGACAAGACCCGTGCCGCTCATCAGTATCGCGGTGTTCTGGGCCAACATAGCGATGGCATCTCGTTGGTTGGCGTAGGCAGAGGAGTAGCGTTGCATGCGATCGTGCTTGATCCAGCTGACTGATTGATTTGCTACGCCCACATCCCAAGCTTCGTGACGCAGGTTAGGGAAGTGGAGGCCCAGGTCGAAGTTGTCTTGGGTCAGCGTCAGGATGTGCTGCTTGATCGCGTCTTCCGGCACGTGCGCCTTGAGATCCTGGGTCACTGCATCGCGGATCTTATTGAGCCGCGTTAGCTGCTCGGTATCCCCTGTAAGCGAGGCCTGGGTCTGGGTCAGATTGGTGCGGATCTCCGCCTCAATCTGCTGGCTGGCAGCCTCAGCGGAATGAGTGCGATGCGTATGCTCAATCCATGCCTCTAGACCCAGCGCCGTGAGGATGCTGAGCACAATCATCAGATAGTGCTTGGTGAAATCCTTGAACGAGTGGAGGCTTACTTTCGGTAGTTCGAGATGCATGGACAATTCCTGGTGGCCGACAGGTCAAGGCGCCGGAGCCTAACCGATTAGCCATCACAGGCGCAGTGCTGCGCTTGAGTCTTCCTCCCATAACCCAATCTCTTCCTTCTTGGCCTTAAGGAGATCGCTATGACATTGAACGTTTGCCTCGCCGGTGCCACCGGCTGGGCCGGTTCCGAACTCGCCCGCGGCATGGCCGCTTCCGACGACCTCAAGCTGGTCAGCGCGATTTCACGCAAACATGCGGGGCAGCGTCTGGGCGATGTACTCAGCGAAGCGCGTCTCGACACACCGGTTTTCGCCAGCGCCGCGGAGGCTTTAAGCCAGCCCTGCGACGTATTCATGGAATACACCAAGCCAGACAGTGCGAAGGCGAACATTCTCGCCGCGCTGGAGCACGGCGCGCATGTCGTGGTGGGCACCTCGGGGCTGAGTGACGAGGATTACGCAGAGATCAATGCGGTGGCTCGCAAGCATCAACGAGGCGTATTGGCGTGCGGCAACTTCGCGCTCACCATGGTGCTGATGCAGAAATTCGCCGAGATGGCAGCGAAGTACATTCCGCAATGGGAAATCATCGACTACGCGTATGAGGGCAAGCCCGATGCGCCCAGTGGCACCGTGCGCGAACTGGCTGGGCGGTTGGGCAAGGTGCGCCAGCCGGAGCTGGGGGTGCCGCTGGAAAAGACCGTGGGTGTGCGCGAGACCCGTGGCGGTACGTTGGCTGGTAGCCAGGTACACGCTGTGCGATTGCCGGGTTTCGTGCTTGGCGCCGAGGTTATCTTCGGTATGCCGGACCAAACGCTGACGATGCGCCATAACGCTGGTAGCAGTGCGCGGCCCTATGTCGACGGCGCACTGCTAGCGATCCGCAAGGTATCGACACTCGTAGGCGTACATCGCGGACTGGATTCCGTGTTGGAGCTATGAGCGATCTTCTGACAGCGCGATAACCACTTAGCTCGCGGGAGTGGCGTGTGCGAACAACATGCCATTCCCAGACAGCGAATCGTTGATCCGCTTGGCGGTGTTCTCGAGATTGTGCGCCGCCTCGCTGGCCAGCCACGTCATTTGGTTGACGGCGTGCAGCAGTTCGCGGGGTGGAAGGTTGCCCATTTGCTGATCGATCATGGCATCGATCATCCGGGGGCCGTCCAGCACCGTCGGAAGGTCTTCGGTCATCATGGCGGTGCTGGCGTTCTGCGCCGCATAGATGGCGGAATAGCGATGCAGTTGTTCGTTGTCGATCCAGCTGGCTGACTGATTCGCCACGGCAACGTCCCACGCTTCGTGGCGTAGGACGGGCCAGCGCCAATCGAGATAGACATCGTCTGGCTTGACGTGCTGGTAGATGGTCGCATCCGATGCGTGCGCCTGGATGTCGCTAAGCAAGGTGTCGCGAATTTTTGTGAGTGCCTGCATGCGTTCGAAGTCGTGCCTGCGTGCTCTATCGATCTCTGCCAGATTCGTGCGGATTTCTGCCTCGATCTGTGCGCTCGCTGTTGCCGCGGCGTCGCGATGGTGCACGTGCTCGATCCACGCTTCCAGCCCCAGTGCGGTGAGAATGCTGAGCACGATCATCAAATAGTGCTTGCCGAAGTCCATCAGCGAGTGCAGCCGGGTTTTCGGTAGCTCGAGGTGCATGATCCGCTCCGCTGTTTGCCGTTCAGGGTGGGATGCGCAGGGTACACGCCTAAATGCCAGACAAGAAAAAGCCCGCCGAAGCGGGCTTTTTCAATGACTCGATAGGAGCGGGAGGCTTACGCCGCCTGCACCTGGTCGGCCTGCAGGCCCTTCGGGCCCTTAACAACGATGAAGGTCACTTTCTGGCCTTCCTGCAGCGACTTGAAGCCGTTGCCCTGGATGGCGCGGAAATGGACGAACAAGTCGTCACCGCTTTCCGGGCTGATGAAGCCGAAGCCCTTGGCATCGTTGAACCACTTGACAGTACCGCTTTGACGATCCGACATAAACATATAACCTATTGAAACATGAATGATTTACGGCTTGCGAGTGAGGCGAACTCGCCGTAAGGGTGCGCAGTGCATCCGGAGTTGCCTCAAGCGCTGCTCCCACAGCATACGCGAGATTTCGGGTTAGCGCTCGTTTCGCGTAGCGATGATTTACTCGCAGTCCAGCCCAAACCACCGGTTTACCTGAATGGAAGCTGCTTTTGACCCATCTTAGATGGGGCCGGGCCATGCGCTCAGTCGTCCATCAGCCAGTACATGCGGCCAGTTCTGCAGTCTTGGTTGCTGCCAGGCCGTGCGCTGTTCGTCACCCGGGTGAAGTGCGCCGGTCCAGCATAGGCGGGGCATTCGGCCAACAAGGGGGCACCTCTGAGTGAGGCATGCATTCGCGCTGTTGTGGCTTGGTATAGACGTAAACATATCGGCGCAAAGAGCCGGTAGCTAACTTAGACAGTTGGGTTGGCTACCGGCACTTCAGACGCTAGGGCAGGAAACTTACGCTATCTGCACTTCTTCCGCCTGCAAGCCTTTCGGGCCCTTGACGACGGTGAAGGTCACCTTCTGGCCTTCCTGCAACGACTTGAAGCCGGTGCCCTGGATGGCGCGGAAGTGGACGAACAGGTCGTCACCACTTTCCGGGCTGATGAAGCCAAAGCCCTTGGCATCGTTAAACCATTTGACTGTACCGCTTTGACGATTCGACATAACACGTAACCTTTGCAGCATGAATGATTTACGGCTTGGAGCGAGGCGGACTCGCCGTAAGTGTGTGCAGTGCATCCAGCGTTGCCCCAAGCGCTGCTCTTACAGCGTACGCCAGATTTCAGATGGGTGCTTGTGTCTCGTAGCGATGGCACAGCCAGCTGTTACCTGGGTGAGCTCTGAATCTGGAAGGCCGGGCTGTCCGTTACGGGGTACGGGCGGCGGCCAGTTTGGCGCCTTTATCGCTACCAGGCAGCGTGCTGACCAGCTGAAGTTCTAGCTGTCCAAGTAGGGATTGCGTTCGATCAACAGTGGCGATCATCTGGTGAAGCACGGTCAGGTAGTCGACGGGGTCGACGTCGAGGCTAAGGTCGATGCGAGTGCGCAGGGCCAACATGTGTGATGCGTTGAGTGCTGGACTGTCCTGAGTAATCCACGCGTTCTCGATGCGCTGCTTGGCGTAGGCATTCGAGTATCGACGCAGCGACGCGGTATCGATCCAGCTGGCTGACTGGTTGGCTACGGACACATCCCATGCCTGGCTTGGAAGGTTGGGCCAGGACATATTGATGGTGAATTGATCTTTGTGCGCCTGGATGTGCTGATTGATCACGGTGCTAGGCAGGCCTGCCTTGATGTCCTGCGTCACGCTGGCATCCAACGCCTTGAGCGACTCCAGTCCCTTAAGGTTGTTTTGCATGCAGGAGCGCACATCCACCAAGGTACCCTGCAGCTCTGCTTCGATCTGCTGGCTGGCGACCTCTGCGGCATGGGTGTGATGCGTGTGCTCGATCCATGCCTCGAGCCCCAGGGCCGTAAGGATACTGAGCACGATCATCAGGTAGTGCTTGGCGAAATCCTTCAGCGAATGGATCCGCGTCTTTGGCAACTCGAGATGCATGTCACGGCTCCAGTGATGGCGCTATGGGTATGTGGAGGCGGAGCGTATCCGATCCGTTGGGCGATCGGAGATCGGCCCTACTCCGGGTCGAACAGGTCACGCTGCGCGGCATAGCTGTCGGCATCGATAAAGCCGGACAGCCCCACACCAACGAGCCGGTAACGATTATCGGCAGGGCGCTCGACACGATCACGAAGCGCGCATGCGATATCGGCCAGTTCGTTCGCGCTGGAAGGGCGCATGGTGGGAGTGAAGCTACGGGTGAGTGTATGGAAG
>JBARCX010000051.1:0-2331 GCA_049794535.1 Rhodanobacter sp.
AACAAAAACGGCGCCCTTGGGCGCCGTTTTTGTTTGCCATCGAGCGGTGATGTTGCAAATCAGCGGCGCGGATCGTAATCGCCAAACTCTTCCCGCAAAGCTTCATAAGCCGCACGCTGCGCATCGCTATCTGCCGCTGGCACACGAATCGACAACTCCACCAGCTGATCACCCGCTGGATGGCCATGGCCTGGCATACCGCGCCCTTTCAAGCGTAGCTTACGCCCCGATTGCGAACCCGCCGGTATGCGCAAATCCACCGTACCAGCCAAGGTCGGCACAGGTACCGTAGCGCCTAGTGCTGCCTCCCACGGTGCTATCGGCAATACATGCAGCACGTTGCGGCCATCCAGCTTGAAGCGCACGTCATCGCGGATGCCCACTTCCAATAGCAGGTCGCCATTTGGTCCACCGGCTGCGCCGGGATGCCCTTGCCCGGCCAGGCGAATCACCTGCCCCGGCTGAATCCCGGCCGGAATCTTCACTTCAAGCACGCGCTCGCTACCGTTGGCATCCTGAAGGGCCAACCGCGTGCGGCCACCATCGTGCGCGATCTGCAGGTCGATCTGTACTTGCGCCTGCACATCACGCCCGCGCCTCGCGCGCGGCTGTCCTTGCTGGCCACCGGCGGCACGACCGAACAGGCTTTCGAAAAAGTCACTGAATTCGCCGTTACCGTTGTCGCCGAAATCGAAGCCCTGCCCTTGACCCTGCCCCCAACCCGGCGGCGGGCGGAACTGTTCGCCACCACGGTAACCGCCCGCTCGGAGCTGATCGTAGGAGCGACGCTTCTCAGCATCGCGCAATACTTCGTTCGCCTCGTTGATCGCCTTGAATTTCTCTTCGGCGCTAGCTTCTTTGTTCTTGTCAGGATGATATTTACGCGCAAGCTTGCGATAGGCGGACTTGATATCAGCCTCACTCGCATCCGGCTTCACGCCAAGAATCTCGTAATAGTCTTTGAATTCCACTGCTACTCCCCGGCCTCGACAGCCCAGTACCACTATGTAAGTACGCAGCCACCCGATTCAAGGCGACAGCGCGCACATGCGGGGTTTAGTATCGCCGCTTCTGCAGATGCAATGAGAGCCCAATGAGCATTCAGCCCGGCGACCGTGTTCCCGATGCCGTCATTCCGGTGATTGATGGTGGCAGCCAATCGCCACAATCCGTCGCGGCATTGTTCGCTGGACGCAAAGTGCTCTTGTTTGCTGTACCCGGTGCTTTCACACCGACATGCTCGAACAAGCATTTGCCCGGTTACGTGCAGCATTTCCAAACATTCCGCGAACGCGACATCACGTTGATGTGCCTATCCGTGAATGACCCATACGTACTACAGGCTTGGGCCACCTCACAACAAGTACCTCCTGGCTTACTGATGCTCGCCGATGGCAACGCCACCCTTACCCGCGCATTGGGGCTGGAACTGGACGGTAGCGGTTATGGCATGGGCCTTCGTGCGCGCAGGTTCGCGCTCTATGCCGAAGACGGCGTGGTGCGATTGCTACAGATCGAGGCACCCGGCGAATTTCGCGTTTCCAGTGCCGAAGCCATGCTTGAAGCCATCGAACATAGCGAGACCATCAAGAACTAAGCGCTTGTAGCGCCCCCCACGAGAGGCCACTGAGTGCGGATATTGCCCTCACTCAGAAATCATAGGTACCGGTCAACAAGAAGCTACGTCGGTTCTGCAACGGGACAAACGTCTCATCGAAATTGTCGCTGAGCAGATTACGACTGAACAGGTTTTTGACCCCGAGCGTCATGCTCCAATGTTGCACGCGGTACGACACATTGGCATCCACACTGGCCTGACCGGGAATCTTGAAATAAGTGCTGTCATCGGTGGTTTGCCCCTGGCTGCGACTACGCGCAAGTACCCCGCCAGCCACACCCCAGCCTTGCAGCGCAGGGCTCTGGAATCGATAGCTGGCCCACAGACTGAAGCGCTGCCGGGGGAGACCTAGCGGCGGCGTGCCATCGTGGTTGCTGATAAGTGCATTGGTATAGCTAGTCGTAATGTCGGTGCCTGGCGCGATTCGGCCGGTAAACTCGATCTCCACCCCCTTATTCGTCTGGCCCGGGCCAGGAATCACGTAATAAGGCGGCTCCGGTGAAATCAGGTCGATGCTGCGGTCCACCATGATGCGGTAGCCCGAGATCGTCAGGCGCGCGCGATCCTGAAACAGATCGAACTTGGCACCGGCTTCGATCTGACGTGACATCACGGGCACGAGTGGGCGGCCATTCTTCCCTAAGTAACTATCAGGCTGAAAACCACTGGCACTACTACCGTAGAGCGCGATATCGGGGCTGATCTTGTAAACC
>JBARCX010000052.1:0-21512 GCA_049794535.1 Rhodanobacter sp.
CTCCCAATGCTTCCGATCCGGAAGTCCATGTCTTCGACGAGGGAGATCGCACCATGAACGTTCTCAGCCACCGCATTCGCCTGCTACCCATCGCATTGGCCTTCGCCTACGCCGCTATTAGCATCGCCCCGGCCATCTACGCTGCACCACAGAGCATGGATAAAACCGTGATGGTTGGCGGTGCGGCCATGTATCCGACGCGCAACATTATTCAGAACGCAGTCAACTCGAAAGATCACACCACACTGGTCGCCGCCGTAAAGGCCGCCGGATTGGTCGACACACTGGAAGGTGCTGGGCCATTTACGGTGTTCGCCCCTACCAATGAAGCGTTTGCCGCACTACCCGCTGGCACTGTCGATACCCTGCTCAAACCGGCCAACAAAGCGACCCTGGTAAGCATCCTCACGTATCACGTGGTTCCCGGTCGCCTGACGGCCAGTGATCTGGCCGCAAAAGTAGCCGCTGGCGGAGGCAAAGCTGACCTAAAGACCGTTGAGGGCGAAAACCTCACCGTCAGCAAGGACAGCAGCGGCTGGGCGATCACCGATGCCAAGGGCAACACCGCTCACGTCACTATCGGCGACGTGATGCAATCCAATGGCGTCATCCATGTGATCGACAAGGTGCTGATGCCATAAGCACACTGTCATAAGCACACAGCGAAACCGTCCCAGGACAACGGGGCGGTTTCCGTCATGGTGCCCACGGCGCTAAGGTAGGCAGACCTTTCACGGACTGCCACGCATGGCCCTCACGCCTCCTTTCGACCTTAAGCGTTGGATTGACGAGCACCGCCACCTACTGAAGCCACCGGTGGGCAACAAATGCATCGTCGATGGTGATTTCATCGTCATGATCGTTGGCGGCCCGAATGCCCGCACGGACTATCACTACGACGAAGGCCCTGAGTTCTTCTACCAACTCGAGGGCGAGATGGTGCTGAAGGTGCAGGATGATGGCGTAGCACGCGACCTACCCATCCGTGCTGGCGAAATTTTTTACCTGCCACCACGCGTGCCTCATTCACCCCAGCGCATGCCCGACTCGATCGGACTAGTGATTGAACGACGCCGGCTGGCGCACGAACAGGATGGCCTGCTGTGGTTCTGCGAACACTGCAACCATAAGCTCTACGAGGAATACTTCACGCTACAGAGCATCGAGCGTGATTTCCCGCCCGTGTTCGATCGCTTTTATGGCTCACGTGAGGCACGCACCTGCGGCGCATGCGGCCACCTGAATCCCGCGCCAGCGAAATACGATTAATCCTCCGCATAATGGCGCGCCAACCACCGACGTGCCATTCGTTGCAATGACTCATCCGCGAGCGGATCTTCCGCAAGTTGGCGGATCGATTTCCACGCGAGCGCTAGTGATTCCTCACTAACGGCAAACGCTTCGCTTCCGGTCGCACGCACCACATAGCGTACGTCGTAATGCCAATGTTCCGGCTCGTTGGCGCGCGCAGGAATCATGTGCCGATCCATGTCGAAGATAATGTTTTCGACGACGAGGTCGGTCAAGCCAGATTCCTCCTCAGCCTCGCGCAAGGCCACGCGCGCCAGATCAGCATCACCATCCGCATGGCCACCCAGCTGTAGCCATCGATTCAACTTGCGATGATGGGTAAGCAAAACACGCTCGCCATCTGCACTAACCAGCCACGCTGATCCAGTGAAATGCCCCGCAGCGTGCTCTCTGTCAAACGGTCGCGACGCATCATCGAGAAAAGCGATGCAAGCCATTACCTGGGAATCATCCGGGTACTGACCCGCATAGCTATAGAGAGACTCACGCAAACTCATGAAACAGCTCCTTGGAACGTCGTAGAAAACGAAGCGTACAACACACATCGTTACTATTTTTTTAGAATATCAATAGAAAATAAATAGATTACGTTCGACTCAATTAGAGACGTCTAAACCATTATTTAGACACGTGATGTTTTTAGGCTTTTTACGATAGATCAGATTCAGAGCAACCACTAGCTTGAGACGCTCATTGTCAGCGCACGCATCGATTGCGCTGTCGCGGTTATCACATTGAACGACTCAAGAAAGTAGGTACTTATGACACGCTCAATCTGCAAATTCGGTCTCCTCGCTCTTCTGCCTGCACTTGGGTGTGGGCAAGCCACCGCTGCAGAAGCGTTGGCCAATTTTACCGGCCCACTACTTACGTCCAGCGCATCCAACCTTCCCGCTGGCACAGTAGCGATCGAACCTTACTTGATCTACAACAACAGTCGCGATGCCTACGATAATCACGGGAATCGCTACACAAAGACTTCTGGCACTAGCCAATGGCAAACCCTTGTCCCGATCTTTGTTGGGATCACGGATCGTTTCCAAATGCAGGCAACAGTCGGTGCCGTACGCTCCGCCTCGGCAGGTTCGCACTCGAATGGCTTCGGCGCAACGGATACTTCGGTCACGGCCCAGTACATGTTGTTGGCGCCAGGTCGTGATGGTCGTGATCCCGCCGTTTCGGTGAACTACTCGCATCGCTTTCCAACAGGCAAATACGACCAGCTTGACGAAAATCCATTGAACGCCACAGGCAATGGCGCCTCTGTCGATACGCTCTCCTTGCTGATCCAGCAATACATATGGCTCGCCAACGGAAGGCCGCTACGCTGGCGTGCCGTTGCGTCTTACAGCCTGCCGCCAGCACGCGTTAACGTGAATGGGCTTAGCGCCTACGGCACACCGCAAGATTTTCGTGGCTATGCTCGCTTAGGCAGCTCGCTCGGCATCTCCACCTCCATCGAGTACAGCTTCAATCCGCAGTGGGTATTTGCGCTCGACCTGGCGTTCAACCGCGCATCCGCCTCTCAAGTAAAAGGCGTGCAAGGCTTGATCGGCACATCTGCATCATTCGAAAGCCGCAGCCCGTCACGGTCCGTATACAGCCTGGCACCTGCGGTTGAATACAACTTCAATGATCGCATCGGCATCGTTGGCGGCGTGCAATTCAGCTTTGCCGGGCGCAATAACGATGCGTTCGTTGCGCCGCAAGTAGCCATCAACATGGTGTTCTAAGCACGCAGCCACACCTAACATCATTCATCACACTACGCATTAGTAGCTTTCCAAAAAACACAGTGGGATCTACCTACAAACGCGACCAGCCTAGCCGCAATGCAGCTTGTACGTGCGCCCTCCACTGGGCTAAGGTTGGGTGATTCGTCGGCTGGTCGCGCCAATTCTGTCGCGCTCTCGATGAGCCAGACATGTGTTTTTACGGGGAGCTTTTTAATGCTATTCAAGCGCGTCAAGCCGCTCGATCAGATTCTCGCCACCGCTGAAAAGAAGGCACTTACCCGACAACTTGGCGCGTTCCAGCTCACCATGTTAGGTGTCGGCGCAATCATCGGCACCGGTATTTTCGTGCTTACCGCAGAAGCCGGACAGAAAGCCGGCCCCGGCATGATGGTCGCGTTCGTGATCGCCGCCATCGTTTGCGGGCTAGCCGCCCTGGCCTATGCCGAGCTAGCCGCCATGGTCCCGGTGGCAGGCTCTGCTTATACCTACACCTACGGTGTACTGGGCGAGGGGCTTGCATGGATCGTCGGCTGGGCCCTGGTACTTGAATACGCCATTGCGGCCGGCGCGGTCTCGGTAGGCTGGTCGGGCTACATGAATGGCCTGCTGGCGCATGCAGGCTTCGGCTTGCCGGAGTATCTGCGTACCGGCCCGTGGGATGGCGGCACGTTCAACCTGCTCGCCTTTGCTATCGCTCTCGTCGTTACCGTCTTGCTGGTACTGGGCACATCCAAGTCAGCCAAGGTCAACGTCGTGCTGGTGGCGATCAAGATCATTGCGCTGACCGCCTTCATCATCATCGCGATCCCTGCGGTGAAGACACCTAACTTCACACCGTTCGTACCCAATGGCTGGGGCAGCCCCATGGGCGGCATCGGCGTACTGGGTGCGGCCGCCTCGATCTTCTTCGCCTATGTGGGCTTCGATGCTGTCTCGACTGCCGCCGAAGAAACCAAGAATCCGAACCGGAACATTCCGATCGGCCTGATCGGCTCGCTCGGCGTATGCACCATTTTCTATCTATTGGTGGGTTACGGTGCAGTTGGCGCCGTGGGTTCGCAGCCGATGCTCGGCTCCGATGGCGTCGCACTGCACCCAGGCACCCCGGAAATGGCCGCAGCTTGCCGCCAGGCCATTAATGCATTGGTATGCAGCAAGGAGCCGTTGGCGCATGTCATGCGCATGATCGGCTTCGACAAGATGGGCAATCTGATTGGTCTAGCCGCTGCACTGGCGTTGCCTTCGGTGATCCTGACGATGACTTACGGCCAGACGCGCATCTTCTTCACCATGTCGCGTGATGGCTTGTTGCCGAACTTCCTTTCAAAAGTGCATCCGCGCTTCCACACACCGCATGTATTGACGATCATCACGGGCATCTTTGTCTCGCTCTTCGCGGCACTGTTCCCGGTCGGCGTGCTGGCCGACATCACCAATTCCGGCACCCTGTTCGCCTTCATGATGGTAGCCATCGGCGTTATGGTGCTGCGCGTAAAACAGCCGGAGCGTCCGCGCCCCTTCCGCACGCCTCTTGTCTGGATCGTCTGCCCGCTCGCCGTGGCCGGCTGCCTGCTGCTATTTGCCAACCTGTCCAGCAAGACCATCATGGTGTTCTTCGGTTGGGCGGTGATTGGATTGGTGGTGTACTTCCTCTATGGCTATCGCAAGAGCCACCTCGCCAACGGCACCGAGCCGACCTGAGGCACCTGCAGCTGCAAGTGGTTACATGAAATACGCCGGCACGGTGAAAACCGTGCCGGCTTCATATCTGGAATGCCCATGCTCAAGCAATTGTTCGCTCGCAAGACTAATTTTGAAGACGACGTAAACACCCATGGCCCTAGCCTGCGCCGCACACTCGGCCCATGGGGTATCACGGCACTAGGCATCGGCGCTGTGATTGGTACTGGCATTTTCGTGGTGACTGGGCAGGCCGCAGCCGAACACGCCGGCCCCGCCGTGATCATCTCGTTCATGCTGGCCGCCATCTGCAGTGGCTTTACCGCGCTTTGTTATTGTGAATTCGCCACACTGATCCCCGTCTCGGGCAGCTCCTATTCCTATGCGTATGCCACGCTGGGTGAATTGGTCGCCTGGTTCATTGGCTGGAACATGGTGCTGGAATACGGCATATCAGCCTCCGCAGTGGCAGCAAGCTGGACGGGTTACTTCACCAGCCTTCTCGATCACGTCGGCATCCATCTACCGGTTGCGCTGACGGAAGCGCCGCTGGCATTTACCAATGGTCACTTGGTTACAACTGGGCACCTGATCAACCTACCGGCCGTAGCTATCGTGCTGGCGTTGACTGCGCTTTGCTATGTCGGCATTCGCGAATCGGCAAGCATCAACTTCATGATGGTGCTGCTCAAAGTCGGCCTGATTATCGTGGTGGTGGTTGCCGGCTATCGCTACATCAACCCCGTGAATTGGCACCCCTTCATTCCGACACCAGAAGGCGATGGCAAATACGGCTGGTCCGGCATTCTGCGTGGCGCCGCGATGGTGTTCTTCGCCTACATTGGCTTCGAAGCGACATCCACTGCCGCGCAAGAATGTAAGAACCCGCAGAAAGATCTGCCATTCGGCACGTTGGTGTCGCTCGTGGTCTGCACCGTTCTTTACCTTGCCATGGCAGCCGTGCTGACAGGCCTGATCCCCTATACCGCGCTGGGCACCAGCGAACCGGTTGTAACCGCAATCAGGGTGCATCCGGAGTTGGGCTGGTTGCGCCTGGTCGTCGAGATCGGCGCGATGATCGGCCTGTCGTCCGTCATCCTGGTGATGATCATCGCTCAGCCACGCATCTTCATGATCATGGCTCGCGACGGCCTACTGCCACCGGTGTTCACACGCATCCATCCCCGCTATCGCACGCCACATCTCAATACGCTGATCACCGGTGCCGGCATCGCGGTGTTGGCTGCCGTGTTCCCGCTTGATTTGCTCGCCGACCTTACGTCCATGGGCACGTTGATCGCCTTCGTCGCGGTCTGTGCAGGCGTGCTGATCCTGCGCTATACCTCGCCACATCTCCCGCGCCTGTTCCGCGTGCCGTGGGCGTGGGGCATCTGCTCCGCAGGCGTGCTGAGCTGCCTGGCCTTACTGGCCACCATGGCTTGGTTCAACTGGGCACTGATGATCGGCTGGACAGCAGTAGGCTTCGCGATCTACTTCGGCTACGGCATGCGGCATAGCCATCTACACAAGCAGAAATCTCGCTGAAATTCGCCGAAAATCGTTTAATTTCCGCATAAATATGCAAATTTCGTCGAAACGGCGCCAAATAGCACTATTTGGCGCCGAACCGTCCAGATCTTCTTAAAGCTCGGGTCTTTGCGAAAAATAAACCGTAAATCATTGATTTAAAATGATTTAACGAGACTTTTTCGCTATTTTTTTGGCCTAGGACCACCCCAATCGTTCCGGCCGGGAGTATCATCCTCAGTCCGGGTTAGTCACTTGGCAGTGGGCCCCGGAATTGCCGTCCGGCGCGTCAGGCGGGTCAGCTCCTCAGCCTGACGCGTCCGGGCAGCACCTTTAGCGAAGTTGATCGTCCGATCATTCCGCATCTTCTCTATAAGCTCATTTCTTCTAGCGCGCTGGTTCCGGCGTGCGCGTCTGCTCACAAAAATTACACGAGCACAAAAAAGCCGACCCATGATGAGTCGGCTTTTTTTACGGACCTGCTGTTATGAATCGGGCTTTATTTTTTGGCGCTGTGCGACACGCACCAGCCTTTCGCGCTGACTGACTTGCCCGGGAACAACTGGCACGGGCCATAGCCGGTTGCTCCACCGGAGTAAAACTGGCAATTGGTGCAATTATCGCCAGCCTTGTGTGCAGGGTTCTGTGTCGTGCTGGCGTCCTCCACATAACCCAGTGCCTTGGCTGTCGGGTCGTCTACAGCCACATGCGGTAGATCGGCAGCGCGCGCAAAGCGCGGCAAGCCACCCGCCACCACTGCCACAGCGGCTGTACCGGCAGCCATCTTGAGGAAACGGCGACGCGACTCGTTATTTTCTTCTTGCGACATGGGTGAACCTCCGTCGATGATCATTTCACTGCACCCCCGCGGTGAATATGGCGCCATCCTACGACAACGTTTTACACCTAGCGCGAATGGCTCGCATTTCCGCAAAGCCAGCGATCACCGCATGGTATAGTCATGCTTCATTTGGACGTCTATTTGCCATGAGCCAGACTCTGCCAGCCACCATCTCCCCCACCCTTTTCGCGGAGCGTGCCGACGCTGTCGCCGATGCCGCACGCGAACTGGCTGCCCTCGGCTGGACCCCAGCCACCAGTAGCAATTTCTCGATGCGACTGGACGCAGAGCATGCAGCGATCACCATCTCGGGTCGCGACAAGGGTCGACTCGGTCGCGATGACATCATGATCGTCGACATGCAGGGCAAAGCGGTCGGCACCGATGCCCGCCCGAGCGCAGAAACCGAGCTGCATACCCAGATCTATCGCCACTGGCCGGCCATGAACGCAGTGCTGCATACCCACTCGCGCACGCAAAGCGTAGCCTCGCGACTGTTCGCCAAAGAAGGCGTAATTCGGCTGGAGGGCTGGGAGCTGCAGAAAGCCATCACCGGGTACACCACCCACGAAAGCGTGCTGGAGATACCGGTATTCCCTAACACCCAGCACATGCCTGAATTGGTCGCACAGGTGGATACTTGGCTTGATGCCGGAAAACCGCTGCATGCCTACCTGATCAATGGCCACGGCATCTACACCTGGGGTCGCGACATGGCTGAGACCCGCCGTCATCTGGAGGCCCTGGAATTTCTACTGGGCTGCGAACTGGACCTGAGGAGATTGACCGCATGAGTCGCTTACGCATTTTCGACGATGCCCGCCCACAGGCTCCATTGAGCGAGCACCACGCACATAGCGAGATTGCCCACCAATTGAGCAAGGTCGGCGTACGCTTTGAACAATGGGATGCCACGCAGTCCATTGCCCCGGGCGCCAGCCAGGATGAGGTGGTCGCCGCGTATCGCAACGACATCGACCGACTGATGCGTGAAGAGGGTTACCAGTCGGTCGACGTGATCAGCCTTAAGCCCGACCACCCCGAACGCGCCACTCTTCGCCAGAAATTCCTCAGCGAGCACACCCATAGCGAGGACGAGGTGCGCTTCTTCGTCGCTGGTGCTGGCCAGTTCACCCTGCACATCAACGGTAAGGTGTACGACGTACTGTGCGAGCAAGGTGACTTGATTGGCGTGCCGGACGGTACCCGCCACTGGTTTGACATGAGCGAATCGCCCTACTTCGTCGCGATCCGCCTGTTCACCAATAAAGACGGCTGGGTAGCGAACTTCACGGGCGACGATATCGCCCTGCAATTCCCCCGGATGACGCCGCACGCTTCGACAGAGGCCGTCTGACAAGAGCTTGTCTAAACAGGCTCACAACAAAATAGACCGTTTATCCAGCTTGCGTCGTTACCGCCGGCAGGTAAGCTGGTGCTTTCCGCACCACGGCAACCTGCATGACCGTTATCCGCGCCATTGTCACTGACATCGAAGGCACCACCAGTTCGATCAGCTTCGTCAAGGACGTGCTGTTCCCTTATGCGCGCAAGCGCCTGCCGGCCTTTATCGAGACCCACAGCGATCTGCCCGAAGTGCAGCACTGGTTGCACGAAGCCGCGAAAGAAGCCGGCATCATCGAAGCCAGCCGACAGGAAATCATCGAGCTACTGGAGCGTTGGATCGACGAAGATCGCAAGTCCACCGCGCTGAAGGCTTTGCAGGGCATGATCTGGAAGGTTGGCTACGAAGCCGGCGACTACCGCGCTCACGTTTACCCCGAGGTCGCAGCCAAGCTGCATGAATGGCGTGCAGATGGGCTGCACCTTTACGTGTATTCGTCCGGCTCGGTGCCGGCGCAGAAACTGTTCTTCCGTCATAGCGAAGCCGGCGACCTGACACCCATGTTCGCTGGCTATTTCGATACCGAGACCGGGCCCAAGCGCGAGCGTGTCTCTTACGACCGCATCGCCGAGGCCATCGGCGAGCGACCCGAGCACGTATTGTTCCTCTCCGACATCGAAGAGGAGTTGGACGCCGCCCAGGCCGCAGGCTTCCGTACGGCCTGGCTGGTACGCCCACCGCAGCCGATACCCGCACAATCACGCCATCCCGCTTTCGCTGACTTCGACGCCATCACCCCCTAACTCTCACACCACGCGAGTCCACACATGCGTACCGCACTCACTGCTTTGCTCGCCTTCGCCACTGGCGTGCTGCTGATGCTGTTGCTGTCTGGACACGCGCCCATACGATCCGTCGCCACAGCTCCGGCTGTCGCTGGATCGTCGACTGACAACACGTCGGACAACGTCGCCAACGCATCATCCACTGGCGATGATGCGAGCGACGACTGGCCCAATCAGGGCCCGACACCGGAGCAGGTGGTCTACGCCCAGCCGCAGCGAGTGCGCGATGCATTGGCGCACCTAAGTCCACGTGTGGCTGGCAAGCCTAATCTTTACCTGCTCGCCTTTGCCGGTGATGGTGGCGAAGATGTATTCCGCAACGAGGCCGAATACGCCGCCCAACTTTTCACCCAGCGCTTTGGTCCCGCCACACATGCGTTGGTGCTCGAAAACAATCCCGGCACGCTGCAAAGCCATCCGCTAGCCGACTGGAGCAATCTAGATGATAGCCTGGATGGCCTCGCCAAAGTCATGAAGCCCGAGGACATCCTCATGCTCTATCTCACCAGCCACGGTGATGAGAGCCACGACTTGTTGGTCGACATGGACCCACTGCCACTCGATCAAATCGGCGCCGTGGATTTGGCCGACATCTTCAAGAAGCACCCGTTCAAGTGGAAAGTGGTGGTGGTGAACGCCTGCTACTCCGGCGGCTTCGTACCCGGCCTGCGCGGCCCAAATACCCTCGTACTCACCGCAGCCCGCAGCGACCGCAGCTCATTCGGCTGCGGCAGCGATTCGGACATCACCTATTTCGGCCACGCCTGGCTCGTCGATGCATTGAATCGCACGCCGGACTTCATCGAAGCATTCAAACAAGCCAGCAATGAAATCAGCCAATGGGAGCAGCAAGACAAGCTCATCCCATCGGTACCTCAAATCGATATTGGCGATGGCATCGCCGGGCAACTCGCCCTGTGGCAGATGGGATTCACTCCGGGCCCCGCGTTAGCATTCAAGCCTGCTGTGCCGGCATCTGCTCGTTCGACAGCCTCACCGCAATAGCTCACGATGCCTTGCGGGCGGCGTGCCGCGAGGCAAGTAACGCAACGACATCGGCCAACGAAAGCCCACGTGCACGCAACACCACCGTGAGGTGGAAGATCAGGTCTGCCGCCTCGCCAAGTAGCTCGGCATCATCCTGCGCTACCGCAGCCAACGCCGTCTCGACACCTTCTTCGCCCACTTTCTGCGCCATCCGGCGGATACCGCCTTCGAACAGGCTTGTGGTGTAACTGCCCGCCGGCCGCTCCACGTCACGCTGCGCAACCAACGCATCCAGTTCGGCGAGGAACCCGACCGGAGGACGCATCGCATCGCCAAAGCAGCTGGATGTTCCGAGATGGCAGGTTGGCCCATGGGGGTCAGCCTGTACCAGCAAGGTGTCGGCATCGCAATCGATACGAACTGATTTCAACGCCAGCACATGACCTGAGCTCTCACCCTTTGTCCACAAACGCTGCTTGCTGCGGCTATAGAACGTGACGTGGCCGCTGCGCTGCGTTTCGGCAAGCGCCTCGGCATTCATGTAGCCAAGCATCAGCACCTCGCCACTCTGCCAGTGCTGCACAATGACCGGCAACAGGCCATCGCCCTTGGCCCAATCAAGACGTGCGAACTCGGTGTTTATATCGGTCATGGATGAAGCTCTCATCAGTTCACAGGCTTAGGATCAAAAGCGCACTTCGATACCATGCCCACGCAAATAGTTTTTCAGCGCGGGAATGGCTATATCACCGGAGTGGAACACACTGGCGGCCAGCGCCCCATCCACATCAGCATCGGTGAAAACATCGCGGAAATGCTCCCGCGCACCCGCACCGCCGGAGGCAATCAACGGCACCTGGCAAATCGCACGCGCCACACCCAATTGCAGCAGATCGTAACCGGTACGTACGCCATCACTACCCATGCAGTTGAGTACGATCTCGCCGGCGCCGCGCTGCTGCACCTCGACAATCCAATCCAGTGTCTTGCGTGCCAAAGCCTGCGTTTTCGATGGATCACCGGTGTACTGCCGCACGCGCCATTCGGTGTCGGCGTCACGCAGGGAATCGATACCAACCACCACGCATTGCACACCAAAAGCAGCCGCCAGCTCATTGATCAGTTCTGGGCGCTCCAACGCCGGCGAGTTCACTGAGATCTTGTCCGCACCGGCATGCAGCACGGCGCGTGCCTCCTCCACCGAACGGATACCACCAGCGACGCAGAATGGAATGTCGATTACCCGCGCGACACGCTCGACCCAACCACGGTCCACGCTGCGCCCTTCCGGGCTTGCCGTAATGTCGTAGAACACCAGTTCATCGGCGCCTTCATCGCGATAGCGAAGCGCCAGATCGACAATCTCGCCCATCACCACGTGATCGCGAAAGCGCACACCCTTGACCACTTTTCCATCGCGTACATCGAGACAGGGAATGATGCGACGACTCAACATGCCAGTGCATCCTCGATAGTGAAACGCCCTTCCAGCAACGCACGCCCCAGGATCACCCCACGCGCACCCGCATCGCGAGCCGCACGAATATCGTCCAGCGAACGTACGCCGCCCGAAGCCTGTACGGACAACTGCGGAACGCTGTCCGCCAGATGACGGTAGAGGTCGAGATTGAAGCCGGCCAACATACCGTCGCGATCGATGTCGGTGCACAGCAAATGACGCGCGCCGTGCGTGGCATACCATGGCGCAAGCTCGTCTAACGTACGCGCTTCGACTTCTGTCCAGCCGGCGCTAGGCAGCGCCCATTGACCATCGATGCGGCGCGTATCCAACGCGATGGTCAGCCGCTCGGCGCCGTATTCGGCCAGCCAGCCGGCGACAAGTTCGGGATCGCGAATCGCTGCGCTACCCAACACTACGCGACGAACACCTGCGTCGAATAAGCGCTTGAGGTCGTCCTCACCGCGCACACCTCCGCCCGCCTGAATCTGCATACCATTCGCCGCGATCGCCTCGATCACCGCAAGATTGTCCAGGTTGCCTGAGCGCGCACCATCCAGGTCGACCAGGTGCAACCACTGCGCACCGGCAGCCGCGTAGCGTCCAGCCAGTTCACGCGGATCAGCCGCGTAAGTGGTTTGCTGCGCATAGTCGCCCTGCTTGAGGCGAACCACTTGGCCGCCACGCAGATCAATCGCGGGAATCACTTCAACCGTCATAGCTCTAGGAAATTCTTTAGGAGCTTCGCGCCAACAGCGGCGGAACGCTCTGGGTGAAACTGCATGCCGTGGAAATTGCTATTGGCGATGACCACGGAGAACGCATCGCCGTAGTCACTGGTGGCAAGACTCCAGTCCCCCAACGGCACGGCATAGCTGTGCACGAAGTATGCGTAGTCGTCATCGCCCAACCCGGCCAGCAAGGGGTGCGCTTGCTTCACTGTCAGTTGGTTCCAACCCATGTGCGGCACACGCAATCCAGGAGCCTCGATGAAACGACGTACCGGCGCAGGGATCAGTCCGAGACACTCCGTATCGCCCTCTTCCGAATGCGCGCAAAGCAGCTGCATACCAAGGCATACGCCAAGCACGGGTTGAGTCAGCGAACGCAGAAGATCGACCAAACCAAGCTCGCGCAACCGCGCCATACCCGGGCCAGCTGCGCCCACGCCCGGCAAAATCACCTTATCCGCAGCACGGATAGCGGTGGCATCGGCGGTTAGCGCAGCATCCACGCCGAGTCGTTGCAGCGCATAACGCACCGAGCCGATATTGGTGCCACCTGCATCGACAAGCACCACGCTCATTACAGCGTGCCCTTCGTGCTGGGCAGCTCACTGCCCTCGCGTCGAATCGCTTGACGCAACGTTCGCGCCACTACCTTGAAACAGGCCTCGACCATGTGATGTGCGTTGTCGCCGCGCACCGTCAAATGCAGGTTTGCGCCTAGCGTCTCGCACAACGAACGGAAAAAGTGCGGCACCAGCTCGGTGGGTATATCGCCCACACGCTCACGCGGAAAACTACCCTCGAACACGAAGTAAGAGCGTCCAGACAAATCCAGCGCAGCACTTGCTTGCGACTCATCCATCGGCAGGGTAAAGCCATAGCGACCGATGCCACGCTTATCACCTAACGCTTGCTTCAACGCCTGCCCGAGCGCCAAGGCACAATCCTCGATCGTGTGGTGCTCATCGATGTGCGTATCGCCATCGCAGAGAAGCTCGAGCGCGAAGCCGCCGTGCTTACCGATCTGTTCCAGCATGTGGTCGAAGAAGCCCAGCCCAGTGTGCACCTTCGGTTCGGCTGTTTTGTCCAAATCCACGCTGACGGTGATGCGGGTTTCCTTGGTGTTGCGGATAGCCGTCGCGGTGCGCGGGACATCCAACACCTGATGCGCCAGTTCGTCCCAACTCACACCGAGCGGGCCAACGCGGATGCCGCGCACGCCTAGATTCGCAGCGAATTGCAGGTCGGTCTCGCGATCGCCGACCATCGCTGAGGCCGCACGGCTCCAGCCATCATCCGCGAGATAACCGCGCACCAGACCAATGCCCGGCTTACGCGTATCCAACCCTTCGTGCGGAAAGCTTCGGTCGATCAACACTTCGTGAAAGCGAACGCCTTGCGAAGCAAAGATACGCATCAATAACTCGTGCGGCCCAGTGAAATGCGGCTCGGGAAAACGCTCCGTACCAAGGCCATCCTGATTCGTCACCATCACCAGCTCGTAGCCAGCGGCAACAAAACGCTGCAACGCAGCGACAACGCCAGGCAACAACGCCAGCTTCTCATAGCTGTCGATCTGTTCGTCGGCCGGCTCATCGATCAGACAACCGTCACGGTCTACAAAAAGTATCTTGCGGCTCATGCCGCGCCTCCTTCAAGAACAGCAAGTACCAAGGCATTTTCCTCCGGCGTACCCAACGTGATACGCAAGGCATCTCCAAGATTCGGATAGCGACGGACATCGCGCACCACGATGCCTGCAGCGAGCAGCTTCTGGTACACCGCGCCCGCATCGTCGAAGCGCACAGCGAGAAAATTCGCCTGCGACGGCAACACTTCACGTACACCGGGCAACTGAGCCAGCGCGGCTTGCATCACGTTCCGTTGCGCCCGCACGATCGCGATGCGCTCACGCGCAGTCGCCTGCCCCCAGCCCGACAACGCCATCAGCGCGGCATCCACACACGGCAACGGCAACGGATACGGGGGAATGATCCGCTTGAGTAGCGAGATCACTTCAGCATTTGCCAGTAATGTGCCGATGCGCGCTCCCGCCAGCGCCCATGCCTTCGACAAGGTACGCAATACAGCAAGATTTTCGTAACGATCGATGAGATCGGCCACGCTGCCGGTATTGCCCTGCTCGGCGCCCACCGGATCAGCAAACTCTACGTAAGCCTCATCCACCACGAGCAAGGCTCGCCCGGCCAATGCTTGCGCCAGTCGCTCGACGCTTTCACGTGGCACCAACTGGCCCGTGGGATTATTCGGTGTGCAGATGAAAACCAGTTTTACGGCCGGCGTCAGCGCTGCGAGTACGGCATCCACGTCCAAGGTGAAATCACTCTTCAGCGGCACCTCGACCACACCCGCGTTCTGGATCTTTGCGCACACCGAATACATGCCGAACGTCGGCGGCTGAATCAGGATCGCATCCTCACCGGCACGGCAAAACGCGCGCACCAAGAGATCGATGGCCTCATCGCTGCCACGTCCCACCAGCAGTTGCTCGCGACGCACGCCGTAAAGCAGAGCAAGTGCATCGATCAAGGCTGCCGGCTGCGGATCCGGGTAGCGATTGCAGCCGATGCCGATATCACCCATCGGGCGCCATGCCGATTCGTTCGCATTGAGCAGCACCTGCCCGCCGCTGGCCTCCATGCGCGCTGAAGAATACGGCTGCATCGCGCGGATTTCCGGCCGGGCGAGATCGAGCACACTCATGATTGAATCTCCAGTGCGGCCAGCCGCAGGGTTACCGCACGGCGATGTGCCTCTAATTGCTCTGCAGCGGCAAGTGTTGCCGTGCACGGCCCGATGTTACGCAGACCATCCGCAGTCACTTCCTGCACCGTGATCTGCTTTTGAAAACTGGCCACCGATACGCCGCTATAGCTGCGCGCGTAACCGTAGGTGGGCAGCACGTGGTTACTTCCGCTGCAGTAGTCGCCCACTGACTCCGGTGTCCAAGCGCCGAGGAAAATCGAGCCTGCGCTGTCGATACCATCCAGCAACGCGCGCGGCGTAGCTACCTGCAGAATCAAATGCTCAGGCGCGTAGAGGTTGCTCACTGCAACAGCTTGCGTCAGCGACTCAACCAGAATCAGTCGGCTCTGCGACAACGCTTGGACGGCAATCTCTGCGCGTGGCAGCTCGGCACATTGCCGATCGACTTCCAGCGCCACACGATCTAACTGATCCGCGGAATCGCTCAACAGGATGACCTGCGAATCCGGCCCATGCTCAGCCTGTGAAAGGAGATCCGCTGCAACGAATACCGGATTAGCGGCAGCATCGGCAATCACCAGCACTTCGGATGGGCCCGCCGGCATATCGATCGCAGCACCCTCTGGATCGCCTGATACCTGCAACTTTGCCTCGGTGACCCACGCGTTGCCGGGACCAAACAGTTTGTCGCATTTGGGCACGCTCGCCGTGCCGTAAGCCATCGCCGCAATCGCTTGCGCGCCCCCGAGCTTGAACACCTTATACACACCGGTGATGCGCGCGGCATACAGCACCGCCTCATCGCAACGCCCATCCACACGCGCCGGCGAACACAGCACCACTTCGCGGCAACCCGCAATGCGTGCCGGCACGCCAAGCATCAACGCGGTGGATGGCAAAGGCGCGCTACCGGCCGGCACGTACAAACCCACCCGACTAACGGGGCGCAATATCCGCTCCACCCGCACACCTACCGCCGTGTCGACAGCAACGGGCTGCGGCGCAGCAGCGCGGTGAAATGCTTCGATACGCCCAGCCGCCTCGTGGATTGCCGATTTCAACGCGGGATCGAGTGCGGCTTCGGCAGCAGCGAACTCCTCCTCACTGACTTCGATCACATCCAGCGCGCAGCGATCGTATTTCGCGCTGAGCTCCAACAATGTCGAGTCGCCACCGTCGCGTACGGCCGCGATGATCTTTTCAACACCACGGCGCAGATCATCCGCGCGTGACTGCGCTGGGCGTGCCAAGGCGTCGCGTCGTGCCGTATCGTCCAGTGCGTTCCAATCTAAACGTTTCATACCGACCTGCTCTTCGTGCCAACCTGATTCATGCGAGCATTTTCTCCACCGGCAGCACGAACATTTCGCGCGCACCAGCCTTCTTGATCTCTTCCAGCTGACGCCAGCTCACCTCGCCCGCGCATAGCGCCTGCAACATCAACTGATCTGGCTGACCGGCCACCGGCAGCAGCGTCGGTTGCGGACCACCCGGCAGCAAACGCGTGACGGCCTCCAGCGTGTGCCGCGAGGTTTGCAGCAGCAATAGCCGCGACTCGCGCACCTGGATCACCCCATCCAGCCGCTTCAACAACAGCTCGATCAGATCACCGCGCTCGTCGGCTGGCAGCGTCTGCGGCCCTGCCAGCACGGCCTCGCTCTCCAGCAATACATCGGCTTCGCGCAACTGGTTGGCCACCAATGTGCCGCCGCTTTGCACCAGATCGCAGATCGCATCGGCGGTGCCCAGCTTCGGTGCGATCTCCACCGAACCAGCCAACGTAACCACACCCGCATCGACCGCATTCGTGCGCAACCATTCGCCCAACAGGCCGGGATACGAAGTGGCAATACGCCGGCCTGAAAGCTGCTGTGGTTGCTGGTAGTCGAGATCCTGCGGTACCGCGATGGACAGCCGGCAACGGCCGAAGCCAAGCGGCCGCCATTCGGCCAATGGTTCGGCATCCCGGCCCGCGGTGAGCTGGAATTCGCTCAGCACGTTGCGACCCACGATGCCGAGGTCACAGACCCCCTGCGCGATCAGGCCAGGAATGTCGTCATCGCGCACCAGCAGAAGGTCTACCGGCTCACCCTCACCGAAGCAGAACAGCTTGTCGCGACTCTGTCGAAAGGTCAGGCCACAGCGGTTAAGCAGATCCAGTGCAGGCTCGGTGAGCCGCCCAGATTTCTGCATAGCGATACGCAAACGGTCACGCGGTTTCATGCTTTTGCCTTTTTCGTTACCGCACGCCGACGCGACGCACGTGCAGCGGCTGCCAGATACCCGCCGCTGCCCTGGTTTAGGAAGCGCGCCACACGCCCGATGGTGGTAATGCTTACGGCCGTGCGCTCGTGGATCTCCCGATACGGTACGCCGTCCAGCAGAAATGGCACCACGCGCCAACGGTCCACCAGCACTTCAAGCTCGGCCGGCGTGCATAAATCGTGCAGGAACGCGGCCATTTCCTCGTCGTTTTTCAACGACAACAGGGCCTGGCACAGGCTCAGCTCGGCGGACTCGACAGGGGTCTCGGGATCGATCGATCGACGCTTCATAATGTGCTAACGCATTAATACAGTGGATCGCATCATACGCGACGCTCCGCATTGCAACAAGTCGCCTTTCAGTGCCGGCTAGGACGCATTCAGACAGGCACCGGCTAATCGCCCCAAACCCTCGTCTAGCCACGAAATGGCGGGCGCAAAAAAGCGAAGGGCGGCCCATGGCCGCCCTTCGCTTTCAATCGGTTATCGCCATGTCAGCCTGCGCGCAGCGTCCTCTTCTGCACCAGCTCGCAAACGGTACGCACATCGCCATCCATTGCACGGTCGCGATGCATGAAGCCGATACTCTGACGCAACGTGGCATGGGCAGTGCGCACAGCAGCACCTGCGTGGAAATCGCCCACGTCGGCCAATGCCGTCATCAGCTGCTGCACTTCAGTAACGAACTGCGCATAGCTCGGATGGTCTTCGCGTGGCGCGTTGGCGACCTTCGCGGCCAGCACCTTCCAGTCGCCGGTAGCAGCCAGGCTGCGTGCGGCGTTGAGCATTTCCTGGCGGTAATCCAAGGCCTGCGCCGCGGTATACAGCTCCAGCGCCAGCACGTGACTGAGATCGTCGACCATCTCCAGTACGTGGCGAGCCTCATTAGCGCCCATCGACACATGATCCTCGGCATTCGCGCTGGTAGGCACCGAATACACGCTCGCCGGGTGCGCACGCGTAGCAAGGTCATTGACCAGCGCCGCCGCGGTGTACTGCACGATCATGAAGCCGGAATCGGTACCGTCCTCGTTGCCGGTGAGGAATGCGGGCAGGCCGTCATTGGTGGCCGGATCGACCAATTTATTGAGACGACGCTCGGAGATCGAAGCCAGCACCGGAATCGCCGCCTTCACGTAGCTCATCGCCAACGCCAACGGCATGCCATGGAAGTGGCCGGCGGAGATCACCTGCTCTTCAATGAACTGTGCCTCGTCGTTGTCGGGGAAGATCAACGGATTGTCGGTTACCGAGTTCAGCTCGATATCGAACACGCGGCAAGCCTGCTCCCACGCGTCGCGCACAGCGCCATGCACCTGCGGCATACAGCGCAGGCAATAGGCATCCTGCGGCTGATGCTTCTTACCGCCCTTGAACGGCAGGAAGCGCGCGTAGAACGCTTCACGACCGTGACGCTGGTTGGCCGGCACCCAATCCCAGCCAATGTCGAAGCTGAGCGCCTGATTCTCTGGCGAGCTCCACGACTCGGCGGTCCACGACTTGAATCGCGGCACCAGGTGATAAGGAATGTCGACGAGGGTGGAGCCCGTCAGCAAGTCGCGCACGTGTGCAGCGGTATCCACCTGCCCCGGATGCGGACGCAGTGCATGGACTTCTGGGCGCAGCGCACCGCTACGTCCAGCAAAAGCATCCAAGGTCATCGCCGCAGCGAGGTCCGCGGTATCGAGCAAGTATTCCAGCGCATCCAACGCGAGAGCGCCGGTCGCCAGCATCTGCGCCGTACCGTTGTTGAGCGCCAAGCCCTCCTTGAACGACAGCTTGATCGGCTGCAGCCCAGCGCGCTTCAGCGCCTCGGCACCCGACACGCGCTCGCCCTGATAAAACGCTTCGCCACCACCCAGCAAGACGATCGCCAAATGCGACAGCGGCGCAAGATCGCCACTCGCACCCACCGAACCCTTCTCTGGTACCACCGGCACAATGCCGCGGTTGAGCATGGCGGTCAGCGCCTCGAGCGTCACCACACGGATACCGGAATGGCCGCGCATCAGCGTATTGATACGGATCACCAGCATGGCCCGCACCACTTCCGCCGAGAACGGCTTACCCACGCACACCGCATGGGTGGTGATCAGGTTGTGCTGCAGCTCATCGAGCAACGTGCCCTCAGGCGCATGGGTACGGCTACCGGGAAGCTCGTCGCGCACACGATGCGCGCCGAGCAACTTGTCGGCGTTGCTACCGAAACCCGTCGTGACGCCATAAGTGGGCTCGCCACAACTGACCTTGTCGGCCAGGAAATCCGCAGCGCGCTGTACGCGCTCAAGCTGCTTGGGATCCAGCGATACCGACGCACCCTGTCGCGCCACAGCGACGAGCTGCGCGCGGGTGAGACTGTTGCCGTCGAGAACGATCGTGTGCTGCTGATTCACTGCCATACCTCGTAGTTGTCTCCCGCTCTAACAAGCGCGGGGTGGACGCTTTTAGATGTATGCGGATGCCTGGAGAACTGACCCCGCTAACGCAAACCTGATCAACGCATGCCCCATTAACCCATCGCGGCAGCTTGCTCCAACTCCACACGCAGCGTTTTGATGAGGTCGACGCGCGCCACCTCGAACTGATCCTCGCGGCGCAGATCCTTCACCGTGACTACGCCCTTGGCGAGTTCGTCCTCACCCAGCACGATCACGAAACGGATGCCCGCACGGTCGGCGTACTTGAACTGCTTGCCGAGCTTGCTGCCTTCCAGCACCACCTCGGTGGCAATGCCCGCACCGCGCAGCTCACTCGCCAGGGCGAGGTAGGCCGGCATCTGTGCCGCATCCATCTGGGTCACCAGCACATCGACCGTACTGCGTGCGGTATTGATCAAGCCCGCGTCGCGCAACTGCCAGTACAAGCGAGTCAAACCGATCGAGATACCCACGCCCGGCAACTGCGATTTGGTGTACTGACTTGCGAGGTTCTCGTAACGACCACCGGAGCAGATCGAGCCGATCTGTGGATGATCGTTGAGCGTGGTCTCGTAAACCGTACCGGTGTAGTAATCCAGACCGCGCGCGATCGACAGATTCAACACGTAGTGCGATTCCGGCACGCCGAAGGCGTGGATCAGACCCAGCACTTCCTTCAATTCGTTGCGGCCCTGCTCCATCACTTCCGGGCCAGCGCCCAGCGCATCGAGCTTGGCGTAGGCGTCAGCCAACGATGTGGAACGTACCTGCACAAAGGCCAGAATCTTCTGCACCACGTCGGCACTCAAGCCGAACCCATCGCCAGTCAACGTATCGCGCACACTGTCAGCGCCACGCTTGTCCAGCTTGTCGACCTCGCGCAGCACCAACATCTGCTGCTCGCCATCAACGATGCCCAGGCTCTCGAAATAGCCGCGCATCAACTTGCGGTTATTGAGCTGGATGGTGAACGCACCGATGTCCAGCTCGCGGAACACGCTGTAGATCACCGCCGGCACTTCAGCGTCATAACGTACCGACAGGGAATCCTTGCCGATCACATCGATATCGCACTGATAGAATTCGCGGAAGCGACCACGCTGCGCACGCTCACCGCGATACACCCGCTGCATCTGGTAACGACGGAACGGGAAGCTGAGATCGTGCTCGTGCTCGGCCACGTAGCGAGCCAGCGGCACGGTGAGGTCGAAGCGCAGCGCCAGCTCGGGCGCCCCCTCCTTATCCAGCGAGCCCGTGGACTGCACGAAATACACCTGACGCTCGGTTTCGCCGCCAGTTTTGGTCAGCAGCACGTCGGAGTATTCGATGACCGGCGTTTCCACCGGGAGAAAGCCGAAACGCTCGTAATTACGGCGAATCGTGTCGAGCATGCGCTGGAAGGCAATTTGGTCGAGCGGAAGCAGCTCGAGCACGCCGGGCATGGTGCGGGCCGGGGTAAGCGCCATGAAATCCTCTACAAACATCCAGGGGAAAAGTGCCGTGGAACGGCAGCCGCTAAGGTTAGCAGAAGGCCACGCCTCAACCGCAGGCAAACTTACGCCACAGAAGCCATCTCCCCTGTTGCCAACATCGCCCAGGGTCATTAAGATACGCGGCTCCCACGGGGTGTAGCTCAGCCTGGTAG
>JBARCX010000053.1:0-4808 GCA_049794535.1 Rhodanobacter sp.
AAAACGCCCGGATCAGATCCGGGCGTTTTGCTATGCGCGCGTCGATGCATACACATGAAATTGATATATGCATCGTGTGGTACTTCCGTAGCGAAGGCCTGCGGGTGTAGAACCAGCAACATTGTTCCCGCCAACCGGTTAGCCCGCATGAGCGACACACGTTTCCTGATCCGCCTGGCCGAAGACGACGACGATTTCATCCTCGCACTCGTACCACGTTTCGTGGATTTCACACTGCCAGCATGGCGCAAACGACACGAATGCATCGAGGGCATCCGCGCCGATCTCGGCCGTCATCTCGATGAGCCACCCGCCAATAGCTACCTGTTTGTTGCCGAAGACGCCGATGGCGAACGCGTGGGCTTCATCCATCTGCAGCGAACACTCGACTATTTCACCGGTCGTAGTAATTGCCACATCTCCGATCTTGCCGTTGTGCCGAAACACGAAGGCCAAGGTGTCGGCAAAGCATTGCTAGCGCATGCTGAAGCATGGGCTCACGAACATCACTGCCTACTGGTGACACTAGCGGTATTCCCGGGCAACGAACGCGCACTCGCGCTGTATGAAGCTGCCGGCTACGGCACGGATTTATTACGACTCGCCAAACCCGTGCGCTAAGTCCATCAACAAAGAAGCCGCCCGAGGGCGGCTTCTTCACGATCGTACCGATGTACTGGCGATCAGTTCTTGACGGTGTTCGCCGCTTCAGTCTGCTCGCGCTGACCCAAACGCTGGGACACGCGATCGATGTTGGCCAACGACAACAGGTGCGCGTAGATCCAACCGAACACGCCTTCCTTCAGGAATTCGTGGCAGGTCTTCTCGTCGAGCAGACGCAGCTTCTCTTCGCTGACCACATACAGGCCATTGAGGTTGATGGTATTGCCATCCTTCTCAAGTCGAATGTTCCGCGGCTCGAGCAGGTCATGCTTGCGCAGCTGGTCCATGAACCACTTCGTGCGCGTCACGTGCTGCTGGAATTCGCCGAGGAAGTTCACGGCGTTGGTCAGGAACTCGGTGTCAGTACCGTCTTCCTTGAACAGGCGCTCGCCATCCTTGGTGCCGAAGCCTTCGTAGGCCTCGTCCAGGAACACGGTGAAGTCATCGCCTTCCACCTGGTCGGCCGGCTTCTCAGCCAGCACGAACGGGTAGCGACGGATGAATGCCGGGATGTAGCTATTCGGTGCCCATTGGCCGTCCATATCGACGAACAGGTTCTCGTTCTGGCGCAGGCCGAGCAGCGCCATTGGACCGGCACTGGCGACATCGGCGCCCGCGAACAGGATCGGCACGTCACGCGCAGCAGCGGGAAACTCGACCCCGGTGAGTGGTACCGAGTGCGCAGTGATCGCGAACTTCAGGTTCTGCAAACCCTTCAGGCGCAGATCCTTGTGTTGGTTACGGTTGAGCGGCACAGGGCGCTCGTAAAAAAGAACTTCAGCCACGTCATTACCTCATGCCCTGCCGTGCCAGGGGCGCCGCCCTGGCTCCCCCTCCCAAACCCGGCGACGGGTCTACAGATGAAAGTCAACTATATCAGCGCTCGGTTACACCTGCGAATCACCCCACACACCCAACAATCCACCTGCCTGAACAAGCATTTGCACGCGATTTGCAATGAAATTGGTCTATGCTGCCGCGAAGAGCGCTATTTTCGGCCCATCGTATTTGTCCGAAACCAGCGCCTCTGCTCCATGACACCTGCTCTATTGCATCGCTGAACCGCTCTTTCGCTATGGGTGAAGGACGTAACACATGCTGATGGAAGTGCCAAACCGGGCTGACCTCAATTCAACCCGCGTGTTATCGCTAGACGCCGCTGGCCGCATCCTCGACTGGATCAGCTGGCAAGAGGCCGCTTGTCTCTACGTTCGCGAAGCCGTCGCCTGGACACTGGGCGACCCCTGCCTTGTCTTGCACGGTGGACACAACCGCGCTCGCGATGAGCAGAGCCTGCTGCGCCTGCACCCCATCGTTGCCAGCACCGGCCATTGCCGCGACCACGCGATCGACCCGGCTCCGGCGCTCACCAACACCGCTCTGTTCGCCCGCGACCGCCACTTATGCCTCTACTGCGGCGATCACTACAGCCGTGGCGAGCTCACCCGCGACCACGTGCAGCCAGTGTCCAAGGGCGGGCGCGATGAGTGGGAGAACGTGGTCAGCGCCTGCCTCGCCTGCAATCTCAAGAAGAGCAACCGCACGCCACAGCAAGCGCACATGCCGTTACTGGCCGTGCCTTATCGACCCAGCTGGGTGGAGCACCTGATTCTGTCCAACCGCAACATCCTGGCCGATCAGATGGACTTTCTGGTCAGCCACCTGCCGCGTGATCGCCGGCCGCACATGGCCTGACACGGCGCTGTATTAGGCCTTCCGGCGACCCGGCCGGATTTCGCCCTCGCGCTGCCCTTGCCCCGCCTCGCCGCTGGGCCAACAATACGCAGATGATCGACCTTTCCCGTTACCCCCATCTGGCGCCTATCGAGACGCCAGCCGACCTGCGCCGTGTTCCGGACGACCAGCTTCCCGCTGTTGCCGACGAACTGCGCCAGTACCTGATCGAGGCCGTAGCCAGCTCCGGCGGGCATTTCGGCGCGGGCCTAGGCGTCGTGGAACTGACCGTGGCCTTGCACCACGTGTTCGACACGCCCACGGACCGTCTGGTCTGGGACGTCGGTCACCAGTGCTACCCGCACAAGATCCTCACCGGCCGCCGCGACCGCATTACCACCATCAAGAAAAAAGATGGCCTGGCGCCGTTCCCGCGCCGTGAGGAAAGTGAATACGACACCTTTGGCGTCGGCCACTCATCCACCTCGATCTCGGCCGCGCTGGGCATGGCGATTGCCGCGCAGCGCAAGGGTGACCAACGCAAGGTCGTGGCGGTAATCGGTGATGGCGCGATGACTGCCGGCATGGCATTCGAGGCACTGAACCACGGTGGCGATGTTGAGCCGAACATGCTGGTGGTCTTCAACGACAACGGCATGTCGATCAGCGAAAACGTCGGCGCGCTGACCAAGATGATGGCCCGCGCGATGGCTAGCCGCACACTGAATGTGTGGCGCGAACGAGCCAAACGCGCGATCCCGAAGCAATCCTTCTTTGGTCGTTTCTTCAAACGCTGGGAGGAGCATGCCAAGGGCATGTTCGTGCCGAGCACGTTGTTCGAAGAACTCGGCTTCCATTACACCGGCCCGATCGACGGTCACGATATCCCGCAGTTGCTGCATGCGCTGCGCACAGTGAAGGGCCTGCCTGGGCCACAGCTACTGCACGTGATCACCACCAAGGGCAAAGGCTATGCCCTCGCCGAGCAAGCGCAGATCGAATACCACGCGGTCGGTCCGTTTGACCCGCAGGCAGGCTTGGTGAAAAAGGCCGCGCCGGCCAAACCGACTTACACCGATATCTTTAGCGACTGGCTGTGCGATCAGGCGGCTGCTGACGAACGCCTGCTCGGCATCACCCCGGCGATGCGCGAAGGCTCGGGCCTGGTGCGCTTCTCCAAGGAATACCCCAAGCGCTATTTCGACGTGGCGATTGCCGAACAGCATGCGGTAACGCTGGCTGCTGGCATGGCCTGCGAAGGCGCCAAGCCGGTGGTGGCGATCTACTCCACCTTCCTGCAGCGCGCTTACGATCAAGCCATCCACGATGTGGCACTGCAGAACCTCGATGTGACTTTCGCGATCGACCGCGCGGGCGTGGTCGGCCCGGATGGCGCTACGCATGCAGGCAGCTTTGATCTCACCTTCCTGCGCTGCCTGCCGAACATGGTGATCATGGCGCCCGCCGATGAGAACGAGTGCCGCATGATGCTCAGCACCGGCTTCCACTACGCCGGGCCTGCCGCCATCCGCTACCCACGTGGTAGCGGTCCCAGCGCGGCCATCCATAAAGAACTCGATACGCTACCGATCGGCAAGGCTGAGCTGCGCCGGCGCGGACATGGCCTGGCCATTCTCAGCTTCGGCGCCATGCTGGCACCGGCCACGGAGATCGCCGCCGAGTTCGACGCCACCTTGGTCAACATGCGCTTTGTGAAGCCGCTGGACGAGGCGTTAATCCTCGAACTGGCGAGAACTCATGATGCCTTCGTGACCCTGGAAGACAACGCCATTGCCGGCGGCGCAGGCTCCGGTGTGGCCGAGTTCCTCGCCGCGCAGGGCATCGTCAAACCGATCCTGCATCTGGGTCTGCCCGATGTTTATCTGGAGCACGGTAGCCGCGAGGAAGTGCTGAGCATGGCCGGCCTCGACCTGCCCACCATGCGCAATGCCATCCGCACGCGCTTTCCTCAACTGAACTCGCTCAACAAAGCCAGCGCCTGACCGAAAGCTCTTGAAGGCAGGCCGCTGCCAGTTGACGGTCACTAGGGAAGCCAGCTAAATCTGGCTCCCTATCCGTTGTGCCGGGAGCGATCAGTGACCGAATGGATTGCACGCCTTGTCGATACCAGTCGGCGCCGCGCCGGCCTCGTTACTCTGATCTATGGCCTGCTTGCTATCGGCAGCGTGTGGTACGCGTACGGGCATCTGAGTGTCGATACCGATACCGATCACATGTTTGCCGCCAGCCTTCCGTGGCGGCAACAGGAATTGGCTTTCGATCGCGAGTTTCCGCAATTCAACGATGTGCTGGTTGCCGTGGTACGCGGAGCCACACCCGAGGAAACCGGTCACACTGCCGCCGAGTTGGCCAAGGCGTTACAGGCCGACCCTCGTCATTTCATTGATGTCGCCCAGCCCGATGCCGATCCGTTCTTCCGGCACGAAGGCCTGTAGCTGCGTCCGCCCGAC
>JBARCX010000054.1:0-4420 GCA_049794535.1 Rhodanobacter sp.
CTGTACCGACGTGCGCGAAGGCTATCTACGCGTGCGCTACTGCTCGCAGGCACGCGCTGTGGAGAACCAGTGTTACGTGGTGCTCTCGGGCAATGTCGGCAACTTGCCCGGCGTGAACAATTTCGATATCCAGTACGGCCAGAGCTGCATTCTCACTCCCAGCGACTTCCCCTTCGCACGTGATGGCATTGCCGCCGACTCCACACCGAACATCGAAACCGTCTTGTTCGCCGATCTGCGGCTGGAAAGCCTGGCGCGCGCCCGCAATGCCGGGGCCGTGCAGAATCTGAAGGATCGGCGCTTCGACCTGTATGAAACCCGGTGGCTGCCGCGGCCGCGCCAAGGCTGAGCGTCTTGCAGTCCGCTCTGCAATAATTGCCAGATGCCCGAATCCCCCACACCGCCGACTAAATCGCCAAATCCTCGCTTGCAGGCCCTACTGGGGCACGAGTTTTTCGCGCCACTTCAATGGAAACGGCGCATCGCGCTATGGAGCGGCGCCATAGTGGTGGCTCTGGCGGCGATCTTGTTCGCCAAGGCCGGCGACTGGTCGTTCCACCTGTTCCAACGCATCGTCAGTCATGGCATCTGGATTCCGCTGATCATTACACCTGTCGTGTTCGGCCTGTTGTCGTGGGTGACCGAGGGGCGCCTACGCGCCGCGCGCGGCAGTGGTATCCCGCAGGTGATCAGTACTCTGCACATCGAAGACGAGGGCTTCCGCGCACGCATGCTGGCGCTGCCCATCGCCGCCAGCAAGATGGTGCTGACCTTGATCGCGCTTGCCGTCGGCGCCTCGATCGGTCGCGAAGGCCCCACCGTGCACGTAGGCGCCGGGCTGTTCTACTCGATCGGTCGACGTTTCGGCTTCGACGACCCCAAAGCCGCCTCGCGTTTCATCCTCGCCGGTGGCGCAGCCGGTATTGCCGCTGCGTTCAACACGCCATTGGCTGGCGTGGTATTCGCGATCGAGGAGCTGGCGGGCACCTTCGAGCACCGCTTCAGCGGTCTGTTGCTCACCGCCGTGATCGTAGGCGGCGTGGTGTCGCTGGGCATCATGGGCAACTACGCCTACTTCGGTCAGGTGGCGGCCAGCCTGCCATTGGGCCATGCCTGGTTGGCCGTATTGATGTGCGGCCTGATCTGCGGCCTGCTAGGCGGCTTGTTCGCGAGACTCATCCTGCTTAGCCGACACGGGCCACTGGCCTATATCGGCCGCCTGCGCTCGCGCGCTCCTGTGCTGTTCGCCACGAGCTGCGGCCTGGCGCTGGCGATACTAGGCGTGCTTTCACATAACGCCGTGTATGGCACCGGCTACGAACAGGCGCGCGCATTTGTGCAAGAGGCCGCGGTCACCCCCGGCGAAAGCTTCGGCATCACGAAATTGCTGGCTAATGTTGTGTCTTACTGGGCTGGCATTCCGGGCGGCATCTTCTCTCCCGCACTGGCAGTCGGCGCGGGCATTGGCCACAACATCGCGTATTTCCTTCCGCACGCGCCGCCAGCCGCCGTTGTGCTGCTGGGCATGAGCGCCTATCTCTCCGGTGTTACCGGTGCTCCACTGACATCGACCGTGATTGCCATGGAGCTGACCGACAACCAGTCCATGATCATCCCCATCATGGCCGCCTGCCTGCTCGCTCGCGCGGCGGCGTCGATCTTCTGCCCGACACCGGTATACAAGGATTTCGCTGAGCGCATGGTGCAAGACTTCGAACGTGAGCAGGCCGCGCGTGCCGAAGCCGACGAGCAAGCCCAGTTGGCCGCCTCCATGGCAGCGCATGCTGGAAGCACGAGTGCGTACAGCGAATCGGCGGCTCAAGCGGATGAGGCGGCAGGTGAAACGGACGATGCCGCGGAGAAACCTGAGGTATGAACCACCCCCACTGGGATCTCTTGCTAACTAACGCCACGCTGGCGACCTTTGCCAGCGACGTGCCCTATGGCTTACTCCCCGATGCGGCGCTCGCCTGCGTGGACGGCCGTATCGCGTGGATAGGCATGATGGCAGAGCTGCCAAAGGACGCCACCACGCAAGCACGACGCGTCGATGATGTGGGCGGAGCTCTAGTCACGCCAGGCTTGATCGATTGCCATACCCATGTGGTGTTTGGCGGGCATCGCGCACATGAATTCGATCTGCGTCTCAATGGCGCCAGCTACGAAGACATTGCCCGTGCCGGCGGCGGCATCGTTTCCAGCGTACGTGCCACGCGCGAAGCCAGCGAAGATACGTTGCTCGCGCAATCGTTGCCACGCGCACGCGCCCTGCTCGCTGACGGCGTAACTACGCTGGAAATCAAATCTGGCTATGGCTTGGAACTGGAAAGCGAACGGCGCATGTTGCGCGTAGCGCGACGCATCGGCGATGAACTCGGCATCACCGTCCGCACTACGCTCCTCGGCCTGCACGCGTTGCCACCGGAATACAAAGATCGTCGCGACGACTACGTGGCGCTGGTCTGCGACAGCATGCTACCTGCGCTGGCGGAGGAAGGCCTGGTCGATGCGGTAGACGCGTTCTGCGAAGGTATCGGCTTCAGTCGCGCAGAAACACAGCGCGTGTTCGAGCGTGCCCGGCAGCTTGATCTGCCGGTGAAACTGCACGCAGAGCAATTGTCCGATCTCGACGGTGCAGCCCTCGTAGCCGAGTTCGGTGGGCTTTCCGCAGATCACCTGGAGTACCTGAGCGATTCAGGTATCGCAGCAATGGCAAAGGCCGGCACCGTCGCCGTGTTACTGCCCGGCGCGTTCTACGCGTTACGCGAAACGAAACTGCCGCCCATCGCATCGCTGCGCGCGCATGGTGTGCCCATGGCCATTGCCACGGACTGCAACCCAGGCACTTCTCCCTTGCTATCGCTACGCATGGCAGCCGGCATGGCCTGTACGTTGTTCCGGTTCACTCCGGAAGAAGCGTTGCGTGGCGTTACCGTTCATGCCGCCCGAGCGCTCGGGCTTGATGACCGCGGTACGCTAGCAGTAGATCAGCGAGCCGATCTCGTGGTGTGGGATGTTCGTCAGCCAGCGGAGCTGTGCTACTGGATCGGCGGCACACTAACCCGTGCGGTTTATAGCGCCGGCCAACTTGTGGGCGCCTATTGAGCAGGCAGCCAGGCGTTGCTCAGCTAGCCTGACATCGGGCCTACGCCGGCACTCGGCTCGCCACCCGAAAACTTTTATTGAATGCGCTTCGCCCCACCATGCGCGCTGCCTCGATGTTGAACATCGATAGGTGATCTATCGCGTGGGCGTTACGTAACTGCGCAATTTCGGAACACTCCTAAAGGGGGTCCGAATTACCATCTTTCGAATGAGTACGCCACGCAGGGGCATCGCGGGCGTTCTTTCGAGGGCTGCGCGTGCCAGCAAGCTGCACATGGAAGACGGCCTAACCACCTTCCCTGGTGATATCACCCATGCGCCGCACGGATGCTGCTCGCATAGAACGCCCATTCAAATCACCTTATGCACCCTGTGCCGAGGTGTATTTATGAGGAGCGATAGTGAGTCTTCCGAACGTCCAGCACGAGCAAAGCGCGTCATCGCAGCAAGCTGAGCGGAGGTCTCCGGCTACTCACGCTTTGCGTGGCACCGCAACGAGACGTACCTCGGTGAGTGCAGCCCTTCGCTATGTCTGTTTCCCGCTACTCATCAGTTCACTCCTCGCTGCCTGCGCTTACCAACTTCACGCTACGCGCCCTCCCGGCAAGGTCGCCGCCGAACATGCCGCGGTTTCTCAAAACAATGCAGTGGCCTCTTCCAGCCAGGTTGGCTCTTCCAACCAATGGGAAAGTGATGTCACTACGGCCGCGAAACACGAGACGGCACACTCAGAGGCATCCACCACGGTGGATGCCGACAGCGAGCCTTCCGATCGGCCTTCGCATGATGCTGTGGCAGTACCCGTGCGTACTCGTGAATTCATCGCGAACACACCACTCACATCGCCACCCGATAGTGAAACGGCCTCCCCAAGCGATAGCAGCGATACATCATCTGCTGCTACTGAAACTGTCGCCACTGAAACTGCGACGGCTCAGGATCAAGCAACATCGGCATCGCCTTCCACGGCATTGACACCCGTCGCGCCCACAACCACGGTGCAGGCTAGCAACACGCAGATACTCGTGTCGTGGCTCGAGCATTATGGCCTGTGGTGCTTGCTCCTGCTTGTACTGATCTTCCTGGCCCTATTGTTTCTCATCATGACGCGCAGCAGGGAGCGCAAGCGCAATCGTCCTCCATCCAAGAGGCGTCACGCAGCACCTCTGAACGACCCGATCTTGAACCAGCAAGATCGAGATGTTGTTCTCTCGACAGAAGCCCATGACAGCCTGCCGAGCAAGGCTACTTCTCCCATACTCACGCCGCTTTCAGCGCCCGCGCCAGATGAACCGCGTTCTTCCTTGAATTGGAC
>JBARCX010000055.1:0-2543 GCA_049794535.1 Rhodanobacter sp.
AGATCCGTCTCCTCGCGCGAGGAAGACAAAATCACCACTGGAATGCGCCTCAACCTTTCATCGCCGCGCATCGCAGTAAGCACATCCAGCCCATTCATGCGGGGCATTTTGATGTCCAGCAACACCACCGCCGGGTCACCCTCGGTGCGGCCGGCAAAGGCGCCCCGCCCATGCAGCCAGTCGAGGCAATCCACCCCGTCCTCGACATGCACCACCGGATTGACAAGGTTAGCCTCGCGCAACGCGTCCATGGTCATCTCGGCATCGGCCGGGCTGTCCTCTGCCATCAGGATGGTTCGCAAGTAACCATGCGTCATAGCGATTCCCTTACCGTCGACTCGCCAGGCTCGGTCGCCGCCAACGAAAAATGGAAAACCGCACCTTTGCCCGGCTCGGATTCAGCCCAGACCCGACCACCGTGGCGCATTACGATACGCCGCACATTGGCCAAGCCGATCCCATTGCCTGGGAAATCAGAAGCACGATGTAGTCGCTGAAAAACACCGAACAGTTTGTCGGCATATTGCATATCGAAGCCGGCACCATTGTCCGCAATGGTGAATTCGTATTCGCCATGACGTCCACGACGCATCCAAACTTCGATACAGGCGATCTCGCACTGGCTGGTGTATTTCACAGCATTACCCAATAGGTTCTGCCACACCGTACGCAGCATGTTCTCGTCACCGATCACGACCGGCAGCGATGCAATCTGCCACGTAATATTGCGATCCGGCGCTTCCGATTCGGCGAGCACACGCGCATCTTCCACCAACGACTGCATATCCACTGCTTGCAGCCGCAGCGACCCGCGACCCAATCGCGAGAACACCAACAAGTCGTCGATCAACAATGCCATGCGGTGAGCCGCATCGCGGATCACGCCGAGATAATGCTGAGCGCGCTCGTCGGCCTGCTCACCGAGATGCTCTTCCAGCTTGCTGGCGAAACCAGCGATATGCCGGAGGGGCGAGCGCAAGTCGTGCGAAACGGAATAACTAAACGCCTCCAGCTCGCGGTTAACGTCGGATATCTGCGCGACCTTGCCTTCCAGCTGATGATTGAGCTCCTTCACTTGTTGCTCAACCAGTGCACGCGCAGTGACATCACTCACGGTGAGCAACAAGGCGGGCATGTCACTGTCATGCTGCTGCAAACGCCGCGCATTGATAACCACGTGTCGCTCGACACCATCCATGGTGCGCTGGATCAATTCGTAATCCCACAACTCACGGTCGCGCAGCAGCACATCGGCGAGCCGCTGCAACAGCGCACCGTCACTCCACGCACCATCACCGATATTGTGCAGAGGCTGTTCGCGAGCTTCATCCTGCACCCCGTACAACTCACAGAAAGCAGCATTCACCAGCAGCGTGTGCAGCTCACGGTCCAGCAGCACAATCGGCTCACGCACTGCCTGCACAATCAGCCGCGAGCGCTGCACCGCCTGCCCTTCACGAACTTCCGCGCGCAGCCGCCGACCGATCTGTCGCTCTGACACCACCACCACGATGATCAGCAACAGGATTTGCGCACCCGAGGTAATCGCCAGCACCCAACTGCTATCAAGGGATTGCCGCTGCGCAGCAATACGACGCTCCTGCAGGGTATGCGCCTCGTTGCCCACGATGCTGTCGGTCAACGCATCCATCTTGAACAGCGTATCGGCATCCCGCATCGCCTGATTCGCACCGGCAGCGTCACCATGCTGATAACGCGCTAAGGCCTGCCCCATCAATGCCAGCCGACCGCCGACAGTGGAGTCCAACGCACCAATCAACCGCTGTTGATCCAGGCTGTCACGGGTAAAGTCATGCAACTGATCAAGTAGCACCGGCACTTCATGATCAGCGCGCTGCGCACGTGCCAGGGTCTTCGGGTCATGATCCCCCGCGAGGATGTTATAGATCGCCACCTCGCTGTCGCGAGTCATATAGGCAATGCGGTAGACCAGCGCGTTCGCTTCGGCCGAATGGGTGACCCGTTCCCCGGCGTTCAACGCCTGCTGTGCACCGCCGCGGGTGATCATGTACGGCAAGGCGACAATCGCCAGCACGGCGAATAACAGCCCGCCGATACGCCAACGCAGTGCCACTACATGACGCATTCCCTTCCGGATCATCCTCAGGCCCGTTCAAGCTTGGCGAGGCATTCTGGCATGTTTCTGGACGCTGGCTAGCCCGTCCGTCGCATGTGTTTTGATGGGGCTGAAATCGTGTGTATTTAGCCCGCATTCTTTAGAACGGTCTAATGGCTTCTTGTGGGAGCGTTAGTCCTGAACGGGTATTCGGCTTGTGGTTCGCCATTCTGGCGTAGGCCGGACAAGCGCGCAGAACGTCCGAAGGACGGCCCCAAAGGGGGAGCGCAGCGAATCATCCAGTGGCCTTGTCGTCTGATTGTTGCGTTATCGCCAGGTTGCCGCTTACGCAGCGGGCGTTTCGAACCCCTGCCGGGGTCCGAGTCACCTTTCTTTGCTGGCCCAAAGAAACGTAACCCAAAGAAATGGCCTTATAAGCTCATAGCGATATGCAGGATACGAGCCT
>JBARCX010000056.1:0-44609 GCA_049794535.1 Rhodanobacter sp.
GTCCATGCCTGGAACACGAGCTGACGCGGTGCATCGAATGTGCGATGGATAACGAGTACCCGTTCTGCGGATGCTGCCAACGGACTATTTCTGCTCATCGTGCTTCTCCGGTGCTTGCAGTTCGTGAAGGTAATCACCCAGGCGGTCGAGGCTCTGCTCCCACTGTTCGCGGTATTCCTCGACCCAATCCGATACGCCACGTAGCGGGGCCGCCTCCAACTTGCAGGGGCGCCATTGCGCCTGCCTCCCTTGCGAGATCAAGCCAGCGCGCCGCAACACTTTGAGATGCTTGGTCACTGCCGGCAGGCTCATTGCGAAGGGTTCGGCCAGCTCCTTCACGGTGGTTTCGCCTTGTGACAAGCGCGCCAGAATGGCCCGCCGGGTTGGGTCAGCCAGGGCGGCGAACGTAAGAGTGAGATGATCGATGGGCATCATGTTAACCATGTGGTTAATTAACCTTTTGGGAAATTACGCCCACCCTGCGCGCCTGTCAAGCAAGTCAGACACGCGTACTAAAGCTTTCTTGGCATTCGCCGATAAGGCCTTGTCCTGATTAGCAGGACAGTGCCGGGGGGCACTGATGCCAGAGATGAGCCGGAGGGCTGTCGGAGTTGGCAAGGAGGAGCGAATGGCAGACGTCGTGCTGCCGTTCGTCCTGGTCGTGGCCGCGATGATTGGCATGTGCGTCGTCAGCATGGACATCATGTCGGCGACCCGGGGCTTCGTCAGCGGCGAGAGCCATTGGTCGAAGGGACAGAAACTCGCTGCGTCGCACCTTCAGCGTTACCTCACGACATTTTCCGAATCGGATTTCCAGCAGTATCGGAACGCCATCGCGATTCCGCTCGGCGATCAGCTCGCGCGCCAGGAGTTGGACAAAGCCGCTCCCAACGAAGCCAACGTCCATATCCATTTCCGCGAAGGCGGCATTGCCGATGCCGATATCCCCGGCATGTCGCGGCTGTATCGACACTTTCGTCGTATCGGTTACGTCGACCGTGCCGTCTCGATCTGGATCGAGGCCGACAAAGGTATCGCCGAGCTCGTCACCATCGCTGATGATGCGCATGCGCGCATCACTCATGGCGAGCCCACAAGAGCGTGGATCGAAGCGGATCAAGAGCGCATCCGCAGCATCGATGCACGCCTGACGCCGTTGGAGTATGCGTTTTCCGATGCGCTCGGTGATGCATCGCGGGGCACCGCTCATGTGCTGCGTCTGGTCATGGGTGCTATCGGCTGCCTGCTTGTGCTGTGTGCGACGTGGCGCACGCGCCGGCTACTCGATGATCGTGCGCGCGTTGCCACTGCACTACGCACCAGCGAAGATCGCTTTCAGCTTGCCGTTGATGGCAGCAACGATGGCTTGTGGGATTGGGATCAACGCAGCGGGAAAATCTACTTATCACCACGGCTACAGCGAATGCTGGGTGTGGAGGAGGATGCGGCGAATCGCCCTGCGGCGTCGATCTTCGATCGTCTACATCCCGATGATCATCGCCCCACGATGAAAGCGGTTGTGGCTCACATTCGGCACGCCGTGCCGCTCGACGTCGAGTTTCGAGTGCCACAGCTTGGCGATACGGTCCGTTGGTTTCGTGCGCGCGGTCAGTCCGTACGCGATGCGCAAGGTGCATCCATCCGTATGGCTGGCTCGGTGACGGAAGTCACCGATCGGCGTATAGCCGATGCATTGCTGTTCGCAGAGAAAGAGCGTGCCGAAGTCACCTTGCAGTCCATTGGTGATGCCGTCATCGCCACCGATGCACGCGGTCGCATCGCCTATCTCAACCCCAGTGCCGAGCGCCTTACGCGCTGGCAAACGCATAACGCCTGCGGCCTTCCCGTGGAGGCGATCTGTCGCATCATCGAAGAGGTCAGCCGCGAGCCCATTCCCGACCCTGTCACCCAGGTCTTACGTGAGCAGTCGGGTTGGACGTCCGGCGACAAGCTCATGCTTGAACACGACGATGGCTTAAAAATCGCGATTGATCTCACAGCCACACCCATACGCGACCGTGCCGGCAGCATGGACGGCGTGGTGCTGGTGATGCGCGACGTCAGCAAGGATCGGGAGCACGCAGCCACCCTGCGCTACCAAGCCTGCCACGACGTGCTCACCGGCTTGATCAACCGTCGCGAATTCGAACGCCGCCTCGCACAAGCCATCGTTGCCTCGGATCACACCGCACAGCCATTCACGGTGCTGTACATCGACCTCGACCAGTTCAAAGTCGTCAACGACACCTGCAGCCACGCGGCCGGCGATGAATTACTACGACAGATCGCGACGCTCTTCGTCGCGCAAGTACGTCACTCCGATGCCGTAGCGCGGCTGGGCGGCGATGAGTTCGTGGTACTGCTTGAAAACTGCGGAACCGAAGATGGACTGCAGGTAGCTGAAAACCTTCGCGCAACGATCGGTGACCAACACTTTGCTTTCGGCGACCGCGCATTCGCGCTGAGTGCAAGCATCGGCCTGGTCAGCCTGTGCGACCAGCTTCTGGCACGCGAGGACATTCTCGGCGCCGCCGATGCCGCCTGCCATCTCGCCAAGGAGAAAGGTCGCAATCGCGTGCAGATGTATCACATGAACAACGACGAGGTGGCTGCGAGTCAGTCCGAGATGTGTTGGGTCAGCCGTATCCAGGCAGCTATCGCGTCCGGGCGCTTCGTGCTTTATGCACAGGACATCATCGACCTGCGTGACATCGGCGAATGCCGCCATGTCGAGCTGCTGCTACGCATGATTGGTGAGGATGGCCAGCTGATTCCACCGCGCGCTTTTATTCCGGCCGCGGAACGCTATGGCTTAATGCCATCCATTGATCGCTGGGTCGTGCAGGCCGCGTTTGCTACCTTGCGCGACTTCATCGCCAACGAATCCGACGCAGCGCCAGATCTATGTTCAATCAATCTCTCGGGCACGTCGCTATGTGAAGAAGGGTTCGCCGATTTTCTGCGGCAACAATTCCTCATCTACGACATTCCTCCATCGAAGATCTGCTTCGAGATCACCGAAACCGCAGCTATTTCCAGCCTGTCGCGCGCTACGGTTTTCATTAACGATTTGCGCGCCATCGGTTGCCGATTCTCATTGGATGACTTCGGCGCAGGCATGTCCTCATTCACGTATCTCAAACACCTGCCCGTCGATTTCGTAAAGATCGACGGCAGCTTCGTCAAGGACATGATCGAAGACCCGATCGACTGTGCGATGGTCGAGGCGATCAACAACATCGGTCACGTCACGGGCAAACTCACCATTGCCGAAGGCGTTAGCAGCCAGAAACTTCTCGACGAAGTACACCGGCTTGGCATCGACTTCGCACAAGGCTTCGCCATATCCGAGCCATGGCCGTTCGCACTGATCAAGGCCGAGGTTGCATAACAACGACAGCGCTCATGACAACAACGGCGCGTGGCAGGATCAGGCCTTCTTTAAAAAGCAGACCTTCAATACCAGGCCCTTGATCTTGTCCGAATTGCCTTCGATGTGCTCATCGTCGCCATCGACCAGGCGAATGTTCTTGATCACCGTGCCCTGCTTCAACGGTATGGAAGAACCCTTCACTTTCAGGTCCTTAATCACCGTGACGGTATCGCCGCCCTGAAGCACGTTACCGTTGACGTCCCTGACCACCATGCTGGCGCCAGTGGCTTCCGCTGCGGCAACGGCGGGCCACTCATGGCCGCAATCGGCACACACAAAGTTGTCGCCATCCGGATAGGTGTTTTCCATGGCGCACAATGGGCAGGCGGGGATGTCGGACATCGTTGAATCCAGCAGATTAGTTGGCTGCGGAGTATAGAGGGTGAGCTGATAGTGCCCGATCATTGCCATGCATTCGGAATCTTGTCGATTTCCCCGGCACTCATTCGTCAAATACGAAGAGAGCGCACCATCGCACCATCGATGCACAGCCGCTCACCCGCCTTCCGTAAAACTAGTGACGCAACGAGGAGCACACCATGAACACGCCCGCCGCGAACAGCCGCTTCCAGCGCATCACCCCGTTTCTATGGTTCGACGATCAAGCCGAAGAAGCAGCCGACTTCTACGTCTCGATTTTCGACAACTCGCGAATCCGAAGCATCAACCGCTACGGCAAGGAAGGCGCGCAGGCCTCCGGCAGGAAGGAAGGGTCAGCGATGACCGTCGCCTTTCAGCTCGACGGGCAGGACTTTACGGCGCTGAATGGCGGCCCCGTCTTCAAGTTCAACGAAGCGGTTTCGCTTGTCGTTCATTGCCACTCGCAAGACGAGGTGGATCACTACTGGAATCACTTATCACAGGGCGGTGACGAGAGAGCCCAGCAATGCGGCTGGCTGAAAGATCGATTCGGTGTCTCGTGGCAGATCGTGCCCACCCAACTCATCCAGTTTTTGAGCGATCCCGATCCTGAAAAATCGGGCAAGGCCATGCAGGCGATGCTGAAGATGAAGAAGATCGACTTAGCCGGGTTACGGAAAGCGGTTTCGTAACCCCTGATTTACGCCACGTATCAGCATCTCAATATCTGTCGTCATACCGGACGTAGGTTGGTGGTGAGCCTGCGAACCCCAACATTGACCGGGCCCCAGTTGCTGGGTATCGCTATGCTCCACCCAGCCTACAAAGCTAGTCGCATCGACCTAGCTTCCACTAACCTGCAGCCCTAACCATCACAAGGAATGTTTTATGCGACTGCTACTGGCCATTTTCCTACCCTGGTTTCAGTTTTTCACGATCGGTCGCCCGATCGCCGGCATCATCTGTCTGTTGCTGCAGATCACCATCCTCGGTTGGATCCCTGCGGCTATCTGGTCGGTGTACGCACTGAGTCAGTACAAGACCGACCAGAAAATCGAGCGCGCCCTCGGCTCCCGCTCCCGCTGACGCAACCACGCTGGAAGCGCACAGCCCCTTTCTGCAGCAAGAGGGGCTGGAGCGACTGCTCAGGGCTTGCATCTCCTGCGCTCACTGCAACGAATGCTCATCCACCCACTCGCGTAAACCCATCCGCACTCCACGCCTCGCTGCCCACGCCGTGGTGCACGAAGAACAAACCTTCCGGGTCGTACTTCGCCTTTACCGAAGCCAGCTTCGGATAGTTCGAGCCCCAGAAGGACTGCTGCCAGGATGTCTCGAAATAGTCGCTCTCCGATACATAGGAGCCGGCACCGGGCGCTACGCTCAACAACGCATCCATCGCATGACTGATATGCGCAGCCTCTTCGCGCGCTAATGGAAGGTCGGCTCCCGGCCCCGGCATACCCGGAAAGGCGGGCGGGGCATCACCGGCAATAATGGCCAGTGCGAAAGCATCCAGCACCGCCGGATTCGTCGCCATGTTCTTCGCCGCGGCGATTTCTTCGGCAGGCGCACCCGCCAGCCCCTTGTTGAAATGGAAGGCCATTTCCCACTGGCGCGTGCTGGCGAATATCGCATCGACCAGTGCAGCCTGCCGATCCTTGTGCAACAGCGACGCCGGCATCCATGCCGATTTGAAGCCATGAAGAAACCACCCTACCTGGCCCTGATCGCCGGCCCACAACACATGGTGCCTGGGTGCATTCGGCCGATCGTCCTCGACGATCGCCGATGGTGCGCGTTGCCGGAAAAAATCGGCGTCCCAGAAATACTTGGCCGGTAGCGCGAACACCTGAGCCGGGCTGACAAAGAAATACTCCTTGCGTGCGCGTACCCAGTCCAGGAACGGCGCCCAGACCTGCTCCGCCTGTTGCTTGCTCAGCCCTTGAAACACCATCGAAATATGCAGATGGTTCGCCTGGTTGAAGACCATCTGCTCACCCCAGTGCGGATTGAGCAGGTCGCTCTGATAGAAACTGATCACCTTGGCGATCAAAGCACGATAGGCCTCATCCGTAGATGCCACGATGGCGCCCCGCACCGCGCCAAAGAACTCGGGCAATTCGCGCGTACGCAAGGTAAGCCGGGTGACCACGCCCAGGCTGCCGCCACCACCGCCCTTGATGCCCCAGAACAAATCCGGGTTGGTATACGCATTGGCAATGCGCACTTTGCCATCGGCGGTAACGACCTCCGCTTCCAGCAGCCCCGCCGCAGCCATGCCGTAGTTCTTCGAGAAGCTGCCAAACCCACCGCTCTGGATGAGACCCGCAACACCCACCGTGGTGCAGCCACCGCCTTGCACATAACGCCCGCCAAGCGTGGTCACGGCGTGGTAGGCATCGCTCCACATTGCACCCGCGCCGATGCTCACTGCCGGCTGCGGCGCCTGCTTACCCTCGCAGCCATCACCGACAAACGCATCATGCAGGGCGATGTCGTTCATATGCCGCGTCCACACCAATAAGGAGTCGGCCGAATCGGACGTGCCCTGATAACTGTGGCCACCACCTTTGACCACTAAGCGCAGATGGTGGTCGCGAGCGAAGTTGACCGCCGCGACGATATCTTCAGTGCGCCGGGCCGCCACTGCATACACGCTCGGCTGCGATGTCCACGCATCCACCCAACCGCTGGTCTGCGTCAGCCCCGGCTGATCACCGATGTAAAAGGGATTCTTCAGTTCCCTCAGCGCCTCTGCACACGCAGCGCCCTCGGGCTCCGTGCCGCATGTCGCAAACGGCGACTGCACCTTGATCAGTTGTCCGCCCACATCCCGATTCAACTGATCCCAACGTGCGGCGGATGGCCAACCGGGATCCCCCGGCCGAACACGCGACCGAACAGATCCAACCGGCACACCCGCAGCCCATGCGGCCGGAGCGAACACGCGCGCGCCGATGAGCGGTAGCAAGGGAACGGTCAGCGCAGCTTTCAGCAACTCTCTTCTATTCATTGAGCGAACTCCCCAAGCAGACTGTGTGTGACAAACCGTTTCATGACAGCGCGCCAGCCCGCGCCCTCACGTTTGATGTGCCGCCAACCTAGGGCCCAGCCACCACCCCACGCCATGGCCAGGGGACGGATTGCATAGGCTGAGTGACCAATCGCGGAAAGCCAGGGACGAATCGGGGTGCCGGAAGCGATGCTGTCTCACAGCAAACCGAATGCTCGATGGGTTATGACGCAACGCAGCATGAGGCGTACAATGGCGCATGCCCGCTCCCTTCGGGCCGCCCCTGCCCGACTCCCTGATTTCCCCATGACCAATGCATCTTGTGTCACCGCGACTGCCGAAGGCCGTCGTTCCGGCGTATTGCTGTCGATTCTCAGCACTGTCGCCTTCACCTTTGCCACTTACCTGACCATCGGCTTGTCGCTGGCGGTACTGCCGGGCTTCGTGCATACCGACCTTGGCTACGGCGCGATGTGGGCTGGCCTGGCGATCAGCATGCAGTACGTGGCGACGCTGATCAGCCGCCCACATGCCGGGCGCATGGCTGACGCACTGGGTCCAAAACGTACGGTGCTCACCGGCTTGGCGATGTGTGCGGTCAGCGGCGTGCTTTTACTGTTCGGTGCCCTCGCCGTCAGCGCTCCTTTGCTCAGCCTCGGATTGATCCTCATCGCGCGTCTCGCACTGGGTTGCGCCGAAAGCTGCGTCGGCACGGGCTCTATCGCCTGGGGCATGGGCCAAGTGGGTCACCACCATACGGCGCGGGTCATTTCATGGAACGGCGTAGCCACCTACGGCGCACTCGCCGCTGGCGCACCGTTGGGCGTGATGCTGCAACACCAGTTTGGCTTTGCCGCGATCGGTGTGGTGACGGTGGTGCTCATGCTCGTCGCCTTTCCACTGGCACGACTCAAGCGCCCTACGGCAGTGGCTGTCGGTGAACGTTCGCCGCTGCGCGTCGTCGCTGGCCGTGTGGTGCCCTATGGCGTGGGCTTGGCGCTAGGCTCGATCGGCTTCGGCTGCATCGCCACCTTCATCACCTTGTTCTATGCGGCGCATGGTTGGCCGGGCGCAGCATTCACCCTGAGCGTATTCGGCGTGATGTTCGTCGGCGTTCGCTTCTTGCTCGGCCGCACCATCAACTGGTTGGGCGGCTACCGCGTGGCGATGGCGTCGTTCGCCATTGAGGCGATCGGGCTGGCAACGCTTTGGCTCGCGCACGATGTGCACATGGCGACGATTGGCGCGGCGATCGCCGGGCTTGGCTTCTCGCTCGTGTTTCCCGCTTTGGGTGTGGAAGCCGTCCATCGCGTACCGGAGCACAGCCGCGGTAGCGCACTCGGTCTGTATTCGGTGTTTATGGATGTCGCGATGGCCGTCACCGGCCCGATCGGTGGCTGGATTGCTGGCGGCATGGGCTTTGGTGTGGTCTACGGCCTGGCTGCCGTGACCGCGGTGCTGGCGATCGTACTCACGTTGGTGTTGCAGTCACGCGCCACAGATAGCACGCATAGCGCGCACTGATGTGAGCTCTCGGGGAACGTCGGAGCCAACTTTGCGCCCGCGACACCCGATCGCAACATGCATGTCAAATATATGAAATATAAGAATATTTTCTCAAAATAGGGCTAAAGCTCGCACCCAACTGGCCGACTAGGGAGCATCCCCGTCCCCCTGGTGTGTCATGCCCCGACTGTTGCGCGTCCTCCCCGCCGTGCTCTCCCGCGCATCTCGCGTCACCTTGCGCAAGATTCTCCTGCTCCGCCTTGCAGGCATCGTTCTCCTATTGATTGCGATCGGTGCCTTAGGTGCCATTGCGCTCATGCGCGCTGATCACCGCATCCAATCCGTGGTTGGTGAAACGCTGGCGCCGATCTCCAACGTCGGTCGCATCCAGAGCGATCTCAACAACGATTTCCAGGCGCTTGCGCATGCGGTACTCACGCGCTTGCCCTCGGCTGTCGACGACGCCGATACCGCACTCAAGAGCAACAAGATCGATATCGATCGCTACTGGCCCCCGCTCATGCAGAGCGGACTGGGCACGCAGGAAAAGCAGTTGATGACCCTCGCCATCGGGCATCGCCAAGATGCCGAGCAAGCGATGACCGAAACGCTGAGCCTGCTGGCTGCGGGACAGTTCGACATGGCCCAGCTGAAACTGACCACTGAAGTCCAGCCCGCCTTGGTTCCGCTGCAAAGCGACTTCACCAATCTTTTTGAGAAGGCGTTGTCGGCGGGCAACACCGAGGCACTCGACCAACACGTTGCCAACCAACACGCACTGCTCGAACTCCTGGCCGTATTTGTCGTTGCTTTACTGCTGACATGCTTCACCGATGGCATGTTGATCCGCACATTGGGTGCCCGACTGCACCTGGCTTCGGGTGTTGCACAACGCATCGCACGCGGTGAATTAGGCCAGCCCATTACCGTGGGTCGCGCCGATGAAATTGGTGAGGTGCTGCGCACACTGGCCACCATGGATACGCAACTTGCCAGCGTGGTACGCCAGGTACGCTCAGGCGCCGCCAACGTGCGCCGAGGCGCGCAGATACTGGCCGAAAGCACCGATGCATTGAGCCAGCGCACGCAAGCACAAGCCGCCAACCTGGAAGAGAGCTCAGCGTCCATGGAGCAGATGGCGGCCAGCGTCACCGAAGCCGCCGCCATGGCCACCGAAGCCAACCGGCAAGCCGCAGCCTCGCGTCAACTGGCCGAACAAGGGCGCGATGTCGTGGGCAAGACAGTCACCGCGATGGACGCTATCGATCGATCGGGAAAACACATCGCCGAGTTCGTTGGGCTGATCAACGACGTCGCCTTCCAAACCAACCTGCTCGCATTGAATGCCGCGGTTGAAGCGGCGCGTGCCGGCGAGCATGGCCGCGGCTTTGCCGTCGTGGCGGCCGAAGTACGGCAGCTTGCGCAACGTTGCTCCGGTGCCGCACGCGAGATCCGGCAGTCCATCAACGAAAGCGCCGAGGCGGTGCTCGATGGTCGCACCCATGCCCAACGCTCTGGCGAAGCACTCACCAGTATCGTCACCAGCGCGGCTCAGGTCTCCGAGAAAGTGGCCGCCATGGCCTTGTCCGGTCATGAGCAAAAAGCCGGCATCGATCAGGTAAATCGCGCCGTCGCCGGCATGGACACCATGACCCAGGAAAATGCCGCACTGGTGGAACGCACTGCTCAGATGAGCCAAGCGATGCGCACGAGTGCAGAAGAACTTCTGCTGCAAATGGACTTCTTCTCCATCGACTCGCTGCACCACCACGACAGCGACACGAGCGCCGACACGGCCGGAGAACATCACGCCAGCGCGTGGATAAACGACATCATCGATCGGCAGACTGCGCTAACCACAAACGACACCGTTTAGCCCACCTCATGCCCTTCCTCCGCCATGCCGATCGCTTCGCCTCGTTACTCGACCAGGCACGGGATGGTTTGCATGCCGTCTATCAACCGCTAGTGCAGCTGGACACGATGGAGATCGTGGCGCATGAAGGATTAATTCGCCCCGCTCCCCACCTTGGCGGCATCAGCACGCCCCAGTTGCTGGACCTGGTGCGCGCCGATGGTTGTCTCGGTGAATTCGAGTTGGCGGCAGCGCGCACCGTCTGTGGCACCTTCATGGCGCAACAGACGTCCGGCCGACTGCTGGTCAATCTGAGCGCACAAGCGCTCGTACAGGAGTCGATCACGCCTGACGATCTGCTGGCCGCCTTGACGACCAACGGCATGGACCTTAGCCGCATCACGGTGGAACTCACCGAGCGGGACATCGTCGATGACCCTGCACGCCTCATGCACATCCTGGGTCGCCTGCGCGCTTATGGTGTGCGTTTCGCCTTGGACGACTTTGGCAACGGCCATTCCAATTTCGAGATGTGGAACGAGATGCATCCGGAAGTAGTGAAGATCGACCGCTATCTGATCCACGGTCTGGCCAAAAGCAGTGGACGTCTCGCGATCGTGCGTGCGCTGTGCCAGGTCGCCGAAACCCTCGGTGCGGACCTTGTCGGCGAAGGCGTGGAGGATGCGGACGATCTACGCATGCTGCGCGAACTGGGCATCTGCTATGCACAGGGCTATCTGCTCGGTCGCCCGGCGACGCATGCCGCGCAGCATGTGGCCGAAGCCGCACTCCTGGCGTTGCAACATCGCACCGTTTCCGTGACGCCACATCCCAATGGGCCGACGGTGCAACGCTCATTGAATGCCGGCCATCTCGTTATCGACGCGCCCGCACTGACTACACACAACACCAACCACGATGTGCTCGCCGCCTTTGCCAGCCAGCCGGAATTGCATGCGCTGGCCGTGATCGAACAGGATCGCCCAATAGGCATTATCAACCGTCGCATTTTCAGCGAGCACATGGCGCAACCATTCACGCGCGAACTGTACGGCCGCAGAAGCTGCACTGCCTTCATGCATAAATCGCCGCTGCTGTGCGATGTGCAGCAGCCGATGGAAAGTATTGCCGATAGCCTGCGCAGGCAGGATCAACGCTATCTCAGCGATGGTTTCATCATCACCCGTGATGGGCGTTACCTCGGGCTAGGCACCGCCGAATCGCTGGTACGGCACATCACGGAACTCCGCATCGAAGCGGCGCGCTACGCCAATCCACTCACCTTTCTACCCGGCAATATCCCAGTAACGGATCACGTCGCGCGTTTGCTGCGTGCCGGGCGCCCGTTCACGGTGGCGTATGTCGATCTCAATCATTTCAAATCATTCAACGATCAATACGGCTACTTCCGCGGCGATGGCATGATCCGTCTGCTCGCTCACATCCTGACCACGCATGTGGATGCCAGCTGCGACTTTGTCGGCCATATCGGTGGCGATGATTTCCTGCTCGCCTTCCAAAGCGAAGACTGGGAAACACGCTGCAGAAACATCGTGTCCTTGTTCAATCAACGCGCCCGCGATCTGTTCGATCCCGACGATGTAACACGTGAAGGTATCCTCAGTGAGGATCGTCACGGCAACGAACAATTCTTTCCGCTGACTACTGTCGCGATCGGCGCGGTGCGTGTACTACCGCCCTTTCCACGCCATCCGGAAACACTGGCGACACTCGCCGCTCGCGCCAAACGTCACGCCAAGCGCGCGCAACTGGGTTTCCATTTGTTGTCAGGCGAACTGGCGTCATGGGTAACCGAAGCGGACGAGACGCGAAGCCTCGTTTGATCGTGCGCGCGGGCCTATACGGGCCATTTCGCGGTAATGTTCGACCGTGCATTACCGCGACATTGAACAGGCCATCAAAGGATTCGTCCATGACAAACCCTGACAAGGCAAGTAACCACACGCTTGCCGGAAAGTGTTTTTGCGGTGCCGTTCACTACGCCGTAGCCGACGCATTCATCTACGCAGCGAATTGCCACTGTTCGAATTGCCGGCGAACAACCGGCTCGGCCTTCAAGCCATTTGCGGGCATAGAGCGCGACAAGTTGATCATCACCAGGGGCGGGGACAACCTCATGATCTTTGGCGATGAAAAGAGTAACGATACACACTGCGATATCTGCGGTTCTCTCCTGTATTCCGTCGTTCGTGCCGGCGCTTTTGTTCATGTCGCCATGGGTACCTTGGTCGATGCCCCCACCCTGCGTCCGACCGCGCATATTTTCGTTGGCTCAAAAGCACCGTGGTTCACGATCACCGACGATCTCCCCCAATACGAAGAACACGTGGTGGTCACCGGACTTATCAGCGAATAACCTGACAGGTCACGGCAGTAACGCTAACGGTGTACCTTCAGTTCCTTCTTGCAGTCTCTTCTCGCAGTTTCTTTTTGAAGTTTCTTCATTGAATCAGTACATAAGGGAAGCCAGCCATGGCCAGCTATAGCCCGATCGATTCCTCACCCAGTCGTGAGCAGATAGTGCATGCCCTGTACGAGGCGGCGGAGCTCGAACACTGCCTGATGTGTACCTACCTTTACGCCGCATTCTCCTTGAAGTGCTCCCTGGCGGAAGGCCTGACTGCCGAACAGCTCGATGCCGTCATACGTTGGCGACGCACCATCCTGCAGGTCGCCACCGAAGAGATGGGTCATTTGGCTTCGGTGTGGAACATCACCGTGGCGCTGGGTGGCGCACCGCGTATCGGGCGGTCGAACTTTCCGGTTGATCCCGGTTACCTGCCGGCTGGTGTCGTGGTGAAGCTGGCCCCCTTCAATGCAGCCACGTTGCAACATTTCATCTATCTGGAACGACCCGCTGACTCCGCTGAGCCCGACGGTGAAGGTTTCGCACCCGAACGTATCTTCGTACGCGGCGTCGACGGCCCTCGCCTCACGCCGATGGCACTGGATTACAACACCGTAGGAGAGTTCTACGAAAAGCTCAGCGCAGGCCTGCGACAACTGGTCGATGCGCACGGTGAAGCCGGGGCGTTGTGTGGTGACCCGGCGCTGCAGTTGTCCGATGCCGAAGTAAACCTTCCCGGCGCCAAACGCGTGATCTGCCTGAAGACCGCCTTGATCGCCTTCAATGCCATCATCACCCAGGGCGAAGGCGCGCAAGAGAACACCGAAGGCTCGCACTATCAGAAATTCGCGGGAATACGCGCGGAATACCAAGCCTTGCTCGATGCAGATCCACACTTCACCCCTGCATTTCCAGCGGCGACCAACCCCGTGCTACGACGCCCACCGCGTCCGGAAGGCCGTGTATGGATCGAGGATGCGAAGGCCATCGCGACGGTCGACTTGGCCAACAGTGCCTATGGCCTGATGCAGCGCCTGCTCGCCTACACCTATGCCGTTCCCACGCACGATCCGGACAAGATGCTGGCCATGGATCTGGCGATTGGCCTGATGCACGCATTAGTGCCGCTGGCCGAGCGTGCCGCGCGATTACCGGCTGGCCCATCGAATCCCACATGCCATGCCGGCGTATCGTTCGTTACGCTGCGCGACTCATCCACACTGCCTCCCGGCCCAAGTGCACGCCGCTTTTTCTGTGAGCGCATGCAGCAACTGGCGGATGCAGCCGAGCGCCTGAACGAAACCGGCGATACGCGCACTGCCGCAGCTGCTTCGATTTTCTCCGGGCTGGTACAAAGCGCGGCACAGGGTTTTGATCTTTCCAGGCCAGCACCATCAGCCGCTGTGCCCACGTCAACATCGACAGTCACCGCCACTCCAGCCTCATCACCGGCGCCATTACCGCCCACCTCCGAACAGGATGGCATCGAGCAAGTCGAAGGTGAAAAGCTGACGCTGTTGTTCGAAGCCAAGCGCTGCATCCATGCACGCTTCTGCGTGACCGGTGCGCCCACGGTGTTCCTCGCCAACGTGCAAGGCCCCTGGATCCACCCCGATACGATGGATGTTGAGCGGCTGGCGGACATCGCGCATGCCTGCCCTTCCGGCGCCATCCGCTACAAACGTCACGATGGTCGCCCCGATGAATCCGCACCGCCGGTGAATCTCGCTGCCACACGTGAAGCAGGCCCATACGCATTTCGCGGCGAGCTGGTTTTGAAAGGCGTGCCTGCGGGTTATCGCGCCACGCTATGCCGCTGCGGAGCATCGAAGAACAAACCGTTCTGCGACGGCTCACACCATGACGTGGTTTTTACCGCGACGGGCGAACCACCCACGGGAACATCGACCGATGCGCTAGCCGTGCGCAATGGCCCACTCCACATCGACCCGCAAACCAACGGCCCATTGAAGATACGCGGCAACCTCGAGATAACGAGCGGAACCGGTCGCATCGTGACGCGCGTGACCAGTACATTTCTGTGCCGCTGCGGGGGGAGCCAGAACAAGCCGTTCTGCGATGGGAGTCATGCCAAGATCGGATTCGTCGCTGATTAATGAGTTGTCCGCTGTCCGTGTGCTGTCCGGACAGCGGCGCCATTGTCCGCGGACAGTCGTCGTTTCATAGAGGCGGCAAAGGAAATGGCTTAAGAATGCGGTCTCCCGTGAGTTTGAAGCGTTGGCACGGACGTTGCCATATACCTATCAAAGGCTTCATTCCTAACTCGCGGAGAATCACCATGAAATTCGAAAACCTGATGATGCAGAGTCTCTTTACCGCCAGCCTGCTGGTTTGCCTGCTGGCCCTGGGTTCCATGCTCACCACGCGCACCGTCGCATCGAACATCGCCGCAAGCCATGCCCCAGTTGCAGCCGTGGTGAGTTCGGCGGGCTGAACCACTGACGCAAGCGTGAGGCGTCACCACCGCCGGCCACTGCTTGCTCCATTGACGAGATGCTTGCGGCTAAACAGCACCGCTTTATCCAACAAGGAATGCTTTGTGAGACGTCTGAGTCTGTTGCTCGTGCTTGGCATGCTATTCACGACGTCGGTATACGCTGACACTGCCCCACCGGACGCTGTCGCTATCGTGCGTTCCGCACGCCACATCGCTACGCCTGACGGTATCGATCTGCAGCAGAAGGTTCGTATCGGCGGCATCGATCAATGGATCTCGATTCGCGGGCATCATCGCGATGCACCTATCTTGCTTTTTGTGCACGGCGGCCCGGGGTTCACATCACTTCCCGCTAGCTGGTATTACCAAAGTTCATGGGAGGAATACTTCACCGTCGTGCATTGGGATCAGCGTGGAGCAGGCAAAACGTATGCGATGAATGATGTCGACCACGTTCGCCCCACCATGACGATCGACCGCATGGTCGACGATGCCGAGGAAGTTGCCAGCTATCTGCGCAAGACCTACCACCGACAGAAAATCGTGCTCGTCAGCCACTCATGGGGAACCGTCATTGGCGTGAAACTCGCCCAGCGTCATCCCGACTGGTTCTACGCTTATGTTGGCATGGGGCAAGTTGTCGACATGCCGCGTAGTGAGGCCATGGGTTATGCCGCCACGCTGCAAGCTGCTCAGGCTGACGGAAACACACAGGCCATTGCAGAACTCAAAGCCTTGGCGCCGTTTCCCGATCCCGCGAGTCCCGAACGGACACTCGCCAATCTGGAAAAGGAGCGCCACTGGCTGACTTACTACAATGGATATACCTGGCACGCACAGGACGGTCACGACGGCGATATTGCCCAACTGAGCCCCGATTACACCCCGGCTGATTTGAACGCTCGACTACAAGGCATGGACTTCAGCCTTAGTGCACTATGGGGTCCAGTCAGCAAGGTGGATTTTTCCCACCAAACGCATTTCGACTGCCCTGTCGTATTCATGCAGGGCAGTCATGACTTGAACACCTCGGCGACTCTGCTCGGGCAATGGTTCCAAACACTCAGTGCACCCAGCAAAAAGCTAGTCTGGTTTGACGACTCAGGTCACCTGATGTTCGAAGAGGAGCCGGGTAAAACGCTGGTGTCCCTGGTGCAGGATGTCCTTCCGCTTGCACATCCATAGTCTGTTGCGCTCACCAGCTAACGCTGCAAACAAAAACCGACGTAAAACAAGCTCTATTAGCTACACCTCTCTTGAAGCATTTCCATGAGCATAGAGCCGATCGCCTCGGCTGAAGCACTGCCGACTTCACGCGGCTGCCCGCCCTCTCGTCGATGCTTCCGCCTCATGCAGATAGGTCGCGAGGCCATCCTTCGCCGGTGGAACGGCATTGAGTAGCATGACTGCGCTGACCTGTCCGCGATGACCTATGCCGTGGGTGATCACGTGCATGAGCATCTCCTCGCGGGACATACGGCCCGGAGCACCGTCCGTGAACGCGAAGTCGATCCGTTCCGCCAATTGGTCGCTATCGAGAGCCGACACATAATCGATATACGCCTGATCGCTTTTTCTGATGTCCACGGACAAATCTGCCAACGTCGGTAACTCGCATAAATTGGTCGACGTGTATGCGTGAGCCTCTCGCCTCATGTGCGCAGCGAATATCCGATCGACGACATAGCTATGGCTCAGGGCCTTGGTGGCCAATCCGGTGATGGGGGATTCGCCGCCGAGCCTGGCCAACGAGCTCAACAGCTCATCGTTCGCCCAGGCTTTGCATCGGAACAAGTGCTGCAATGTGTCATGCATATCGTTTCCTCCTGGTGGATTTACGCGTTTCGCATGTTGCGAAGGGTATTGCCTTGTCATTTCCACGTTAGGCAGAATACGAGCGATCATTTGCTTTTCATACTCGCATTGGCGGCATGGAAAAATGGCGCGTAGACCGCTCATAAAACCCAGGAAAGTCGCCACACAGGAGCGATCGCGTGCGACGGTCGACGCGCTGCTTTCTGCAACCGCTCGCATTCTCGTCAAGGAAGGCTTCGACAAGGCCAGCACCAATCGCATCGCGGAAGTGTCGGGGGTGAGCATCGGCTCGCTCTACCAATATTTCCCCAGCAAGGAGGCGCTCGTTGCCGCCGTCATAGAGCGCCATCAGCAGGAGATCATGCAAATGGTTCGGGGCGAATTAGCAGGTGTTTTGGCCCAACCCGTGGAGAAGGCAGTGCGCAAGCTCGTCGCCGTCGCGGTTAAAGCGCACCGTGTCGATCCCAAATTGCATCGTGTGCTCGCGGAGCAGATCCCGCGCGTGGGCAAGCTCGAAAAGCTGGAAACCTTCAATCGTGAGAATTTCACCCTGTTCAGGACGTACCTTGAAAGCCATCGGGACGAACTCCGTGTCGATGACCTGGAGCTCGCATCTTTTGTATGCGTAACCTCGATTGAGGCGTTGACGCATAACGCGGTGCTGCACCATTCCAAGATGCTTTCGGATGAAACGATGGAAGCGCTCATCGACGAGACCGCGCGTCTCGTGAGTGGATATCTGAAGGGCTGAACGTCGAAACACCAGACGGAAGGTTTTATCTATGTATTGCATCGACCGATTGATATCGCAGCCTAAGCCCGACATCACGGTTTGACCTTGTCACTTCGGAATCACTATGGACATTCGAACACTCCGTACAAATGATCTTGACCTCGTTTGTCAGCACCGCGAAGAAATGTTTCGGGATGCGGGTAAAAGCGATGATGTGCTGATGCTTATGACCGAGCATTTCCGCGAATGGGTCAAACCACGTTTGCTGGATGGATCCTATTTTGGCTACGTGATGCTAGACGATGACGCTCCGATTGCTGGAATCGGCCTGATGCTAATCGACTGGCCACCACACCCCGCGCATCCAACGCAGGATAAGCGCGGTTATGTCCTGAATGTCTTTGTTGAACCCGACTACAGAAATCGCGGATTGGCCCGTGAGCTGATGAACCTGGCTGAAGCGGAGTTTGTCAGGCGTGGGGTTAGCTATGCCGTTCTGCATGCAACGGAGAAAGGCAAGCCGCTATACCAGGGGATAGGCTGGAACGGCACCACCGAAATGGCGAAAACGCTTGATGTTTCGGCATATGGAGAAATTGGCAGAGACGCCATGTAAGGCGACAGCAGGCCGAACGACTCCAGCAATGCGTAGCGTTCATTGCCGGAAATCACAACCCAAAGCAGACCCTCTCCCTAAGTCGGCACATGAGCATCGCATTTAGACCAGACCGTGACTTACGCCACGTGGCCGCTTCCTTTATAGAACGGTAGAGTTTCCAGGCAAGGCCATCTCATCCGCTTCAGCCATGGAAAACATATGGTTCGTTCATGGGTTCTGGCTTTAATCAGCTCGATCGGCATATCTGCCGTCTCCATGGCTCATCCGGCTGATGCACCCCTCCATTCCGACCTGAAGCGCGCGATCGAGAAAGAGGGGGCAGCGTTCGTCCAGGCAGGTAATACCGACGGTTTGTCGATAGCCATCGTGCGCGATGGTCATACGGAATATTTCAATTTTGGCACCACGGTGCGTGGCAAGGTAAACCTGCCCAATCAGAACACGGTCTATGAAATTGGATCGGTCACCAAGACATTTACCAGCCTTCTACTTGCGCACGCCATTGTGGAAAAGAAGGCGAGTGCTTCCGACGACATACGTCACTATTTACCGGGAGCATTTCCCAACCTTCAATTCCAGGGTACGCCCGTCACCTTGATGGATCTGGTGACTACGACCTCGGCACTACCTGACAACCTTCCAGACTTCATGGTTCTGCTCAAGACAGTCGGGCCTGATAAAGCACCACAAGCCATCATGGCGATGCTGCAACACTACTCAGCCAAAGCGTTGCTCGACGACCTACCGAATGCATCGCTCTCCAGTAAGCCCGGCACCACACCGAAGCACTCCAACGTGGCGCCCGAACTGCTGGGGCTGATGCTTGAAAAAATGTACGGCCAGTCTTACGCAACGCTGCTTTCCAACTATGTCGAAAAGCCAGCAGGTATGCAGAGCGGTGTCGCGAAGGATCGGCTGCCCGAAATGGCCAGCGGATACATGACCAGTGCTGACGCCATGCCATTGATATCCACGGTTGATTTCATCCTACCCGCTGGTGGTCTTCGATACAGCGCCAGCGATATGGCGAAGTACATCGCACTGCAGCTTGATACCTCCAATCCAGCCATCGCACTGACACATCGCGTGGCGTGGGGTGATATCAATCAACAAGCTGTTGGCTTCGATTGGAAGATCTCCAAAACGGACGATGGAAAAACACGCTTGAGCCATGACGGCGGCACCTTCGGCTTCTCCAGCTTTGTCGATCTGTACCCCGACGCGCACGAAGGCATTGTGCTTCTTGCCAACCGGAGTGGCCCTATGACGCAAGATCAGCTGCGCATGCTTTCTGATCAAATTCGGAAGGATTTTTAGGTAGCTTCGACTCGCAACCCTAAAGAGCGACTGCCTTAGGAAATTCCGCCACGAGATGATCGACAAAAGCGCGAACGGCTGGCAAAAGACCGTGGCGGTCAGGGATCAAGGCGGTGATCGTGGAGTCACCGGATCTCGCAATCGCGACCTCCTTTTAACCCACACTCGCCGGCTCAATGCAGGGCCGGCGTGCACGCCACCCCATCCAACTATCCTTCGTGTCGAAGTGACTGAATGCATCCATAGACATCGGTCTACGTGCGCTTGCTGGAGCGGTCGTCTCTGCTGCCCCGATACTTGCGGAGGGCGGCCAGTAGTGTCATCCAGTTTGGCCGGTCAGGCGTTGAAGTCGAGCAACATCCCGATCCACGACATGAAAAGAAGCGATGAGATGCAGAACAGAAAAGCTGTTAGCCGATGGAGACGCGTAATGGGAATAGCTGGATGGATTTTGTTGTCCAGCAGCGCTACTGCCAACGGCGTGCCTTCCGCTGACGCCCCCGGGCAGCACTTTGATCTGGCGACCTATAAGCTGCAAACGCCGATTGCCAAGCGCGACAGCGTGGAAGAAGTTGCCCAACCTGCGTTGCACGATTTCGTGGCGCCCTTCTTCTATTTTGAAGCCAGTACCCATGCGATGGTGTTCCATTGCCCCGACAACGGTGCAACAACACGAGGATCGCACTTCCCGCGCTCAGAACTGCGGGATACCAACGAATGGACGTTCTCTGGCCAGCACACGTTGAGCGCTTCGCTGGCTGTCACACAGCAGCCCAGCAGCGGCAACATCATCGTAGGCCAGATTCACGGCAATGGATCAGGCTCTGAAGCACTGAAGATCCGCTGGTCCAAAGGGGCTGTCGTTGTCGGGATCAAAACGAGTCCGGGCAACACGGAGGAACGCTTCACTCTGGTGCGTGGGCTGGCGCTTGGGGATCGTATCGACTACAGGATCGCTCAGTCGGACCACACCGTGACGGTCACCGTCAATGGCACATCCAAGTCGTTCACCTACGATCACAGCTGGGATGGCAATACCGTCTATTTCAAGGCAGGCAACTATCTTCAGGACAACTCTGCCTCGGGCTCGGCGGGTGTCGTGAAGTTCTATGCCCTCTCCGACCACTAGACCGTTGAGGGTCGTGAGGCGTCTGCTTTCGACCCACAACGTTCCTTCTCAAAAAGAATCGCCTCCATTTCTTTGGACGGCCAAAGTGCATTCGATCGACATCACCTCAGCACGCGGCAGCGTTCAGCCTACGGAGCATCGCTGAGTTGTTCCGCACACACATCTCGTACACACCCGCGTAGCCAGCGATGCACTGGATCGGCATGCAATCGCGGATGCCAGAGCATGGAAACCGTGAACTCCGGCGTGATGACTGGTAGGGGAAAACTGTGCATGCCGGCGCGCAGGTTGCCGGCGTGCCGTTCGGGAACGCTGGCGATCAAATCGGAGTTCCTCGCCAGCGCCAGCGCGGTCGAAAAACCACTGACGATGGTGACGACGTCCCGCTCCAATCCGATCGCCTGTAAGGCTTCATAGATGCCTCCCTTGTGGAGACCGCGCCGCGAGACACTGATGTGCTTGCCAGACGCATAACGGGCCGCCGTCATCCTGCCCTTGCTCAGTGGGTGCCCTATTCGCACGACACCGATGAAACGGTCCTGGAACAAGGCTTGCGCATGTAGCTCCGAACCGGTCGCGTCGTCGACAACGCCTGTTTCCAGATCGATGGTTCCATCGCGAAGTGGCGCGCTGTCCTTGTTTAATTTCTGGACGAAGTGCAGCCGCACGCCAGGGGCTTGCTGGCCAACACGAGCAATGAGGCCGGGCCCGAAGTTTTCGACAAAGCCTTCGCTGCTCCGCAGCGTAAACGTTCGGGTCAATTCACTGAGGTTGGGCTGCTCCGCAGGGCGCAGTACCGCTTCGGCGTGCTGAACGAGCTGATCGACCCGTTCGCGAAGTTCAAGCGCCCGAGGGGTTAGTACGAGACCGCGCCCGGCTCTCACCAGCAGCGGGTCGCCCGTTACCTCGCGCAATCGCGCCAACGCACGACTCATCGCCGACGGACTGAGCCGTAGCCGTTGGGCGGCACGCGCAACGCTACCTTCCGCAAGCAATGCATTGAGTGTGATGAGCAGGTTGAGATCGGGAGTCGACATGCTCCCGACGATGGCACCACTCAGACATGGCGTCAAACGCATGAATAAAGTGCAAATGCTGCGCCTTCCGCTATGCCATATAGCGAACTAGGCTCTCTATGGCTACCTTTCGAGAGTCACCAGGTTCATGCCAAAAACCATCCTTGCCGCAAAAAAAGCAGCGATTGCCGGTAGTGAAAAAAGCACAGCGTCGATGCGATGGGCGCTCGCCAGCCTTTCGCTCTCCATGCTGATGCCCTCGCTCGATACCAGCATCGCCAATGTCGGCCTGCCGACGCTGGCTCGCGCATTCAACGCGACCTTCCACGAGGTGCAGTGGATCGTCCTCGCCTATCTGCTTGCCATCACCACCTTGATCGTGAGCGTTGGGCGGCTCGGTGACATCATCGGTCGCCGACGGTTATTACTGATCGGTATCGGTCTATTCACGGCGGCTTCGCTCCTATGCGGCGCGGCACCCACGCTCTGGCTGCTGATCGCCGCCCGGGCAACGCAAGGCCTCGGCGCAGCCATCATGATGGCGCTTACGGTGGCCTTGGTCGGTGAGACCGTTCCGAAGGCGAAGACAGGTAGCGCCATGGGGTTGCTCGGAACCATGTCCGCCATGGGTACCGCTCTTGGCCCATCGCTCGGCGGCGTGCTGATCGCCGGACTCGGCTGGCGAACCATCTTCCTCGTCAACTTGCCGCTAGGGATCCTGAATTTCTTTCTCGCTTACCGCTACCTGCCCGCCCATGGATCGAAAGTAAAGCGTGATCGGAACAGCTTCGACCACTTGGGCACGCTGCTACTTGGCCTTACGCTCGCGGCCTATGCGCTCGCCGTGACGGTTGGGGGCGGCCATTTCGGTCGGCTCAACATCGCCCTGCTGCTGGCCACGGTCATGGGAGCTGGCCTCTTCGTATTTGCGCAGGCCAGGGTGGCATCGCCGTTGATCCCGCTGGCGGAGTTTCGCAATGCAACGTTGAGCACCAGCCTCGTTATGAATGTGCTGGTCACAACGGTGATGATGGCGACATTGGTGGTGGGACCGTTTTACCTATCGCGTGCGCTGGGACTCAACACAGCGCTGGTTGGAGTCGTCATGTCGATTGGCCCGATTATTTCTGCGCTGAGCGGCGTCCTGGCGGGTCGTATCGTCGACCGTTTGGGTGCGCCATTTATGGTTATCGCCGGACTCGTCGAAATGGCCGCGGGTCTATTTGCGCTATCCCTGCTTCCACAGATGTTTGGCGTTGCCGGTTACATTGCCGCCATCGCCGTCTTGACCCCGGGGTATCAGCTGTTCCAGGCCGCCAACAACACGACCGTCATGATGGATGTCCATCCGGATAAGCGCGGCGTCATTTCCGGCATGCTCAGCCTGTCACGTAACCTCGGCCTCATCACGGGTGCCTCTGTGATGGGTGCGGTGTTCGCACTCGCCTCGGCAACCACCGACATCACCACGGCACATCCTGCAGCCATTGCCAGTGGCATGCGTATCACGTTCGTCATCGCGGCGGCTTTGATGGTTGTCGCGCTCATCATCGCTGTGGGAAGACGTACTCTCGTAAAGAGTGCTCTCATCACACAACCTATAAAGAACTAGCGGCGCGTGGAACGGAGCTCTACTGCTCTTTTCTTCTTACGCTTAGCTGGCGCTTTAGCATCAAGTGCATGTCGCAACTGGGGAGCATGCTCCTGAATGTAATTCCATAATCGATTCGCAACGGGACCATGCGGCCGGTCACTGCGACGTGCCGCCACCAGCTCCTGCGTGATACCCGGAAGGTGCCGGCTGGTGATCGACTGTAGGCGTCCGTCGTGCAGCTCCTCTTCGATCAGGAAGCGTGGCATGTGGCCCCAGCCAAGGCCCTGCAGGATGATTTCTTTCTTCATCAACTGATCGGCTACCGTGCATTGGTGCGCACCTTCGATCATGAAGTAATCGCTAGGCGGTGAATGGCGTGCCGTGTCGCGAATCACACACTGGGTGAATTCACGCATCTGCTCGGGCCTGATCGAACGTGAAACAGGCATGGGAAGAAAGCCCGCAGCCACCACAGGGATGAAAGGCACCTTGCATAGGCCCACCCATTCCACGCGAGGATCCGACTTATTGATGCTGTGAAGAATCAGATCGGCGTCATCGTCAAATAGCCGCTCCAAAGGGCCGGTGACCGCTTCGAAATACAGATGCAATCGCGTCCCCGGACATGCCGCAAAGAAACGACCTAGCAGGCCCAATGTCTGTGGCCGTGAACACATATCACCAATGACGATGCGCAGCTCACTTTCCTCGCCCATCGCCAGTTGTGCGGCGTGAGTACGCAAACCTTCCATCTCGCGCAGCAACGACTGCGCGCGGCGGTGGAACGAATGCCCTGCTTCAGTGGGCCGCACGCGATAACCACTGCGATCCAGCAGATTCAGGTCAAGCTGTCGCTCCAACCGGGCAACGGCAGCGAACACCGCCGGATGCGAACGATGTAACGCCATGGCCGCAGCCTGGAAGCCGCCAGCACGGACCACCGCATCGAAGCATTGCAGGTCATGCAGAGTGAATTCGCTCATGTCAGCTTTGATTACAGAGATTGTTCGATCTTTGTAATATCAGTTGGACTCGGCCGCAACTACGATTTTCTCCATGGAATCCGCCGTTGCAGGCCCCTTCGCTCGGGGCCCCTAAGAAATCGTATCCCGCTTAAGGCCCATGACTTATGAACGATCTGTCTTTCTTTACTGCTGGCGATGGCTGCCGCATCGCCTATCGCATGGACGGTGACGCCGGTAAACCGGTGCTGGTTCTATCGAACTCCATCGGTACCACATTGCATATGTGGGATGCGCAGATCGAAGGCTTGTCGGAGTTCTTCCGCGTTCTTCGCTATGACCTCCGTGGCCATGGCGCCTCCGATGCTCCAGCAGGGGCTTACTCGCTCGATCGGCTTGGCCGGGATGTACTCGAATTACTCGATGCACTGGACATCAAACGCGCGCATTTCATGGGCTTGTCGCTGGGCGGCATCATTGGGCAATGGTTGGGCATCCACATCCCAGAACGAATCGACCGCCTGATTCTGAGCAACACCTCGTCTTATCTCGGCCCAGCTACCGAATTCGACCAGCGCATCGCTTCCGTGTTGCAGGCCAAGGACATGTCGGACACGGCCGAAATGTTTCTGCGCAACTGGTTCCCTGCCCGCATGCTGGAGGCAAAGGAACCCATCGTCGAAACATTCCGCGCCATGTTGCTCGCAACAGATCGACAGGGCCTGGCTGGTTCATACGCGGCGGTTCGCGACACAGACCTGCGCCGCACCATTGCGCTAATCCCCCGCCCAACGCTGGTTATTGCAGGCCAGTACGACACAGTAACCGCCGCCAGCCACAGTGAACTGATTGCTGCGACTGTGCCTGGATCGAAGCTAGTAGTCTTTCCTGCAGTGCATTTGTCGAACATCGAGTACCCCACGGAGTTCCTGGAGACAGTGCTCGAATTTCTCATCACGCGCTGAAGAAGGATTAAGCGCCTGCTGTCGATGCGATCTGAACGGCCAGCTCTACCAATGCCTGCTTGATGGTGTCGGCATGCAAAGCAAGATCCGTCACCGGATGGAGCGCCAAACCATCGCGAATCACGTCATCAGAGAGGGTTAGCGCGGGTGACGTTGCAACCATCCCCATCTTCAAGCCTGCAGCAACCTGCCTAAGCTGCTCAGCACACTTACCGCCGCCATGCCCGCCGTAACTGATGATGGCCGATGGCTTACCGTGCCATTCGCGGTAAAGATGATCGATGGCGTTTTTCAGTGGCGCGGGATATCCCCAGTTGTATTGCGGGGTCACGAACACCACCGCATCGGCGCTACTGATCTTTTCGCTCCAGGCACGTGTGTGCGGTTGGATATATTCCCCACGATGTGGGAGTCCGGGCTCGTCATTCATGGGTAGAGGCCAATCGGCCAGATCCACGACTTCGAAAGCGAGGGTGGTGCAAGACTCGCCAATCTCTGCAACCCAATGGGCTATCTGTGGACAAACCCGGCCGGGTCGCATGCTCCCCATGATGAGCAAGACATTAGGTCTGGGGACAATAGGTATGGAGTGCTGGGCTGATCCTGACATGTTTCTGGCGACCTTATTTGCATGTACCATACATGCAATATAGATCACCAAAGATCACGAGTAAAGCATGCACGATACACGCAATATTGACGTACTCGCGAACGCCCTGCTCGAACTGATGAGCTGCATGAACAGTCCACGTCAGGATGAGTTCTTGTTGCGCGAAGCGGGAGTATCACTGGATCGCGCCTTATTTCCCCTGCTGGTTTGTCTAAGCCGCACCCGTGCTCTCGGCGTCGCAGAGCTCGCGGATCAGGTTGGCAGAGATTCCTCGACGATCAGTCGCCAGATAGCAAAACTCGAAGAACTCGGCCTCGTGAAGCGCAAGCCTGGTAAAGAAGATTTGCGCGTCAGGGAAGCGGTCATCACTAAATCCGGCACTCGCATGATCGACGCCATTGTGACTGCGCGCAGGCGACTCCTGAATCAGCTTCTCCACGGTTGGACGGAAGACGAGCGCGCCAATCTACCCAGGCTGATTCAAAAACTCGCATCCGCCATGAGGGGAAAACACAAAGAGCACGGTTAAAAGTCAGGCGTGCGTTACTTCGGTAAAAGGTACTAGCTGACAGAAATGGAAGCGCCTACGATCCCCATCACAGCCTATTTTTTTGCTTGGATCATCAACCTTGCAAGGTAGCAGCCATGACAACGAGGCGTGACTTTTTAAAGAAAAGCCTGATGACTGCCGGCGGTCTATACCTCAGTTCGATGGCTGGGCCTCTTATGGACAAAGTATTTGCCTCAGAGGTTGGCCCCTGGCGCATGCCGGATGAAGGCGAGCGTCACAAGGCAACATGGATGGCCTTTGGTCCAAGCGAGGAGATATGGGGGGAAGATCTCTTTAGCGGAGCGCAAAAGAATTTGGCCGCCATCGCGCGAGCCATCTCGGCTTTTGAGCCCGTCAATATGCTGGTGCGTGAGGACGATTACGACGTCGCAGAAGAGCTATGCGGCTCGAGCGTCGAACTCATCGTTCAAGACATTGACGATTTATGGATACGCGATACCGGGCCGGTCTTCGTGAAGAATGGCCAAGGGCAGCTGGCGGGTATCGAGTTCAACTTCAATGGCTGGGGCGGTAAGCAAGAGCATCAGGCCGATGCCAAAGTAGCCGACGCTGTCATCCGCCTGGCCAAGGCATTGCCACTGTCTACACGGCTGGTATTGGAGGGCGGCGGTATCGAAGTCGATGGTGCGGGAACCGCCATCATCACCGAGAGCTGCGTACTCAACCGAAATCGCAATCCAGGTGTAAGCAAAGCGGCGTGTGAGACCGAGTTAAAGCGACTTCTCGGGCTCGAGAAGATCATCTGGCTTCCCGGTATCGCCGGCAAAGACATCACCGATGGACATACGGATTTCTATGCTCGATTCGCCAGCCCCGGCGTCGTGGTAGCCGGCCTGGATACCGATACCTCCTCGTTCGACCATGCCGTCACCCAGCGACATATCGACATGCTTCGCAATGCAGAAGACGCGAAGGGGCGCAAACTGAAAGTTGTTGTGCTGCCCGCACCATCGTCCGTTCGACCGAGGTACGAAACCGATGAATTTGCAGCCGGCTACATCAATTTCTATGTATGCAACGGTGCCGTGATCGGCCCTGAATTTGGTGATGACAAAGCTGACCGCAACGCTCGCGCGGTTCTTCGGGAGCTATTTCCTTCGCGCGAGGTTGTACAGCTCAACATCGATGCCATTGCCGCAGGCGGTGGTGGCATTCATTGCACGACCCAGCAGCAACCTGCTTAGAGCCTGCCCTCATAGTCCACAGAACTCGCCTTAGCGGCGCGCTGATGCGTTAGGCACCACCGACATATCCCGAATCAACTTGCCGAACTCGGCAGCCGCTGGCGTCTTGCCACCGGTACTCCAGATCAGGGTGAAGTCCGCCTCCGACAACGATGGCAAACCGTAGCTGCCATCGACGATGCGCATACCCTTCTCCACGTCATCCCGTGCCAGCACCGTGATGGCAAGCCCTGCCAGCACCGCCGCACGAATGCCTTGCTGACTCTGCGATGTGAAGACGACATGCCATTCGATGGATGTGCCCTCCAATGCGGCAAGGCCCACTTGGCGGTTAATGCATGGCGCGGGGAACAGCGCGAACGGCAGCGATGCACCCGGCGCCACATCGAACGACTCAGCGGCCGCCCACACAAACTGCGTGCGCCGTAGCGGAGTTCCACCGTTGCCATCGGGCGCTTCCATCACCACGGCAAGATCAAGTTCGCCAGCCTTGATCATGGGCATCAATTCGAGATTCATGCCGACACTCACGTCGAGCCGCACGGATGGAAACGCACGACCAAACTGGCACAGCAGCGTCGGCAGTCGGTCGCCCATAAAGTTCTCGAGCACGCCAAAACGAACCACGCCCGAGATGGGCGATGGCCGAAAACGCTGGGCCATGCTGTCCAGGGTCTGCAGGATTTTTTCCGCGTAGTGCAGAAAGTCTTCGCCGTCTTCCGTCAGGGTCAAGGCACGCGTGGTGCGAAATAGCAGTTGCCGCCCTACCTGCTCCTCCAGCCTCCGGATCTGATGGCTTATCGCGGACTGAGTCAGGTTGAGCCGTTGGGCCGCGCGGGTGAAGCCGCCGGCTTCTTTCACAGCGACGAAAGCACGCAGCAAAGCGGGGTCAAAGTCCATGGCGGCCAACTCATGATGGATTCTAATGAATACCACAAAATTAAATCATTTCCATCATGACTTTGCCGCACCCAGAATGCTCAGCAATCCACCAGAGCAAAGGTCTGGGCATCGTCGACGGCACTGCACCTGAGTTCCTGTCGTCCGCGCACAGCGGAGAAGCCGCTTTGCTATGACACGCCCGGTTCGCCGACAACCATCCCCGAAAGGAATACGTTGTGTCTCCCTCCCCCGCAAGCAAAAACGCCATCGCGCTCGTGGCCATTTCCTTGGCCGCACTGATGTTCGGCCTGGAAATTTCCAGCGTGCCAGTGATATTGCCCAACGTCGAAAAAGTACTGCATGCCAGTTTCAGCAGCGTGCAGTGGATCATGAATGCCTACACCATCGCATGCACTACGGTGCTGATGGCTGCAGGGACATTGGCTGATCGATATGGACGCAAGCGCATTCTGCTCATCAGCCTGCTCGCCTTCGGCATCACATCTCTCATTTGTGGCATGGCGCGCGACGCATCCGTACTGATCGTCAGCCGCTTTCTTCAAGGCATGAGCGGCGGCGTCATGGTGATTTGCCAGGTTGCCGCCCTATCGCATCAATTCCAAGAGGGTCCACAACGCAGCAAGGCGTTTGCCGCATGGGGAATCATTCTTGGCGTAGGCCTGGGCTTCGGCCCCATCATCGGCGGCGCGATCCTGGCCTTGTTGAACTGGACATGGGTATTCCTGATCCAGGTGCCGTTGGCGATCGTCGCCATGATCCTTGTGAGTGGCAGCGTGGATGAGTCCCGCGATCCTGAGGCGAAAACATTGGACATCGCTGGCATCGTTACACTGTCCCTCGCGGTATTCGGCCTTACGTTCTTTATTACGCAGGGCCCCGATCTGGGGTTCACCAGCGCCACAGCCATCGCGAGCATCGCCATTGCGGCAATCAGCTTTCTCCTTTTCCTCTACGCGGAAAAGCGCAGCGCACATCCCATGTTCGACTTCTCCGTGTTTCGCATCCGGCCATTCTCGGGCGCGCTTTACGGCTCCATCGGCATGAATTTCAGCTTCTGGCCATTCATGATTTATCTGCCGATCTACTTCCAGAGCGGGCTCGGCTATGGCGTCGTAGCTTCGGGCTTGTCGCTGCTGGCTTATACCCTGCCTACCCTGGTGATCCCGCCCCTCGCGGAACGCCTCACCCTTCGATATCAGCCACGCATGGTCATCCCCGCAGGACTTTTCACGATTGGCTTGGGCTTCGTATTGATGCGGCTGGGTAGCAGTGCGGATCACGCCAGCTGGCTGACCATGCTTCCGGGCTGCTTGTTAGCAGGCATCGGCCTGGGCTTGACCAACACACCTGTGACAAACACGACAACAGGCTCAGTGCCGACGGCACGCGCAGGCATGGCTTCCGGCATCGATTTGAGTGCGCGGTTGATTACGCTAGCGATCAATATTGCGTTGATGGGCTTCCTACTGCTGGAAGGCATCTTTTCCCATCTGGAGCGTGTCGTACAGGGCTCGATCGCTACCGCACCATTACACGCCATCGCCGCGAAAATTGCTTCTGGCAACCTGACACCCGAAGGAGAAGCGCTGCCGAATGCATCCGCCATGAGTGATTCGTTTACGCATATCTCCAGCGCAGTCGCACACGCCGCACTCGTGCATGGCTTTGGCTGGGTGATGCTCTACGGCGGCATAGGCGCCTGGATATTGGCCGTGGCAAGTTTTGTAACGTTCGGGCCCACGAGAGAGTTGCCGCGAACAACGACCATCTGCGCGGCAGAATCTACCTAAGAGCGATGGCCATTTAATTCATAATCGGTATCAGAGCTCAGCGTCCGCTAATAACTCGCGCAGCTGAGCTTTGATGCGAATCAGATCCGACCACGCCACTTTCCATCCGCTTAGCGTCAAAAAATCACCCTCGTTAAGTCGAATACCTATGACGTCGACCGCTTTCGAGCTATCGGCGTCCTCGGGTCAATAGCAATTGTAAAATTCACGTGAATGTAAAGTTTCTTTAAGCAAATGTGCACATCATCGTAAGTTTTATGAAACGCAAATTCTCGCTGCAACAAGCGCGAAGATAATCACCACTCACTTTCTGATATATGACGTAGGATATTCAAACTAACTCCTAAATCGCCATTAGGTCATTCGTGAAAATACCCATCCTGATGTATCACAACATCGCTCGGGCACCACGAAGTGCGCAGGTGTACCGCAGCCTTTACGTGTCACCCACCTCGTTCGCGTGGCAAATGGGCATGTTGAAAAGCTTGGGTTATCGCGGCGTGTCCATGTCAGACGCAATGCCCTATCTGCGCGATGAAAAACAAGGCCGCATCGCCGTCATCACGCTGGATGATGGTTATGTAGATAACTTGGAATCGGCCGTATCGATCCTGCATCGACACGGGTTCACTGCGACCTGTTATGTCGTCAGCAGTTATGTCGGGCAATACAACGCATGGGATGCCGATCGGCTTGGCATACGCAAGCCGCTCATGTCGAGGCAACAACTGCAGGCATGGCATGCAGCCGGCATGGAGGTGGGTGCCCATACACGTACACACGTACGACTGAGCCAATGCAGCGACCAACAACAACACGACGAAATACAGGGCTGCAAGACTGATCTCGAAGAACACATCGGCATGCCCGTCACACAGTTCTGCTACCCCTACGGCGACTACGACGAACGCGCCGTTGCAACCACCCGGCTAGCTGGGTTTACCGCTGCCACCACCACTGATCGTGGCCGGGCCGACGCTAACGGAAGCTTGGATCTCTGGCGTCTGCCACGAATTCAGGTAGCACGGCACCATCTGCTTCCACAGGTAGCCGCCAAAGTACTCACCCGCTACGAAGACAAACGCGCATGAAGCTGCTCTTTGTCGGCACCAACCCAGAAAACACCGGCGCGGCCACGCATTTTGTCGCGCTAGCCAAGGCCATGTCGGAAGCGGGACATCAGGTCGAAGGCATCGTGTCACGACGAGGCTTGATCGGCGAAGGTCTCGAGGCTGCGCATATTCCCATCCATTACAGCTCGTTTCGCAACGTCTACGATCTGCGCGGATACACAGCGGTACTCACGCGCGTGAGCAAGTTCGCGCCGCATTGGCTGGTCGGCAATTTTGGCAAGGAGTACTGGCCGCTGATTGCATGCAGCCGCCTAACCCACACGCCTGTCGCCTTGTTTAGACATCGCACACCGCGCATGAGCAAGGTATCCGAATATGGCATCCCACGACTCGCGCAATGCTTTATCGCCGTATCAGAGTATGCGCGCAATGCATATCTCACATGGGGCGTACCGCCTGACCGCGTGCACATCTCCTACAACCCGGTAGACACCGCCCAGTTTCATCCCGATGCGCCATGTCGTGCCGCCATGCGCCTTGACCTGGGCATCGACGAAAACGCCATCGTGCTTGGTTACATGGGCCGCATGCACGGCAGCAAAGGCATATTCACGCTTATGCAGGCTGCGAACGAGGCCATGGCAAGGAATGACCGATTGCATCTCCTTTGGGTCGGCGATGGCCCGGAAAAGCAGGCATTGCAAGAGATGGCCATACAAGGTGGATTGTCAGCTCGCCACCACTTCACCGGCTGGGTGACGGACACCGAACGTTACTACTGCGCCCTCTCTTTTCTGGCATTTCCATCCATCGCACCAGAGACCTTCGGGCGCGTCGCCATCGAAGCACAAGCATGTGGCTTGCCGGTGTTGGGTAGTCGCGTTGGAGGCATCCCCGAAGCACTGGAGGACAACGTCACTGGTTATTTGCTCCCGCCGGGTGATGTCGCCGCCTGGCGCGACGGCATTCTCACCCTGTGCCATCCGGAGCCTTGCCAAACCATGGGCAATGCAGCGCGTGCCCATGCCATCGAGCATTTCGGCAACATCGCGGTGGCACGAGATTTTGCACAGCTGCTGAGCAACCAGAGCCCCCATACTTCAAGCACTACCGCAACACCCCATAGAGGCTATGCACCATAGAAACTATGCCGTGGGAATGAACTCTTTCGGCACATTCACATCAATCCAACGGGTGATAAACGCCTCAAGCGCCACGCGCTCGGGCACCTCGATGCCGGCATCCCGAACGAACGCAGCAGCCGCCTTGATAAACGACTGCTTAGACACGTTCGAGGCTTGTCGAGCGGCAGCCTGCTGCTGCCGAAGCTGGACGATATGCGCCGATGGCTGACCCGGTTTCGCGAACTTCTGATACCGACGGAGCTCATCAGCGACCCGTTCTGTATCGAATGATGCTTGCAGTGTCGCCTTCTGGGCTTTGAGTAGTTCGATCAAGTAACCGACACTTTTCGGTGGTACTCCATCATCGCCCGGAGCCGAAAGAATGCGAACAAGTAGCGAGGGCAGTTGAGCATTCGTAACCAAGGGAGCCGCCCCGCTGAGGAGCTCCAGATAGTTCAGGAAGCCGGCTTGGGGAAAGGGCTTCAGCGTTGCCATGGTGAACCTAATATCTGGGGAGCACGGACGATACGTCTTTCACGGGCGAGATGCTACAAAGCGGACAATCTTCGCCTCTTAAACAAGCAGTGTCGGCTGTCCCATGGCGAACGAAGCTTTGGTGACGTATCCGCCAGTGACCTCATATACGCAGAGCATCTGGATGGTGCCTTTGCCTTCCGGAAAGTTGCGGGTGACTAGCTCGAGATCTATGACCGTATTTTCCATCACGATACGGCTAAGAAGTTCGGCGTGGAGGTCCGGCTCGGCGAAACGAACCATGATTCGTTGCCTTAACTCCGTATGCCCTTTAGCAAGCCTGTCGCCATGCAATACGTACTGTTCTGCATCATCAGCATACGTAGCGAGCCAAGCATCAACGTCTTTGGCGTTGTAAGCATCAAGTTGGCGCTGAACCAGCGCAACGGGATCTTCGAGAGTCATAGGTTGGTTGTAGTCATGACAGGTTTTGGCTAGTCAGTGTATCGACACTCGGTCGCAGCGTCTGTCTGCGGCAACGATATTCATGCAGTGTCTACCTAGTCACGATCAAAATGGCGGTGTAACAAACGTGCACGCCACGGCCACCTCTGTCGTAGGCGCAAACATGGGCAGACTCGACGGCAAGGTCAAAACGACACCTACCGCGAGCGGATCAACGATAGCGGCCACCGCTGCCACTGACCGTTGGGAGGCTTGCCATGTTCAAGCACTTGCTATTGCCCATCGATGGTTCTGCCCTGTCTCTACGCACGGTCGATACGGGCATCGCCCTGGCCGCCCGACTCGATGCCCGTGTCTTTGCTTTCCACGTGCTTCCGCCCTTCCCCGCGGTAACTTATTTCGCAGAAGTCCTTCTTGCACCGCAAGACGTCTACACCAAAGAATCCGTTGCCAGTGCAGAACGTTACCTGGCCGAAGTTCATCTGCGGGCAAACGCCGCAGGTGTCGTTTCCGACGGGGGCTATGCGTTCGATCACCGCCCATACACCGCGATCATTGGTGCTGCAAAAAAGCATCAATGCGACCTGATCGTTATGGGATCCAGCGGCTGGCATAGCCTTGAGCGGCTATTGCTTGGCAGCGAAACGCATAAGGTGATCATCAACTGCGATGTTCCGGTGCTGGTTTGCCACTAAGAGATGCTGACAAACCTTAACGAGTAACGATGCGGATCGTATAAAGCAAAATGGGTATCGAGTCCTAGCTTGGATAAGTCCTCCGTAACAGCTTCACTCTGGTAGCGCATACATCCATAAGAAATGTCGCTGCGATAGCAATATCGCTCAATATGGATCGATTAAAATCGGCCCATTGCTATGCGAAATGCCCTGAATTGGAAAATTCATATCTAAAATCATCAATAAAATAACTTTTCACGCGTAATTCACATAAATCAACGTAGGTTTTACACGACCTCATCGGCGTCAAAAATCTGCGAATACCGATGCATCAGGGGACTTAAACACGTCGCGTGGCACATTGCATAAGCATGTTCACGTTGTCCGTGGCGAGAATAGATAACTCATCACCTTGATGGAAAAACGGCTCCGACCATGGGTGCAATGGTGGACGTCGCGTGCGGATAGCTACTGCGGAGCTTTAAAACCCGTTAGGAGTGTCTTCCCATGTCTTTCAAAAGAAAATTGCTTGCTACGACGCTCCTAAGCATGAGCTGGCTTACTTTCCCAGCCATGGCCGCCGACCCTGCTACCGCCACTTTCCAGGTGCTGATGGTTATTCAGAAAGCATGCACCGTCACGGCGGGTGCAGCATCCAACATCAACCTGGGTACAGTGGATGCTTCCGCTGTGAATACGACAGGTAGCAATACCATCAGTGTGGATTGTTCGAAAACCACACCGTACTTCGTCGGCCTAGCACCCTCTGCAGCCAATGGTGGCAATACCACCGGTGGCGGCAACATGATTTCGACGACAGCACCGACCGTAAATACCGACAAAGTTCCGTATCAGCTGTCTTCTACGCCGGGCCCTAGCGGAACACCTTGGGGTAATACGGCCACCACCACCGCTGTTGGCAACGGCGTCGCTGGGACGGGTTCAGGCGCCGCACAATCCTTGACCGTCTACGCCACTGCGGCCAGTGCCGATTTCACACCCGATAGCTACGCCGATACCGTCACCGTCAATGTGAACTTCTGATAGCCCATGGAAGCTCTACGCATGCGACGTGCAGGATGCAGCGGCCTCTGGGCCTTGCTCATGTCATTCGGAGGGGTGGTCTGTGCCAGCGGCTTGCAAGTAGCGCCTACCACACTCAGCTTGCAGGCTTCGCAAAACGCCGATGGTATTTGGCTCAGCAATATCGGTAATGACGTTGTGCATGCGCAGGTGCGTGTCTACCACTGGACACAGGATGGACAAGGCGACCAGCTTGTTCCGTCACGTGGCTTGATCATTAGTCCACCGATGCTTCAATTGATGAGCGGTGATCGCCAGCTGATTCGCATTATTCGAACCACTCCACCACCCATTGGAAAGGGTTCCGTCGAAGACGCTTACCGTCTGGCTATCGACGAACTGCCCATCGGCACACAGGGTAAACCCGGCCTGAAATTCGTACTGCATTACTCGGTTCCCATTTTCATCGAACCGGCGGACTCAGCGTCTTTATCACCGCAACTCCAATGGAGCCTGCAGCCTGGAGACAAAGGCGTTGCTTTGCAGGTGAGCAATAACGGCAATGGCCATGCCCAGTTAGCTGGCGTGAGTTATATCGACGCAAGCGGGCATCGAACCGAAATAACCCAAGGGCTGCTCGGCTACGTTTTGCCGGGATCCACCATGCGTTGGACGCTAAAGCCACCTGCAGCGGTGTTCACCGCGGGGGGTGTGCTTGAGACCATGATCAATGGCGAGAAGGTCACTCAAAGCCTATCGCTGGCTGATCATTCTCGTTGAAGCCACGCTTTGGCAAGGTCCACTTGCGCCAGGTGCCGACGCCTTCGACGCGGCGACGGCAAAAGATTCCACCGCCAACACCGCATTGATCACTGACCGTAGCGACAGCGCATCTCGTCTGGGAGGCACCGATCTGTATCTCGATGTCACACTCAATGGTGCGCATGATGGCCTCGCACATTTCGGATACCTCGATGGCGAGCTTTGGGCGAGCCTGGCCACGCTACGCCAGCTAGGCTTCGCATTGCCCTCTGGAACACCGGACCCAGCACGAATAAATGGGCTTCCAGGTGTTCAATCAAGCTATGACGTCAGCCATCAAACGGCAACGATCAGCGCTCCGTTGCACATGCTCAAATTAGATACCACCGTATTGAATGCTCCAGAAAATAGCCGCCCTCGCGCAACAGCTTCACCGGGCATGCTGCTGAACTACGACCTCTACGGCGCTGAAGGTCAACACGATACGAGTAGCCTGAGCGCCTTCACCGAACTGCGCGCTTTCAATGATGAGGGTGTGCTCAGTTCAACCGCACTCTCACAAATGAGCCGCACCAGTGACGATACCTGGCAAGACCATTCGGTGCGCCTGGATACCAGTTGGAGCACGTCATTCCCTGACAGCCTTTTAACCCTGCGCATTGGCGATACGTTGACCGACGCATTGTCATGGTCACGATCTACCCGCATAGCGGGTATACAACTAGGCACTAATTTCGCGTTGCAACCGTATCTCGTCACGGCACCACTGCCCGCCTTCCTTGGCTCGGCAACACTGCCTTCGAACGTGGACCTCTATGTCGATGGTATTCGTCAGTACAGTGGCAAAGTGCCGGCGGGCCCATTCCAACTCAACACTATCCCCAACATCACCGGTGCCGGTAACGCACAGGTGGTGATGACCGATGCACAAGGTAAAACCACCACGCTCAATTTCTCGCTGTACGACGAACACCAGTTGCTGCAAAGCGGACTATCGGACTGGTCCGCCGAGTTCGGCGTAGTGCGCGAAAACTACGGTATCGATTCATTCGACTACGGCCACGACATCATGGGCAGCGGCACCTGGCGCTATGGCGTAAGCAATAGCTTCACCGTCGAAGCGCATGCCGAAGCCACTGCCGGGCTGACCAATGCCGGTGCTGGCGGCGCCTGGCTGCTTGGCTCGGCTGGAGGCATCGTGTCGGCATCATTGGCGACAAGCGACAAAGCAGGCCAGACCGGAACCCTCTATGCACTGGGCTACAGCTGGCGCAATGAGCGCATCAACTTCAGCGTCAATGGCATTCGCACGCGTGGCGACTATAGCGACGTGGCCACTTTTTACGGCGGACCACCACCTAGCATTAGCGCACAAGCTGTTCTTGGCTATAGCACCGACCACGTTGGAAGCTTCGGCGTGAACTATGTGCATCTGCGCTATCCACAGCAGAGTGCCACACGCTACGCCGGTGCCTATTGGTTCAAATCGGTCGGACAGTCGCTCTCGCTGAATTTCAACGTAAACCAGAATCTGGATAATTCACACGACCGCAGCATTTTCCTGATCGCAACGCTGACCTTCGACAACAACATCACGGTAAGCAGTAGCGTGCAGCGCGATGGTGATCGCACCGGCATCGTGGTACAGGCCAGCCAGGCAACGCCAAGCCAGGGCGGCTTTGGCTGGCGTGCCGCAGCCAGCCAAGGCGATGACCAGAATGGCGGCCAAGGCGAACTGGATTACCTGGGGCGCTACGGACAAGTGCAGCTTGGCGTGAACGCCATCGGTCAGTCGCGTTACGGCTATGCCAACGCCACCGGCTCGTTGGTTTTGATGAGTGGCGATGTGTTTGCAGCACGCCAGATTAGTGATGGCTTTGCCGTGGTATCCACCGATGGCATGCCTGGTGTGCCAGTGAAGCTGGAGAACAACGTGATCGGCACAACCGACAGCAAAGGTCTGTTGTTGGTCACTCCGCTGAACTCATATCAAAAGAACCAGCTCAGCATCGACCCTATGGATCTTCCATCAGATCTACGCATCGCTGCCGTCCAAACCGTGGCAACACCAAGCGACCGCGCCGGCACGCTGGTGCATTTTGGCATCACTCCACTACACGCAGCACTGGTGACGCTACACGACGCCAATGGTCACCCACTTCCCGTGGGTAGCGTTGTCATGCTCAACGGGAAAAATGACAACAACGCCATCGTTGGTTTCGACGGCGTGGTCTATCTGGATGCGTTGACTGAGCACAACACTGTCACGGTCAGCCTGCCAACATCGGTTTGCCAGGCGCGCTTCGATTATCACAAGAGTGGCGACAGCGTTCCCGCGATCGGACCTCTACTCTGCCAGCGCAGCGTCTCACCATGAGCCACGGTCTTTGGCGTCCCCTTCTGCTTATCCTCATGCTGATGATCGGCACCGTTGGTCTGCCGCGATCAGCACACGCATCCTCGGCTGCCTGTGCCAACCCCACCATCAACAGTGTGCAGTTCGGTAACGTCAGCTTGCAGAGTGGCACCGTGGATGTCACTGGCTCGATCGCCTGGTCATGCACCAGCACAGGCATTCTCGGCATCCTGCTGTCGCCCGAAGCGAATATCACGATGTGCCTCAATCTCAATACCGGAACCGGCGGCACTCAGGCCAACCCACGCCTGCTCAGTAACGGCACGAATACAATGCAATACCAGCTGTATGCCGATGCTGCCTACAGTCAGATATGGGGCTCCACGACAACGCCGGCCACGCCCACGCCGATCACCATCATGGTGATGATCCCAGCGGGCATTCTTTTCGCTACCACGGTAACGGGCACTACCCCGTTCTATGCACAGTTACCCAGTGGGCAAACGACAGCCGTACCAGGCACCTATAGCAGTACGCTCGCGGTATCGATCAATGGCTCGTACACCCTCAGCACCGGTGTAGCACCCAGCACGTGCACCAGCGGCCCGAATACCCTTAACACCGGCACGGCGTCATTCGTTGCATCCGCCGTTCTGCAAAAGGCGTGCATCGTCACTGCTAATAACGTCAATCTCGGTGCCGTGCCCTCTACCGCCATCAACACCACCGGCAGTAATACGATCGGTGTTACATGCTCCAACACCACGCCTTATTACGTTGGCCTGGCACCTTCAAACGGCAGCACCACTGGTGCGGGGGTGATGAAGGGAACCATCAGCGGCAACACAGACACCGTGCCCTATCAGCTGAGCTCCACTCCCGGCCCAAGCGGTACGCCTTGGGGCAACACCGCCACCACAACAACCGTAGGCAACGGAGTGGCCGGTACCGGTAGTGGCCTGTCGCAGCCATTGACGGTATATGTCACTGCACCCGCTGCCAATTACACACCCGACAGCTACTCCGATACCGTGACTGTCAACGTGAACTACTAAGAGCCTGCACCATATCTCCACGTTGCCCCTGCATGGCTATCGGGCATTGATGCATGAGCATGACCGCCAATTTTACCGCACATACAAGCATCAACGGTTTGCGCTAGCCTGCCAGGCATGCTGTGTACGGGGATCTCGCCATGATACGCAAGCTGGTTATTCAAACCCTTTCAGTCGTTTTTCTTGCCGTCTTGCTGTTCGTTCCTGCCGGGACGCTGGCATGGCTACAGGCATGGATCTTCCTGGCCCTTTTCATTGGTTGCAGCATAGTTATCGGCGTATGGCTGAAGAAGACGAATCCCGATCTTCTCGCGGAGAGAATGAAGCCCATCCTTAGCGCCGATCAGAAGCCGCGCGATCGCATGATCATCATCGCCATGCTGTTGTTCTTTTATGCGTGGTTTGTCTTCATGGCGCTGGATGCGCAACGGTTCGGTTGGTCGCATACGCCGCTGTGGGCACAGGCGCTCGGTGCGGTGCTGATCGTGGCTGCATTTTGCGGCTGGGCACAGGTGCTTCAGGCGAACAGTTTCGCTTCGGTCATGGTTCGGTTGCAGAAGGACCGCGGTCAAACCGTGATCAGCACCGGGCCTTACGCAGTAGTGCGCCACCCGATGTATTCCTACGCGCTGTTATTGATGGTCGGTGAGCCGCTGCTGCTCGGCTCGCTTTGGGGGCTGCTCGGCCTGGTCTTGTTTATACCCTTACTCGGACTTCGCGCGCTCGGCGAAGAGGCCATGCTCATGGAGGGTTTGGACGGCTACCGTGACTACGCCGCGAAGGTTCGCTTTCGTCTGCTGCCAGGTATCTGGTAACACATGCGTTCCTTCATTCCAGTGCCCCTTGGCAGCGATCTACCAAGGGGCACTGGGCCAAAGAAATGGCATCAACGCATCAAGCCATTACGGTGCGTTGACAAACTTCTTCCAGGCTGAGAACAGATTGTTGGCATTTACGGAGCCCAGGCCATTGGCGAAACTCCATCCGGGTTGTGCAGCAAAGGCTGCGGTGTTGCTGTTGTACTTCGTCGCACTCGTTGAAGTCAGGCCGACCAACGTGGGCCCAAAGGCTCCTTCGAAGTTCTGGATCGTTCCGTAGAAGTAGCAATTCGGAGTGACTTGTGCGAACTCGGCAACCTGGATGCACTGAGTGGAATTGCCGCCACTGGTGATGTTGTGGAACACACACTTGCCGGTTCCCGAGGTGCCGTTATTCGCATCGCATTGCGAAAGTGTGGGCGGCGTCGCGCCGGTGGAGTCGCCGTATTCACTCCTTGCCAATGCATACAGCGTAGGTGCCGCGTTGCCCTGATTCGCCGATAGGCCAAGGTTCGACAAGCCCTGATCGATCAGCGCCTGGAGGCCCGCGAACATCGGCGAAGACAGCGATGTGCCCGCCACCAGCTCCACCGGCGACGTGAAGTTAGTCGTGCATGGATAAGCACCTGTGCAGAGAATCACCCACGAATACCCACCATACGATCCACCGAACAGCGAGACATCCGGCAAGTCGCGCGATTGGTCTTTGGCTGCACCGCGAACCTGTCGCTGCCAGGCAGGTTTCATGTCGACCGATGAAGGACCACCACTGCCGCTTTCCGACGTGACGTAGTAACCATCCGGGTCATAGATCAACGCGTTCTTGCAGAATTGCAGCGCGGTCAGATGAACCAGTTCCTGGGCCGCCACCGTGTTGCCACACGATGTATTCCAGGTGATTTCTGGCACGTACGACTTCGCCGTACCGTAGAGCGAGTTAGGCGTGCTGTTGAAGTACTTCTTGGTGGTTCCATCGAGAACATCGGCTGTATCTGATCCACCCACGCCGGTGTCGTTAGCCGAGGTGGCTAATGAGTTGGCATCAATACCAGCATCGTTGATGACGAAACCATTGAAGCTTGGATTGGAGCCGGAATCACCGGTGGAAACGAATACCGAGATACCTTCCACATCGGCCTGCGCCCACATCAGATCAATCGCCGTCTTGCTGGCGGTATCGGTAAAGCCCTCGCCATAGCCATAGCTTGCGCTAATGACGTTTGGCCGCGAGGTGCCGTTGATCAGATTGTTCGCCGCCGTAAACACGCCGCCGAAGAAGTTACTGCTACCCGAATCATTGCAGGTCGCAACCCAGATATTCGCACCCGGCGCCATCGCCGTAGACCACTCTGAATCCAGCACGGTCTCGATGCTTTCTCCGCTGGGGTTGGCACCGCCCGGATCGGTGCAATTACCCGTATCTGGCGACAACAGTGGTTGAAACTGGCTAAACGTGCCGCCGTAGCCGCCCAAGTTGAACTGGCTGACAAAGTTGGGCCAGTCCGACGGATCCATGTCTTGATCTTCAACCACCGCAATGGTCATACCTGCACCGGTCACGCCGCTGCTATACAGCGCGGTGGTGTTGTAGATCACATTCATGTCGTTCGGTACGAAGCCGCGCACCCCGCCACTGAAATTGACCATCGGATTCCCCGGAGAGCCCACCGTGGTCGTAGAAGATGGCTTGAGCTTGAAGTTATGCGCCGAGGCATTGAACTGCGCAACCTGCGGTGGCACGTGCAAGGGTTGTGGCCTGAAATCGTTGAGGCCCGCAACACCCACCACCACGCCACTCAGTGCCGACGGCACGCTGATATCACCAGCATTGGCAATATGGCTGACTTTATTCACGGTGTAATGGTTTTCCTGCGTGTGGAATGCCTGCCGGACTAGACCTGCGGTACCACTGAAGTCGACCTGCATCTTGCTTGGATACACACCGTTGACGGTGAAACCCTGCGCAACCAGCCACGATTTCACAGCCGCAATATCCGCGTCAGCGACACCAAAGGTTGCACCGAATTCCGTAGGCGTTACCCACTGATGGAATTTGGCAGAACCGGGGGCGTGCTGTGCTGCGCTCAATGACTCCAGTGCTGACGTACGCAATGCACTGCGCTGGAGAATCAGTTGCATATGGTTCATGGGCATCGAGTCGGGCACGCTGCTGGTTGGCTTCAATGCACCGATAAGCGACAGATGGGTATTGCTCAATGTCGACACCACGCGATTGTCGACAGTTTGGTTAACACGAGGCGCTTCGACCGTATTGAGGCCGGCGAGCGCGGGTGAAGCTTGGGCCAAGGCGATGGCTGGTAGCGTTGCGAGCGCCACCGCGATGGATACACCTAACATCACATGCTCAGTTTTCACGTTCTATCTCCCATTGGGCTAGATGAAAAAAACGAGGTCCCCTGTGATGTAGCTATTGCTTAATTAAATCGATCGTCGTGTCGCCACCTCCGCTGGTTACAGGACAAAAACCATAGAGCCATCGGATCGCCGTGCGCCCCCATACGCAGCTACAAGCCACGATCGCGTTGACTAAATAAACACGCACTTCCCCGCCGGCGAAATGCCGGGACACTGATCGTGCTACCGACTTCGCTCTCGGTCCAGTGCCTACGAAGATAGCGAGGCGAGATAGGTGTTACATCGTATTTACAAGATGTAACGATCTTGTATAGACGTCTTTATAGACGAGTGGCATGGCATGAGTGATGCGTGCTCTCGTCACTAAAAAAGAACGCTGGTTGTGCTTAAGAACGGCAGCACACCACGTACTGTCAGCGCATGTGCAACCAATACACGTGCACGCCGTGAGCCCGATCTTCGGTGCGATGCCCCTCGCGCCCTTCGATCACAACACCCCATACCGTGCGTAGGCGATCGCCCAAGGGGCTATCGACACGAACATGCTCACCCACCGGAAGCGGGAACAGCGTTTCCAGCACCAGCGCCTGATCACGCTCCCACACCAGTACGGCCGGCTTGCCCGTAGCGGCACCCCACCCGATATGAATCTGCACCTGTTGCGCGGGAAAGGCACCTCGATTGTCGAGCTTCCAGCTCTCGGTCTTCCGCAATAACGATTCCAGGTGCGGATCGCTCCAATCGACCTGACCTGTCGACTGTTTCGAGTGTGGCTTGTGATAGCTCATGTACGCGTACATCCCTTGGGCAGGCACCAACAACGTCACAGCCAACACCTCGGAAGCGGCTTGCTACGGCTTGCGAGCAAAGCTGTCATCGCGCCAGGGAGCGCATGACATAGCCGTACGGATTTCCGGTGGTCGTGGTGACTCACCGACCTTATCGGCCGCTTGAGGGATTTCTTTAGAGGCAAATTGCATCGATGTGACGGTGGTCTTAAACCAGCGAAATAGCGACCATGCCAAGGTAAGTTGGGATGAGCTTGCGAATCCCAACGCAGGGGGCCAGTCCATGTTGGGTATCGCGTTGCTCCACCCAACCTACAACGCTTAGTTCGTCATTCCGCGGCAACCTGATCAATGCGGTAGAGCAGCCTGCCGCCCCTGCAGAAAACGGCGAACCTCAGGGTCACGCTCAAGACCGATCGCGAGGTCGTAGGCCTCGTGGGCATCGCGGTAGGCGTGGGTTCTGGCCAGTAGCGAAGCGCGGGCAGCCCAGTACGGTTGGTACTGGGCAAGCCGTTCATCGGCGGCAAGTGCATCGACGATCTCCAGCGCAACATACGGACTCTTCCATTCCGCCAAGGCGAGTGCCCGATTGAGTGCCACCACGGGTGAACCAGAGAGACCGAGCAGTGCATCGTAAAGCTGTACTTCTGCCGTCCAATCCGTACGTCCCGTGCGACGACGCTCGACATGTGCTGACTGCAAGGCAGCCTCGAGTTGGTAACGACCGATGCGACCGAGGGTACTGGCATGCAACAGCAAGGCTTCTGCCTCATCGATCATCGCTGCATCCCATAACGAGACATCCTGCTCTGCCAACGGCACGTAGTCACCATTCGCATGGCGTCGTGCACGGCGTCGCGCATCTGCATGCAGCATGAGGGCCAACATACCCAGCGCCTCCGGTTCTTGCGGCAGCAACCCGACTACCAGTCGAGCAAGAAACAAGGCTTCTTCGGTGAGATCGCGTCGGGCGACATCCGTGCCGCCGGGATCACTCCACCCTTCAGCGAAGGTGGCGTAGATGGCATCTAGTACGCCATCCAACCGATCGTCTAGCTCATCGCGCGCCGGAATAGCGAAGGGAATACCAGCCGCACGAATTTTCTGCTTCGCACGAACCAAACGTTTGCCCATCGCATCGGGCGAGGTGAGAAAGGCAGAGGCGATGGTCTTCGCATCCAGCCCAAGCACTGTCTGCAACATCAACGGTGCACGCACGCCGGCATCGATAGCGGGATGGGCACAGGCAAATAGCAAAGCGAGTCGCTTATCGGGGATATCGGCATCGTTGACGGCTTCCGCCGACGCCGATGTCTCGTCCTCCGCGAGCACCCGCAATTGTGCCGCGACGGCCTCACCACTACGCCGCCGACGCATGCCGTCGATACCTTTTCGACGGGCCACAGTCATCAAC
>JBARCX010000057.1:0-17765 GCA_049794535.1 Rhodanobacter sp.
GTGTTGGTATACGCATCCACCGTGTAAAGGATGGAGTGCGTCAGCAGGTAATTCTCTGGCGCAAACTGTGCCTCGATATCCGGGATCGACAGATAGCGACCCGCCGTGATCTGCATGCCCTGCGCCACCCAGGGGATGTACAGGTCGACGTACCAGATCATCGGGTCGTCGCCGTACGCCTTACCCGACAGTGGCGTATTGGTCGGATTGTTCAGCAGCTGATTACTGAAGACACCCTTCATGGTGGTGTAGTGGTAGTCGTAGCCGAACAGATTGTCGAAATGAAAACCCCAGTCGAGGTGATCGGTCTGCACGGTATCCGGCAACCGCTCGACGCGGAACAGGAACTGATCGAATTCCACACGGTTCGGCCGCGTCGCATAGGACAGCGGATAGTTGGTCACGCTCGATGAGCTGAGGTTGGCCGATGGGTTGATCCAGCCGTAGGTCTCGATGCGGTTTTCCTGCATCCAGTGACCGAGTGAGGTGCAGGACAACGCCTTTTCAAGCGGATACTGCGAGTTCTCGTTCGGCACACCGATCGCGTTATCGACACCACCGAGCTGCCATTCGGAAGACGGGAACGGCTGAGAATCGAACGGTGAGTCCATCGCGCGACGCGGCGCTGCCGGTGCATTCGGGTCCGCTGGCTGTGCATCTTCACGATACGCGGCCGCGAGGCGCGAGAAAAAGCCGGAGGAGCAATGGCTGCTTGCTGCTACGGGTGCCGGCGCCGATGGCGTAGCGGCAACCTGATCGACAGCGGGAGCTGTTGAAATGACATCAGCCACGTTGGCCATCGCCTGCCCGGCCGGAACCATACCCAGCAGCAGTGCAAGCGAGAGAGTCTTCTTGTGTGACATGTATTTCCCTGTTACTTCGGCCCGCAACGGCCGCCTTATCTATGATGATTTGAGTGTCGATGCCTTGAAGCGCCACGGCGCCATCAGCATCAGATGCCGGCGTATCCGCCGAGTACGTATTCGTCTTCTTGAGAAACCGGCGCGTTAGGTGTCAAGACCTTGGTGGCTTCTTGCTGCGCACGCGTTGGTAGTGCAATCACCACATCGCAATCTGAATCGTTTGAGGAAACCCGCAGTTCCATCTGCGGATGGGTGGCATCAGGTAACGAGACAGAGAGGGTCAGGGTATGCATGGCTTCATTTCCTCAGGCTAGGCCGAACAGAACCAGCAACATGTCGATCAATTTGATGCCGATGAAGGGCACGATCACGCCGCCAAGACCGTAAACGAGCAGGTTCCGACGCAACAGATCACCTGCACCCAGTGCGCGGTACTTCACGCCTTTCAGTGCCAATGGGATCAGGAAGATGATGATGAGCGCGTTAAAGATCACCGCCGACAGAATCGCGCTGCGCGGTGTCGCCAGATGCATCACGTTGAGCGTATTCAGCGCCGGATAGGTGGTAGCAAATGCCGCCGGGATGATCGCGAAATACTTGGCGATATCGTTGGCGATGGAGAACGTGGTCAGCGAGCCACGGGTGATCAGCATCTGCTTACCAATCTCCACCACCTCGATCAACTTGGTCGGATTGGAATCCAGGTCGACCATGTTGCCGGCTTCTTTCGCTGCCTGCGTACCGGTGTTCATGGCTACGGCAACGTCAGCCTGGGCCAGCGCTGGTGCATCGTTGGTGCCATCGCCGCACATCGCCACCAGGCGGTTTTCGCTCTGGATGTCGCGGATCAGCTTCAACTTCGCTTCCGGCGTGGCTTCGGCGAGGAAGTCATCAACGCCTGCCTCAGCGGCAATCGCGGCAGCGGTCAGCGGATTGTCACCGGTGATCATGATGGTCTTGATGCCCATCCGACGCATTTCAGCGAAACGCTCCTTGATGCCGCCCTTGACGATGTCCTTCAGCTCGATCACGCCCATCGCGCTGGAGCCTTCGGCAACGATCAGCGGCGTGGCACCGCGACGGGCGATCTCTTCGGCCATCTGTTTCACGCGCACCGGCAGGTGGCTGCCGATCGAATCGAGGTACTTCTCGACCGCGTCCAATGCGCCCTTGCGGATGGTGCGACCGTCGACGTCCACGCCGCTCATACGAGTCTGTGCAGTGAACGGCACAAAGTGCGCGTGACCTTCTTCCAGCTGGCGCTCACGCAGACCGAAGCGCTGCTTGGCCAGCACCACCACGCTACGGCCTTCCGGCGTTTCATCGGCCAGCGAAGCGAGTTGCGCGGCATCGGCAAGAATGCTTTCTTCGATACCCGGTGCGGGGTGGAACTGCACCGCCTGGCGATTACCGAGTGTGATGGTGCCGGTCTTGTCGAGCAGCAACACATCGACGTCACCCGCCGCTTCCACCGCACGACCCGAGGTGGCAATCACGTTGGCGCGGATCATGCGATCCATGCCGGCGATGCCAATGGCTGACAACAGCGCGCCAATGGTGGTCGGGATCAGGCACACCAGCAACGCGATCAGTACGGTCAAGGTGATCGGCGACCCGGTACCCGTCGCCTGCACGCTGTAGATCGAGTACGGCAACAAGGTGGCGCAAGCAAGCAGGAAGATCAGGGTGAACTTCGCGAGCAGGATGGTCAGCGCGATCTCGTTCGGCGTTTTGCGACGCGAGGCACCTTCCACCATCGCGATCATGCGATCGAGAAAGCTCTCGCCGGGATTGCTGGTGATGCGCACGACGATCCAGTCGGAAAGCACGCGGGTACCACCGGTGACCGCACTGCGATCGCCGCCGGATTCGCGAATCACCGGCGCGGATTCACCGGTGATGGCGCTCTCGTCCACGCTCGCCGCACCGATCACCACTTCACCGTCACCGGGAACCTGCTCGCCCGCTTCCACCAATACGTGATGGCCGGTGCGCAGTTCGGAGGACGGGGTGAAGGTGATCGTGGCATCGCGCTCGGGCTTGGCCAGCTTCTTGGCGATCACGTCTTTGCGTGAGCCGCGCAATGCATCGGCCTGTGCCTTGCCGCGACCTTCTGCCAATGCCTCGGCGAAGTTCGCGAACAACAGGGTGAACCACAACCACAGGCTGACCCAGAAGATGAAACTCGTCGGAGCCTCACCGTGGCCAGCCATGGCCTGGACCCATAGCAACGTGGTCAACACGCTGCACACAAACACCACGAACATCACTGGATTGCGGAACTGCAACCGTGGCGACAATTTGCGGAACGAATCCGCGACAGCCTTGAGGACCAGCTCGCGGCTGAAGCCGCTCACTGCATGGGAATTCGAAGTCATGGATCAGTGTCCTAAGTCAATCAATGCGCCGACATCAGGTATTCGGCAATCGGGCCAAGCGCGAGAGCCGGAAGGAAAGTCAGTGCGCCTACTACGACCACTACACAGGCCAGCAAGGTGACGAACAGCGGCGTATGCGTGGGCAGCGTGCCGGCGGATTCCGGAACATGGCGCTTGGCGGCAAGTGCACCCGCCAAGGCCAACATGGCAATCGCTAGCGGATAACGCGCCAGGAACATGCAAATGCTAAGCAAGACGTTCCAGAACGGCGTATTCGCGGAGAGGCCACCAAAAGCGCTGCCGTTGTTGTTCGAAGCTGAGCTGACGGCATACAGAATTTCACTGAAACCATGCGCACCAGGGTTGGCGATACCCGCCACACCCGCTGGCAACATCACCGCGACGGCTGTGCAGATCACCACCAAAGCACACGGCAGCAGCACGGCAAGGCTGGCCATTTTCATCTCGTAGGCCTCGATCTTCTTGCCGAGGTATTCCGGCGTGCGGCCCACCATCAGTCCGGCAATGAATACCGCCACCACCGCGAAGGCCAACATGCCGTACAAGCCCGAGCCGACACCGCCGAAGATCACTTCGCCGAGCTGCATCAGCCACATCGGCACCAAACCACCTAGCGGGGTAAGCGAATCGTGCATCGCATTCACTGCACCGCACGAGGCAGAGGTGGTGATCGCAGCAAACAGGCCGGTCGCCGCGATACCGAAGCGCGTCTCCTTGCCTTCCATATTGCCGCCGGCCTGCAATGCCGAGGCATGCTGATCCACGGCGAGACCATGCAGCATCGGGTTACCGGCCTGCTCTGCAGCCACCAGGCCGAGCGTAAGCGGAATGAAGATCAGCAACATCGTCGCGAGAATCGCCCAGCCCTGTCGGCGATCGCCGACCATCTGACCGAACATCACGCACAGTCCGCCAGGGATGATGAAGATCGCCAACATCTGGAGGAAGTTGGAGAACGGCGTCGGGTTCTCATACGGATGCGCGGAGTTCGCATTGAAGAAGCCGCCACCGTTGGTGCCGAGCATCTTGATCGCGACCTGCGAGGCAGCCGGACCCATCGGCAGGGTCTGCACGGTGACCGGCGAAGTCTTGGTCACGTCGTGACCGGCGGCATCCTTCACCGTATTGCCCGCAGCGTCCTTCACGGTCTCGGTCATCGTGGTCGCCTGTACCACCGGCACATCGACGTAAGCCTTGAAGTTCTGCACGACGCCTTGCGAGGCCAGCAACAACGCAATCACAAACGACAGCGGCACCAGCACGTACAGCGTGGCGCGGGTCATGTCGACCCAGAAGTTGCCCAGTGTCTTGGAGCTGCGACGGGTGAAGCCACGCACCACCGCCACCAGCACGGCAATAGCGGTTGCCGCAGAAAGGAAGTTCTGCACGGCCAGGCCCACCATCTGGGTCAGATAGCTCATCGTCGATTCGCCGCTATAACCCTGCCAGTTGGTGTTGGTGGCAAAGCTGATCGCGGTATTCATCGCCGAATCCGGCGTGACATTGCCGAAATGCATCGGGTTCAGCGGTAGCCATTGCTGCACGCGCTGCAGCAGATACACGACGAGCACGCCGGCGATGTTGAACAGCAGCATGGCTAGTGCATAGCGCTTCCAGCTCATGTCTTCATCGCTGCGCACACCGCCGAGGCGATACAGCAGGTTCTCGACGCCACGACCGACACGCGTTACGCGGTTCGGTGTCTCGGCGAACACGAGCGACATATAACTGCCCATGGGCTTGAGCAGCAGCAACAGGACAACCAGGTACAGCCCGACCTGGATGAAATCATTGGCAGTCATTCAAACCACTCCGGCTTGAGCAAGGCTACGCACAGGTAGCCAATGAGCAGAACCGCGATGATCGCGGCCACTACGTAGGAAAAATGCATGACTCGGGCTCCTGCAATGCAGTGCGAGGAAAGCAGGGATATCGCCGCGACGTACTGACGGTGCGAGGCGGCGGTACGGATTACTTGCGTGGGCTCAGGCGATCGCAGATCAGCAAGAAGCCAAGTCCGGCCGCGCACAGCACGAACAGAAACAACAGATAGATGACATCCATCGGAATTCACTCACGGAAACGACGCTGCGCACTGTAGGTAGTGCCGCATAACAAAGGTGCAGTGATTCCGCAGGGGGGCATAAAGAACGCGTAAAATTTTCACGTTTGGGCCGGAGAGCCGGTCAAACCACGCCGATCCAGCCCCGCCGATCCAATCCCGGACTACGCCTGACTAGTCACATCCACGTGAAGGGTCCCCATGGGCACAAGGCGCTCGATGGTGTACCCCGCCTCGTCCCATGCATCGAGCCCACCCAGTAGCGGGCGCACGCGACGATAACCTTGCTGCTTTAGCGACTTTGCTGCCAGCGCGGCGGAAACCTCGTTCGGGCAGCTGCAATAGATCACCAGCTCGCGGTCGAACGGAACCTCGTGGACCAGGCGATCGATACCGTTGAGGTCGGCCAGCAACGCCCCGGGGATGATGCGTGTATCCAGCTGCCGGGTCGCGGCCGAGCGCACGTCGATCACCACCGGTGCAGGCTGTTGTGTCGCCAGGGCCCGCTGCAATTCGGCTACGCTGATCCGTGCCATGCGCAACGAACGTAGCAAGCGTTGCCGTTGCCCCCAGCGGATCAATACATAGGCCGCCAGCAGACTCCCCACTACCTCAAGCGCCACGGTACCGGCACTGGCCAGCACCATCAGCAGCCGGTCGATGCCGTCTGCGAACACGTAACCCAGACCAACCATGGCACCGATCCACAGCAACGAGCCCAGCCCGTCGAGTAGCACGAAAGCACGCGACCCAAGCCCCATGGCGCCCATCAGCGGCGGCGCCACCGTCGATAGCCCTGGCACAAACTTCGCCACCAGCAGCATCTGCCCGCGCCAGCGCTGAAAGCGCAGCTCGGACTGCTTTACGCAGGAGTCGGGCGACAACGAGATACGGCACAGGGTCCGCATGACTCCGCCGCCATAGCGGCGCCCCGCCCAGAACCAGGCTAGATCGCTGAGCAAACAAGCCAGCAACGCCACCAGCAGTACGCCCGCCAAAGACAGTCGTCCGTTGGATGCCAGCGCCCCGGCAACGACCAAAGTAGGTACCGCGGGCAATGGCAGCCCCGCCTGTTCCACAAGTACGTTGAGGAACACCAGAAGCAAACCGTACTGCGCGATCAATTCGATGATTGCATGAGCCATCGGAATGCAGGGCCTTCAGACCGAAAACGGCAGGCTTTGATGATTGGGCCGGAGCCCAGCCTTTGCAAATGTTTCTGGAGAACGGAGCGTTCATGCAACGGGACCGATCTGGTGGGGACCATCCTGTCGTACGGCCCCGTATCGGGCCAGCCGGCCGTCATCGGCATCCATCCAGACCCGACAAATGCCAAAGAATGCGTGTCTGGACCGGTTCCGCACCGGCATGTTGCAACGCCGTACCCCTATAATCGGAAGCTTACGACGCTGCCATGACCCCATGACCTCGACTCCTGCCGACGCCATCGCCACCCATCCTGTCGATTCCGCCGCCGACTTTGCCAGGGTGCGCTCGCTCGCCACCGCTGATATGCAGCATGTCGATGCGCTGATCCGCCAGCGACTGTCCTCCGATGTGGTGCTGATCAACCAGATCGCGGACCACATCATTGCCAGTGGCGGCAAGCGACTACGCCCAATGTTGCATGTGCTGGCTGCACGCGCTGCGGGTTACACCGGCGAACAACACATCAAGCTGGCGGCGGTCATTGAATTCATTCATACCTCCACGCTGTTGCATGACGACGTGGTGGACGAGTCCGACCTGCGTCGCGGCCGCAAGACGGCCAATGCGCTATGGGGTAACGCGGCCAGCGTGCTGGTCGGCGATTTTCTCTACTCGCGCTCGTTCCAGCTGATGGTGGAATTGGATGACATGCGTGTGATGCGCATCCTCGCCGATACCACCAACACTATCGCCGAAGGCGAAGTGCTGCAGCTCCTCAACATCGGCAATGCCGATGTGAGCGAAGCCGCGTATCTGGCCGTGATCGAGCGTAAAACGGCGGTGTTGTTTGCCGCCGCCACCGAACTGGGTGGCCTGCTCGGTGGCTTGTCAGATGCCCAAGTGCGCGCGCTGCGTCGCTATGGCATGGAGCTTGGCTACGCATTCCAGATTGCCGACGACTTGCTGGATTATGTGAGCGACGCCGGCACGCTGGGCAAGAACATCGGCGACGACCTCGCCGAAGGCAAACCCACGCTGCCGCTCATCTACGCGCTCGAGCGCGCCCAATCCAGCCCGGCCAGCATCGAGCAGGCGCAGTCACTGCGCCACGCCATCGAACATGGCGGGCTCGATTCACTTGATCACATCATCGCCGCGATCCGTGACTCTGGCGCACTGGAGCGCACCCGTGATCGCGCGGTGGCTCATGCGGTGGCCGCACGTGAAGCACTCGCTGTACTGCCGCCTTCGGCCTACCGCGATGCGCTGGCCATGCTGGCCGATTACTCGGTGCAACGCACTTACTGATGGTTATCGACCTGATGGTTATCGACTGACGGTTACCGTCCAGACATGCCTTGTCGATAGTGCATCGGTTGCTTAGGGCGTACCGACAAACGCCGCGCGCAGCCAGTCGTGCATCAATCGATAGCTACGTGTTGCGGCACGTTCGTCGTAACGGCAGCCGGGCGAGTTCTCGCCCACTTCGGTGAAGCAGTGCACGGCATGCCCTATAACGACAAACTGCCAATCCGCTGGGCTGCTACGCATCTCATCCATGAACTTGTCGGCGTCCGGCATGGTGCCTTTGTCATCGGCGCCGTTCATTGCCAGTACGCGCGCCTTAATGTTCTTGGCTAGCGCAGGGTTGTCGGTGGTTAATCCGCCATGGAACGACACGACAGCCGCTACATCGGCGCCACTGCGGGCAAGATCCAGCACCGCCGAACCACCGAAACAAAAGCCGATCGCTGCCAGTTTGGCGGTATCCAGCGGAGCGGTCTTGGCCTGCGCTTTCAACTGCGCAAGGGCCTCATTGATGCGCTTACGCATCAGCTCACGATCGCCGTACAGCGGCTTGACCGCTGCCTGTGCCTGATCGGCATTGCCTTGCTGCGGTCGCACGTTGGCGCCGTACATATCGGTGAGCAGGATCACGTAATCCTTGCCGGCGATCATGTCGGCTTTCTTGATCGCCGCATCGTTCACGCCATACCAGTTCGGCACCATCACCAAGCCAGGGCGCTTGGCACTACTGGCGTCGTCATACACCAACATGCTTTTGAATGACGTGCCATCGAGCGTCCATTCAACCGTTCGGTGCACCATCTTCGCCTGTGATGCACAAGCAAAACTCGCCAAAAATAATGCACAGCACACTCGGACCATACGCATGACGTCACCCCTCCCGATGATGGTGTTGAATGAAGCAGTTCAAAAACCGTTACTTTTAAAATCCGGCAGCATGCTCCGCGATGCGTCGCTTGAGCGGAGCCAGCTTGTTGAGCATCCGCACACCCAGGCCGCGCGCAGCAACCAGCGGCGCGGATTCCCAAGCATAGACGCGCGCCAACGCATCGAAGCTCCATGCGTCCAGCGTGTCTGCGCTGCGTCGGCGACGCGCGTAACGACGCAGCGCAGGCTCCGCTGCCATGTCACGCCCAGCATCACGCGCAGCGACCAAGGTGTCACGCAATTCAGCCACATCGCGCAGACCGAGATTCACGCCCTGCCCGGCTAAAGGATGCACGGCATGCGCGGCATCGCCCAGCAGCACAAAGCGCTCAGCCTGATAGCGCTCGGCTAGCTGCAATTTCAGCGGAAAGGCCGCGCGTTGCGTCGCCGCCGTGATGCGGCCGAGCCTGAAGTCGCTGGCGAGACCGAGTTCATCGCGGAACGCCGCATCATCCAGCGCCAGCACACGTTGTGCCTCAGCCTCTGGCAACGACCACACCACCGAGCTACGTCCATCAGCCAACGGCAACAAAGCGAGCGGCCCACTTGGCAGGAAGCGTTGCCATGCAGTGCCGTCATGCGATCGTTCGGTGGCCACGTGTGCCACCACCGCACGCTGCGCATAATCACGCCCACGGGTGGCGATACCGGCAAGCTGGCGCAAGGGTGACCCGGCACCATCAGCGGCGACGAGCAAGCGTGCAGAAAGGCTTTCGCCATCACCGAGCTCCAACACGATACGGTCCTCTCGTGCTTCGAAGCCTGTCACTTCGGCCGGGCATAGACGACGCACGCCGGCACTCTCCAGCGCCTGCCAGAGCGCCCACTGCACCAGATTGTTCTCGACGATATGACCGAGCAGATCACGCCCTTCGTCGGCAGCATCAAAATCGATAGCCGCGCCACTTTCGTCGTCCCACACATGCATGTGCGCATACGGGCTGGAGCGCGCTTCGCGAATGGACGTCCAAACACCAAGTTCGTGCAGCAAGGCGATGGACGATGGCGCCAGCCCGACCACGCGCAAATCCACTTCATCCGTGGCATGCCACGGCGCGGGCGCACGAGCCTCCAGCAATGCCGTGGTGAATCCGGCGCGTGCCAGTGTTAGCGCGGCAGCCGCACCGACCATGCCTCCACCAACGACGGCCACGTCCAACGCGGGACCGCGTCGGCGGTTCGATTCGACGACGGCATTCATGGCAATCGCTCCAATACAGCCTTCGGTGGCTCACCTCGGAAACCCATACCGCGTCGGGCCAATGCCCGTTGCAGTGGCGGCACGCGGTCGTAGGCAAATAAGGCGAGCGAACGAAAGGGCGCCAACAGCGGCTGCTCGAGGCAGGCCAGTTTGACCAGGCCGTGGCTCATCGCCATGGTGCCGTCGCGATCAGGTGCGCGGCGGGCAGCGTAGCGATCCAGCAAGTCGGCATCGCCTGGATCGCTAGCGCCAGCGACTAGCTCAGCCAAGGTCAGTGCGTCACGCAGACCAAGGTTGAAGCCCTGCGCACCAATGGGATGCACGGTTTGCGCGGCATTGCCCACCAGCACCGCACGCGGGCCAATGAGTTGGGATGCGGCAACGCGCTGGATCGCATAGGGGTATCGCTTGCCGGGCCGACTTAAGCGCCCGAGGCGCCAGCCAAAGCGCCGCTGCGCCAGAGCAATGAAGTCTTCATCACTCAGCGCAGCAACCGCATCGGTCTGCTCAGCCGGTACGGTGAGGATGAGTCCACAGCGCCGCTCGGCCAGTGGCAGTAAGGCGATCGGCCCTTCATCCGAGAACCGCTCGTACGCGCGGTGGGCGTGATCCTTCTGCGGTGTGACGGTGGCGACGAACAGCGTTTGCGCGTAATCGAGGCGCTCAGCGTCGATACCCAGTTGTGCACGCACGAAGGATTCGGTGCCATCCGCGCCAACCAGCAGCGGTGTTTCGATGATGCGTTCGCCATCGGGCGTACGAATCCGTGCGCGCCAGCCGGTGTCTAGTCGATCGAGCGCCTCCAACTTTGCCGGCGCAAGTCGAGTCAGCCGGGTGCATTCGTCCAACCTGCGGAGCAAAGCGGCGCCCAGTTCGCGCGCAGGCAGTGTCCAGCCCAGTGCGTCGACACCGTGTTTGTGCGCATCAATGCGCGCGGCACCGAACTCGCCAGCCCGACTGACATGTATATGTTGAATGGGCGTGGCGCGCGCAGCGGCATGCCGCCACACACCGATCGCCTCGAGGCCATTCACGGTGGCCCGGGACAATGCGAGATTACGTTCGTCGTAACTGGGTCGTGCGTCAATGCGCGGCGCGGCAGCTTCGACCAGTGTGGCTGCGATACCGGCGGCATCCAGCGCAATGGCGAGGCTGGCACCGACCAGGCCACCACCGACGATCACGATGTCGCCTTCATGGGCGGAGGATTCAGGGCGATTCATACGTCTGATGATACGCGTTGCCGGCTCCAGCGCTGCATCCGACTGACTCACATTGGGCTAAACTGCGCGTCTGGACTCGCTGTCCGCCCTCTCGCCATACGATCACGGAGCACGCCATGGCCAAGACGCAAACCCAACGCATGGGCATTTTCATCGCACTCGCCCTGGTGATGGCGGTTACGCGCGTACACCTGTCGTTACTCCATCACGAGGTGTGGGATGCGTCGTGGGGTGTGTTTTTCCTTGCCGGCTTCTGGCTGCGTGGTACGGGCCGTTGGGCCTTCCCGCTGCTGATGGCCGAAGCGGTGCTGGTCGATTACCTGGTGATCACCCACATGGGCATCAACTTCTGGGACCATTACTGCGTGTCCGCGGGCTACTGGTTCCTGATCCCCGCTTACGGTGCATTGTGGATGGGCGGTAGCTGGCTGGCGAAGCGCCAATTGGGTCTGAATCTGCAAACGCTTGGCTTGGCGGTGCTTGCACTGCTGGTCGGCGAGAGCCTGTGCTACCTGATTTCTAACGGCAGCTTCTACTGGCTCAGCCACAACGTGCCGCAGCCGCGCAGCTTCAGCGCATGGTTTGAGAATCTCGGCGACTGGTACCTACCGTTCCTGCAGACCACGGCGCTATACGTCGGCTTGGGCGCGGTGCTGCATGTATTTGCCGTGCAGCTGGCGCGTGTACTGCAGCACAGCAGCCAGTCGCAGCACTAAGCCATGGGAAATCGGCTTTCGAAAATCTATACCCGTACTGGCGACGACGGCAGCACGGGTCTTGGCGACGGCTCGCGTGTGGCGAAGGATTCGCTGCGCGTTGCCGCCTATGGCACCGTCGATGAGCTCAACAGCACGATCGGCATGGTGCTCGCCAGCGATGGCGTAAATGACGAGGTGCGCGAAGCGTTGACCCAGGTGCAGCACGAGCTGTTCGATCTTGGCGGCGAGCTGTGCATTCCCGGCATGACGATGATCGAAGATGCCGACATCGATCGACTGGAGCAGGTGCTCGACGGTTTCAACGAACCGCTCCCGCCACTGAAGGATTTCATCCTGCCCGGTGGCGGCATGGCTGCGTCCTGCTGTCATGTTGCACGCACGGTGTGTCGCCGCGCTGAGCGCGAGGTGATTGCGTTGCGTCGCGAGGAAGACAATGTGCGACCGCAGACGCAGCGTTATCTCAATCGGCTATCCGACTTGCTGTTCGTTCTCTGCCGCGTGCTAGCTCGCGGCAGCGGTCACGGCGAAGTGCTCTGGCAGCACGAGCGTCGGCGCAAGCCCCAAGCCTAAGCGCGCTGCATGCTGCGGCTATACACTCACCCTGCCTGTCTGCAGCACGACCCCGGCCCCGAGCATCCCGAGTCGCCAGCACGGCTGCAAGCCGTGTTACGGGTACTCGATCACGATCGCTTTGCCGCACTCGACCGTATCGAAGCCCCCCGCGCCACCCGTGAGCAGCTATTGCGCGCTCACAGTGCCGCGCATGTGGAGCGCATTCTCGCCATTGCACCAGCTACAGGCACATACCGACTCGACGAAGACACGCTGATGTCGGCGGGCTCGGCCGAAGCCGCACTACGCGCAGCAGGTGCGGTATGCGCAGCAGTGGATGCAGCGCTTTCCGGAGCGTGCGAGCGTAGCTTTTGCGCCGTGCGGCCGCCCGGCCATCACGCCACGACTGATCAAGCGATGGGTTTTTGCTTGTTCAACAATGTCGCGGTGGCGGCAGCGCATGCGCTGGCCGTCTATGACCTCAAGCGAATCGCGATCGCCGATTTCGATGTACATCACGGCAATGGCACGCAGGCGATCTTCGAGCGCGAACCACGGGTGCTGTACGTATCCAGCCACCAGTCGCCGCTGTATCCGGAAACCGGCGCCGAAAGCGAACATGGGGTCGGCAATATCGTCAATGCCACGCTGTCGCCGGGTTCCGGTTCGTATGAATTCCGCGAGCTGTGGGATGGTCTGCTATTGCCGCGACTGCGTGCATTCAAGCCACAACTGGTATTGATCTCGGCCGGCTTCGACGCGCACCGTGACGACCCGCTGGCCAACCTTCGCCTGGGTACCGAAGACTACGCATGGATCACCGGCCAGTTGGCCGAACTGGCCCGTATGCATGCCGGTGGACGCATCGTTTCCATGCTGGAAGGCGGCTACAACCTCTCCGCACTGTCGGCCAGCGCAGCGGCGCATGTCGGCGAACTCATGACCTAGGGCCTGTTTAGGCTATCGATCTCACCCCGCCAGACCTCACCTTTCTGCGGGAATGAAATCCAGCGCGGCGGAATTGATGCAGTAGCGCAATCCGGTGGGCTTGGGGCCATCGGGAAACACATGCCCCAAATGCGATTCGCACTCGGCACACCGCACCTCGGTTCGGTGCATGCCATGGCTTTCGTCTTGACGAAGACTCACCGCAGCACGCGTCCATGGCTGGAAGAAACTTGGCCATCCCGAGCCAGAATCGTATTTGGCTTCGGAAGCAAACACCCGCGCGCGACACGCTGCACATATATAAGTGCCGGCCACCTTGTGGTGGTACCACTTGCCACTGAACGGGGGCTCGGTGGCTGAGCAGCGACATACGGCATACTGCTCGGGCGTGAGCGCCGCGCGCCATTCGGCATCGGTCTTGCTTCCTACGCTCTGACTCATGCTGAATCCTCGATCGAATCGGGGCCGTCATGCCTGCCGGATACGGGGTCTTTCTGTTAGCTTAACGGGTCTTCGCAGCCGACAGATTGCCATCGTGACGCCTAAGCTACGCCACCTGCCTCCGCGCCGCTTACTGGCTGTTGCCGCAGCCCTCGCCCTGATCAGCGGACAGGTCGACGCCTCCAGTGCGGGAAAGAAGCCCAAGGCCTCCTACGACGGCACGGAAAGAACCTGTCCCCTGGGCACTTTCATCTGCCCGCCGCGGCCAGACAATTTTGCCTTGTGCCGGCCGAACGACCTGCTTGAGTTCTACGACCCGACGCTGACCAAGGACAAGACCTTACGCGCAACGGCCAACACCTATGCGTGGGCCGAGCATGTCGACAGCTCCGATCAGACCGTCTACCACCTCATGGGCCGGGTAAAGATCGACCGCGCTGACCAACGGATACAAGCCGATCGCGCCGACTACAACGACGATACGACTGACTATGATGCGCGCGGCAACGTGCGCTATCAGGAAGCGGGCACGCTGATCTCGGCTGACCACATGAAGGGCAATGACAACACCAGTCAGGGTGTCGCCACAGGCCATGTGCGCTATCAAATGCTGGATAAGCGCGGCAATGGCGTGGCCGTTCGCGGTGAGATGCTCGATGTCAATCGGAAAAAATACACTACGGTGACCTATTCCACCTGCGATGCAGGTCATCACCTGTGGGAAATCCGCGCCAAGAACATCACCACCGACGATGTGGCCGGACAGGGCGTCGCACGCAGCGCAACCATGCGCTTTGCCAACGTGCCCTTCATTTATCTGCCGTACTTTACGTTTCCGATCGACAACACGCGTCAGAGCGGCTTCCTGTCCCCGACGTTCAGCCATACGGGCAACGCTGGCTACATGATCAGCGCGCCGTATTACCTGAATCTGGCGCCTAACTACGACGCCACACTGGATCCGCGCATCTATTCAGAGCGTGGCCCCATGCTTGCCGGGCAGCTCCGCTACCTGTTCCCGGGAACCACCGGACTGCTCGAATTCCAATACGTGCCCAGTGATCATGGCGACGATACTCAGAATGCTCCGGATGCCACGCCGACCAAGGGCCGTGACCGCTTCTTTCTGGGGTACAAGGACACCACTGGATTGGCACCGGGCTGGACGCTCATCACCAATATCAATCGGGCGTCCGACAACAGTTATCTGCACGACTTCGGTAGCGACCTGTACACCTCGTCCATCGGCACGCTGAATTCAAGCACCTATATCTACGGCGGGGGCATGTGGGGTAAGACGTACTGGAACACTTCATTCGGCGCGGACGACTATCAGAACGTCAATCCTGCGGTACCCGACAGTGCGGTGCAATACAAACGTTGGCCACGAGCCACCTTCAACGTGAACATGCCTTTGTCACGTTGGTTCGACGCCGGCCTGACCAGTGAAGCGGTGGCGTTTCGTAAAGATGACGTAGTGCAAGGTAATCGGTTGGACTTATCTCCCTATATCGACGCTGATTTCCAAGGCGCAGCATGGTTCGTGCGACCGAAGTTGGCCTGGCGCTATACCGGCTATGAGCTCGACAGCGGCTATAACAACTACAACTTCTATGGCCCCGTAACACCAGGCTCCCCCACCCCATTCACCGATCGCACACCGAGCCGGTCACTGCCTATCGCCGACATCGACAGTGGATTGGTCTTCGACCGCAGCACGTCGTTCTTTGGCTCGGACTATACGCAGACGCTTGAGCCAAGGCTGTACTACCTGTACGTGCCTTACCGCAATCAGAACGATCTCCCGGTATTCGATAGCGGCCTGATGACATTCGACACCTGGCAACTTTTCTCCACGAACCAGTACTCTGGCGCCGATCGTCAGATGAATGCGAACAATCTGTCCGCCGCACTGACCTCTCGCCTGCTCGATGACAACGGTGTGGAGCGGCTGTCGATCACCTTCGGCCAGATCCGCTATTTCGCACCCCAGAAGGTGCAGCTGCCTAACGGCCCAAATACATCAGCCCCCATCACCAACTGGGCCGGCTCGGACTACGTGGTGAACCTGAGCACCCAGCTCAACGACGACTGGCGGCTAAATACCGATTACCAGTGGAACCCGAATACCCGCCGGATTGACGTAGGTGAGCTGGAACTGCAGCACCGGATTGGCTTCGATGGCGTCCTCAACTTCTCCTATCGGTACCGCAACGGTCTGCTGGAACAATATTCGGTATCCACGGTCTATCCGGTGTCGCCACGTTGGCGTTTGGTCGGCGCATGGACTTACTCGACGATGGATCGCCGGACGGTGGAGGCACTGGGCGGCGTGCAATACGAAGGTTGTTGCGTAAAGGTGAGCCTGGTTGCCCGCCATTACGTTACCGGTTACGACGGCCTGGTCACCGATCCGACGACACCGCCTCCGGGCACCACTACCGCGGTCATGCTCGAACTCGAGTTTAAGGGCCTCGGTGCATTCAGCGGCCAGACGGAAGACTATCTGCGCCGTGATATCCTTGGTTATCAATAAATTCCTGTCGCCACTGGCGATTGAAGGCCCCCGACTGATGAAGCAGACCTTCGCGTTACTCTTGCTCGCGAGCGCTTTCGCGATTTCGCCGCACGCTCACGCCCAACTGTTGCCGCAAGCTGCCAGTGCTGGCAGCCAGAACGATCCAAATTCACTTGACCGCATTGTTGCCGTGGTCGAGGACGACGTGATTCTGCAGAGCGAGCTGAACGCGGCAGTGCAGGCAGTGCAGCAGCAGTACGCCGGCCATACTGACCAACTGCCGCCACTCAATGTGCTTCAGCAACAGGTGCTTGACCGCTTGGTGCTAATGAAGCTCCAGCTACAGCGTGCCGACGACCAGGGCGTGCGCGTCTCCGATCAGGACGTCGACCAGGCCGTCGCTGGCGTGGCCGATCAGAACAAGATGACCCCCGACCAGCTGCGTGCCGCCGTCGAGCAGACCGGCCAAAGCTTCGCCGCGTTCCGTCAACAGCTACATGACCAGCTTGTCGTACAAAAGCTGCATCAGAGCGTGGTGCGTGACTCCGTGTCGGTGACCGACAGCGAAATCAAAAACCTTCTCAACAGCCCCAACTACAAAGCCGGTGAGGTGCATCTGGAGCACATCCAGATCAGCATTCCCAGTGGCGCCAGCGCAGCTGACATCCAGACTTCTGAAGCCAAAGCTCAGCAAGCGGAAGCCGCGATCAAGGGTGGCATGGATTTCAAGGCTGCAGCCATCCGCTTTTCCGACGCGCCTGACGCGCTGGATGGTGGCGACCTTGGCTGGCGCCGCATGGATGAGGTGCCACCAGCCTTTGCCGACACCATCAGTGGCATGAAACCTGGTGATGTGAGCGCCGCTTTGCGCGGCCCGACCGGCTTCCACATCCTCAAGCTTGTCGACCAGCGCCAGCCCAGCAAGCAACTGGTAACCGAATACCATGCACGACAGATCATGATCAAGCCGACTGAGCTGGTCTCGGCGGAGCAGGCTGAACAGAAGGCCAAAGATCTCTACAACCGCATCGTCAACAAGCACGCGGATTTCGCCGCGCTCGCGAAACAGAATTCCGATGACGACACCACGGCTAACGTCGGTGGCGACATGGATTGGTTCCAGCCGCAGGCATGGGGCTCCGCCATTGCCCAGCAGATCACCCTGCTTAAGGACGGCGAAGTATCACAGCCGTTCCAGACCGCTGAGGGCTGGCACATCCTGCAACGCCTCGGTGCACGCCAGAGCGATCTCACCGACCAAATGCAGAGCGACCAAGCTCGTCAGGCCATCGGCAACCGCAAAGCCGAGCAGGCTTACGATGACTTCCTGCGCGACCTGCGTTCCAGCTCCTACGTGAAGATCCTGGTGCCCGAATTGGCTGAGCCGGATACCAGCAGCAAGTCGTCTTCCTAATCTCGATCGATGTCATGAGTTCACCGTGAACATCCACGCAC
>JBARCX010000058.1:0-6649 GCA_049794535.1 Rhodanobacter sp.
GGCTGGCTGGATGCCATGCTTGATGTGTTTAAGCGATTCCCCGACTGCGGCATGGTTGGCTCCAAATTGATCTATCCAAATGGCCGTCTGCAGGAGGCCGGTGGCATCATCTGGAGCGACGGTTCCGGCTGGAACTACGGCAGATTGCAGGATGCGGACGATCCTGAATACAACTATGTTCGTGAAGTGGACTATTGCTCAGGCGCATCATTACTGTTGTCGCGCGCACTGTTCGAGCAACTCGGGCGTTTCGACGAGCGTTATGTCCCGGCCTATTACGAAGACACCGATCTAGCGTTCAAGGTACGGGAGGCGGGCAAGCGTGTGTACTACACGCCGTTGTCGGTCGTAATCCATCACGAGGGCATTTCTCACGGTACGAATGAGAATGCAGGCATCAAGGCGTACCAGGCGGCGAACAAGGAGAAGTTCCTCGAGCGCTGGGTCGAAACGCTGCAGCGTGATCACTATCCCAACGCGCAGAACGTGGTCCGGGCGCGTGAGCGCGGCGCCACCTCCACCTCCACCTCCACCATCCTTGTGATCGACCACTACGTGCCGCAGCCGGATCGCGACGCCGGCTCGCGGGTCATGTTGGAGTTCATGCGCCAGTTTATCGACATGGGTATGAAGGTCATCTTCTGGCCGGATAATTTGTGGCGTATGCCGCTCTATACGCAGCAGTTGCAGGCGATGGGTGTGGAGGTGATCTATGGCACTCACTGGGTAGGCAAGTTCGACAAGTTCCTCGTCGAGCGAGGCGGAGACATCGAGCACGTGCTGTTGAGTCGCCCGCATATCGCGGTCAATTACATCAAAGCTTTGCGCAAACATACGCGCGCGCGTCTTTGCTACTTCGGTCATGACCTGCATTTCATGCGTCTGCGCCGGCAACAGCAGACTACCGGCGACAGCCTGCTTGGTGCGGAAGCCTGCGCCATCGAGCGCATCGAAAGGGACTTGTGGAACCGCTGCGACGTGGTGATCTATCCATCCGAAGAGGAGGCGGCACAGGTTCGTTCCATGGCGCCAGACGTCAACGTTATGGCTGTACCGCTGTACTGCTTTCGCCAGGTCGAAAGTGGTCGCGATTCCAGTCTCGCCGAGCGCAAGGACATCCTGTTCGTAGCTGGTTTTGGGCACCCGCCAAATGTCGATGCGGCATGCTGGCTGGTCGAAAAGATCCTGCCACTCGTCCGCGCGCGCCTGCCGCAAGTCCGACTGCAGCTGGTCGGCTCCAACCCGACCGAAGAGGTGAAGGCACAGGCGAGTGAGGGCGTGCAGGTACTCGGCTACGTCGATGATGAGACGTTGGAATTGATGTACCAGTCCGCGCGCGTCGTGGTGGCGCCGCTACGGTTTGGTGCGGGCGTCAAGCTGAAGGTGCTGGAGGCCATGGCACACGGGGTTCCCATCGTGACCACTGCGGTGGGTGCCCAGGGCCTGCCTGGCCTCGGCGATGTTATTCCCGTGGCGGATCAGCCGGCGATGATCGCGGATGCCATCGGCGCCCTGCTGCTGGATGACGACCATTGGCGAGAGGTCTCGGCAGCCGGCAGTGGCTACATACGTCAGCATTTTTCCGTTGACACGATGTCGGTTGCCTTGCAGGCAGTGCTCCAGAAGAGCGGGACATGACAGTGCCTGGTGTGGTCAGGAGGGGCCTGATCAGCATCGACGAGTCCAGGGAGAACGGGGTTGGATAGCAGAGCCTCAGTAGCGTCGAGGATTCTGCGGCGAGTGCGGTATTGGAGACATGACAGACAGGGGATGCTTGTGACCAGATTTTTGAACCGGTGCGCTACGCCATTGGCCATGTTGCTCACCGGCGGTGTGATCTTTGCCATCGCCTGTTTGCACTATCACGGCGATGCAGTTGTTTTCGGACCGGATGCCGAAAATATCTTGGCCCCGCTATTTTTCGATATCAGCCGCTCCATCGGGCAGCACGGCTTGTGGGCTGGCATGTACGCCCCCGGTCAGTTTGCCGGCCTGCCGTTGTGGAGCAGTCCATGGTTCCACCCGCTTTATCCGTTCTATTTCAACTGGCTCGGCTCGGATACCAGCATTTTTGACACGGTGGCCAGGCTTCAGTGGGTCGATTACCTGCATCTCTCCATTTATGGGATGGGCACGTACCTGCTGTGCCGGGAAATCGGCATTCGCCCATGGCTTGCAATTGCCATGGGCGTGTCGAGCCCATGGCTTCCGGCAGTGCAAAGTACCCTGCCGTGGCCGCCGATTCTCGCGTCGTTTGCCTGGCTGCCGTGGATCGTGGCTTTCCAGATCCGCCTCTACAGGAATCAGGCAGGTCGTCAGCGGGTACAAGGCATCCTGGGCCTGGCGTTGACGTTCTCTTTGCTCGTCTATGCCCAGCCAGCTCAGAACATGGTGTTGATCGTCGTCGGCTCAGCCGTCATGTGGATTTGCATGGTGGTAATGGCCTTTCGCGGCGATCAGGAAAGTGGATGGAGATCCCTGCTAAATGCGACATACGGGCTGGCAATCGCCGGTGTCGTCGTGCTCGTGCTGTGTGGCAGTTACTTGTTCGGCGTCGCGGCGTTTCACGCGGGGTCGATACGTTGGGTAAGCAGTACGATCACCTTGATTGGGCATCAGCGCATGCCACTGGCGGCTTTGCAGGAGTTTGCGCTGAAGTTGAGCGATGTCGCTGCCACGGCGATCTACGTCCGCGGCAATACCGCGGCACCCTGGAACCCTTATGTGGGAGGGGTGCTGCTTTTCTGTGCCGTCGCCGGTGTTGCAGTGGGGCGGCGTGATCGCAGGTTGATTGCCCTGCTGGTTTCGGCTGCCGTCGCCATGCTGTTCTGCTTTTACCACTTCACTCCTGTTCTTCAATGGCTACCAGTTGCTAACAAGGTACGCGAGGTGCAGTGGTGGTCATGCTATGTGGTCGTCGTCCTGTTTCCACTGGGCGGATACGGGTTGCAACAACTGCTGGATCTGCAATCTGCCGATGCCACGCGCACGAGTCTGAGTCGTGGTTTGGCATGGATGCCTCTCGCCGGTTTTGTCCTTGCGCTGGGGTGGGTGATCGGATCCACGGTCACGCCCAAGACGCCGAATATCTGGCTGCTCTGCATCAGTTTTGGCGCGCTGTTCGCTTGTCTGTGGCAGCCGACCCGGACCCGACGCCTGCACCAGCCTGTATCGGTAGGGATAGTCCTACTTTCCGCGTTTGTCCCTATGATGCTGCATCTGCATGATAGGCCGTCTTTGCAGCAGTCGTTGCTGCGCCAACCCGACCACGTCGAACGGCGGGATGAGGCTACGCGGATCGCAGCGAAGATCACCGACGGCAATGCCTACCGTTTTGCCGTGAGCCCGGAAATCGCTGATTACAAGAACTTTACCGTCACGCTGGCCAATCTTGGCCTGCGTGGCATCCGCGGTGATGAAAGCCCGCAGGAATACGACAAATTCCGGCTGCTGTTCTTTCCGACTCCGGTGGTGTCCAATCTGTATGGCGTGAAGTACACAGTGATTCCCAATCACGATCGTGTAATGGATGATGTGCCGATCGACGTCAAGGTTTCTTTACGCATCGATCCGCACGCATTACCACGCCTTTTTTTCCTTGAGGGCGGCGCGAAAATGGTGGCCTCGCCAATCGATGCCTTGCTGAACGTCACGGCGGGCGACGTCGTGCCCTTCTTTGTGGCGCCCAAAGACTTGCCAGCTGGGATCGACTTTTCACCCTACGTTCGTGGTGATGCCGTAGTCCAGCCGGTGCAGGTCAGCTTCGACAATACCGTGGACATCAAGGGATCATTCGTGACGAATGGACCTGTTTTACTCGTACTCAGTGAGGATCCGGCAGGTCGCTGGCGGGCCATGATCGACGGCAAACCGATCGAGTCATTCCGCATCAACGGCTTTCAAACGGCGTTTCCGGTGACGAGCGCGGGACAGCATACGGTCGAGATTCGGCGCCCGGCGCATTTGCTGTAGGCCGCCGTTTGAACAGGTTCGTCGCAACTTTTGTTGCTATTCGTTATCCAGTAGTTGATTGGAGTTTTATGGAGCCAACATGCTAAACGAGCGTCGTTTCATGACGGTATCGCCGTTAATGTTGAATGCCGTCCGCTTGGTGTCATGGCTGTTCGTGCTGCTCGCCATGCTCAATGCCCTGTATTTCGTGCTGCGTGCCTCCTCTCCAGTCATTCAGGCGGACTCTTGGTGGTTTCTGGACGTCTTCGTGAGGAAGGCGATTGACGGTAACCTCGGGTTCGCCGATTTCTTCATCAAGCGTGGCGGTGGCGATCACGCGCAGCCTTTGTTCAAGCTGGTGCTTTTACTGGAGTGGCGTTACTTCGATCTCGATTTTGTTGTCGGTGCCGTTTTTGGTGTGATCGCAGTGGCAGCGTGTGCCGCGGTTCTGCATCGGGTCGTGCTGGCGCAGTGCAGTCACGATGGCAGCCGCAGCGTGCGCTACCTGGCCTGGGCTGCGATGTGCGCGTTACTGTTTTCGCTCAATAGTCTGGACCCTTGGACCTGGCCGTTGGTCGCGCTGGAAAACATCACCACGCTGGTCATTTTGCTGTTCATGCTGGCGGTGTGGTACGCCCACCGTCGCCAGCGTTACGTGCTCTTGGCGATTGCCACCCTCGTGTTGGGCATCAGCAGCGATGACAGTGCCTTGATTGCGGTGCTAGCCGTAGTGCTCGCGCTCTTGCTAGCAGCGTTTGCCGATCCTGCGCAGCGAGGTAGGTCTCTGTGGAAGACGCTGGCCGTGATCGGGGCGTGCATGCTGCTGGTGCGTATCGGTTATGCCCATGCACCGGGAGCCGGCGGGGCATCATTGCTTGTGTCCCAACTGAAGCTGTTGCCGGGGCGTTTTCTGGAGGGCGGCTGGTGGCAGTGGCTGTTGTGGCCGCTGGTGCTTCCCGTGTCTTACCATAATCCGTTTCCGTCAGTTCAGGCGCATATCTGGTTCGGTATTCAGGTTGTGCTTGGGGTGCTGTTGCTGATTGCGCATGTACTGTTCTGGCGGCGGGCGTTCCGCGGCCCATACGATAGACCGGTGTTCGTAGCAGTTGGCCTGATGCTGCTTTCCTATGGCTGGGTGGTCGGGATACTTCTCGGTCGCGTCGCCGTCTTCGGCAACGATTACCTGGTGCAGCCACGCTACGTACTGCTTTACGCGGGGCATCTGATCGCACTGCTGCTGATGTGGGTCGGCTCGAGCAACGAAGCGCCCCGTGTTGGGTGGTGGCGACATGCCATCGGAACTGGTGTGTCGGTGATGGGCTGCTTGCTGCTGCTGGCGGTGCAGATACCCTTGTCGACTAACGCATGGCATATGCGCCCCTATGAATGGGACTATTACGCCAAGATGGCGGGCCAGATTGACGCGCTGGCGCGGGATCCCGTTCACGACACGCATTGCGAGATGGTGCCTATGTGCGGTGGGACGCCGGAGCAGCGCCGCGACCTAACACAGCTGCTGAGTGAAAACCGGCTCAATATCTACTCGCCACAGGTACAGCACTGGCATCACTATCTGCCCACGCTGTCGCCCGTGCCAGCGATAACCAAGTCCGACATCGAGAACCCTACAAAGGTGAAACCGGACTGATCGCCATCCGGTGGCGCCCTGTATTCTTGGAGTCAAGCCCACATTGTCGTATCGCAGAGAGGGAGTACGAGACATGCAGGATGATCGTGCCATCAAGTGGATCTTTGCGCTGTTGTGGGTGTGTAGCTAATTCGAACGCCTGGTGGGTGTCGCCGTAGGCTCTCTCGTCAAGCTAGCATTTCAAAGCTAGAACCGCTGACCGCCAGCTGCGCGGAAATGATCCGATCCTCGAGTTGGCATGGACGTTCTTACTGCTCTTGCGACGACCTCGAGATTTCGAGGTCGCTTTAACGACGAGCTTCGATAATCATCTGTGTATAAGGAATACGTAGCAGACCAGTTAAAATGTAGGTCTCGAAATTCCCAAATACCTGTGCGACCAGAGCCTTCCACTCAGGCTCACTGCGTACATTTTGTCCACGATCTTGCTTTAGCACCCAATGCGCGATCGGCGCCTGGCTGATCAGGAAGCATGCCTCTAGACAGACCAGTCGCCCATCAGGCGACAATGATTCGCGCGCAAGTCTCAATGCAGTCAACGCTTCGCCATCATCAAGATGATGAAGCAAGCCGTTCATGATCACGAGATCGGCGTTTTGCATCTGTGGCGGCAGGTTGGCTACGAAATCTTCGGCCACGCCCACAATGAATGTCTTGTCTGGATCATGTGCAAAAGTTTCTCGCGCATGACCGATGTACTTTTCGCTCACATCAAAACCAACGTAGTGAACGCCCTTTGGGAGCAGATGAGCCGTATTTCCTGGGCCACAACCGATATCTACAGCCTTGTGGCCTGGTTGCGCCCGCCAGAAATTATCGCTGACCCATTCTGCGCCCTTGGTGGCGCCAACCAGGTTCTGGAATAACGAATAGACCCATGAGAGCGTCAAGATTCGCTTGATGCCGGTGTCGTCTTGCATATAAACCATTCCTCCTGGGTAACAAACGTTGAAGTCCCGTAGTCTCGTACAGACGCAAATGGTTTGTGATCATCCGGCGCGTACGATGCGCCGAGAGATGAAGAAAGTCACGGGTATGGTGAGTATGCTC
>JBARCX010000059.1:0-31245 GCA_049794535.1 Rhodanobacter sp.
CTGTACCACTTCGCGCATCAATTCGGGATCATAGAGCGCATGCTTCTGCGGATCGACCACGAGTGTATCGCTGGCGTAGAGCAGTTTGTATTGCGGGAAATAGACCATGTACTGACGTTCGGTCGACGCACCACGCAGCGGATACACGACGATCCGGTTCGGACCATCGCCAATTTCGCGTTTGCCGGACACGACGATCCATTGCGCTGGTTGCGGATTCTTCTGCAGGTTATCCGGACGCAAGGTGTGCGGTGCTGTCACCAATCGGTTGAGGATGGGTTCGTTCACATCGAGCACATAGACCGGTAATTTCTCCGCAACCGCTTCACGTACGCCGGCGATGTGCGGCCACGAGTCGGACGTGGTAAGCACGCCCTTGATCGGCATGGATGGATTGTCGTGATGCGCTTTGGCAAGCACGCCTTCAGTGAATCCAGGACTGATCGGCGCTTCGAGTACCAGTACGCCGTCATTCTGTTTGATCACTGTGGCGTTCCATGAGCCCTGATAGAGATCGACGCCCGGCGCGAGTGCGACATGGCTCGTATCGTCGAAGGGATCATCCCAGCCTTTCGATTGGGCACTTTGCGCCGTAGCCTTGGGGTCCATGGCGAATTGCTTTTCATCCAATGCGACATTGAATTTCGCATCGAGCACCTGCGCGGAATTCCATAGGATGCCGTTGCGCATCTCGACGCGGTTGGTGGGATACACCACCCCTTGCATCACTTTCCAGTTGTCGAAGTAAACGCGCTGTATGACGTCGCCCCATGCGAACCAGTAATCATCAAATGTACGCGTGCTTTCCATGCCGTCTGGAAGATGATTGAACGCATTGATGAGCACCTTGACGGGCATGCCGTTCCACTGAAATGCCACGACGGTGTGTGGTGTGGATCGCAGTGTTTCGGTGGAATCAAAGTGCAGGTCGGGTGCGGCTTCCGCAGTAAGCAATAGACGTTCCGGGCTTAGCGCCAGGGTGGCACGCGCATCATCGATATTCGATAGTGACGTGGGCGAATCACCGCTTTTGCTGCGAGCGATGGCACCCTGAGCTGTTGCAACCAAGGTGCTGCTGACCTCGGCTGCTGCTGTGCCGGGATCGGACTCGGGCCAGATCGTATGGTTGTTGCTGACTAAGCGACCCTTGAGGAAATCGACCGTTTTTTGCGAACGCGTATACGCAGTGATGAAGGGGTCTTGGCGATACGATTGTTCGGCGAGTGACCTGTGTCCAGCGACGTCCAACTGCTCGTTCTGAATGGCAGTGAGTTTTTGCCGCCCACCCATGGCATCCATGGCGAGCTCGACGCATTCACGTGGGCTCGTATGTTCGCAGCCGGGGTGGTTCATCCCCGCGGATGACATGGCATCTGCGGCGTGTGCAGCGCAGGGTGGAGCAAAGACGAATGCCGCGACAATAGCTGTCGCGATGGAATACCCGAGACTTTGTCGAACGTAGCGGTTCATAGACTGCCTCTGTCGGTGATGGCCTGCACACGCAGGCATAACAGGGCAGGCTAGGGGCAATCTCGCCACATGCTATAGGGCGTAAGTCACCATGGGGCGGAAGTCATGGTTGCTGAGAAACCCGCTAATCGAACGCACGGATTTGCGACTGTCAGGCCATGCATGACATGACATGACATGGCCTGACCTGACCTGACTTCAGTAGGCGAACTCGCGAAACACCGGATCGACGCTTCCACCCCATGCACCATGAAACAGTTCCAGCTTGCGTTCGGCGGGAGTCTGGTTGGCCTCGACGATCTCGATCAATGGCTCGAGGAAAATGCTTTCGTCAGCGCCATTGCGGTTGAGCCGTGCGCGGCGTTTCAAGCCATGTGCAGCAATCTTCAGCGTTTCACGCGCTAGTTCACGCACGGTGTGATGGCGGAATGGCAATTTCAGCGCATGTTTCGGCACGCCATCGCGCAGAGCATGGCGCTCGGCCATGTTGAAGTCCTTGACCAGATCCCATGCCGCATCCAGTGCCTCGGCGTCATAAAGCAGGCCGACCCACAGCGCGGGCAGTGCGCACAGGCGATTCCATGGGCCGCCATCGGCACCGCGCATTTCCAGGTACTGCTTCAACCGTACTTCGGGGAAGGCGGTGGTGAGGTGGTCGGCCCAATCCTTCATCGTCGCTTTGGTGCCGGGTAGTGCCGCTAGGGCGCCATGCATGAAGCGCTTGAAGTCTTGCCCCGCCAGGTCGATGTAACGGCCATCCTGATAGCTGAAGTACATTGGCACATCGAGAATGTAGTCAACGTAGCGCTCGTAGCCGAAGCTATCGGAAAACACGAAATCGAGCATGCCAGTACGATCGGCATCGGTATCAGTCCATACCTGGGAACGATACGACTGATAGCCGTTTGGACGTCCTTCGGTGAACGGTGAGTCGGCGAATAGCGCAGTGGCGATCGGCTGCAATGCCAGACTCGTGCGGAACTTTTTGATCATGTCCGCTTCGCTGGAAAAATCCAGGTTCACCTGCACGGTGCAGGTGCGCTTCATCATATCCAAGCCGAGCGAACCGACCTTGGGCATGTACTCGCGCATGATCTTGTAGCGGCCCTTGGGCATCCACGGCATCTCGTCGCGGGTCCATTTCGGCTGGAAGCCCATGCCAAGGAAGCCGAGGCCGAGGTCATCGGCGATCGAGCGTACTTCCTCGAGATGACTGTTCACCTCGCAACAGGTCTGGTGGATCGTCTCCAGCGGTGCTCCGGAGAGCTCCAGCTGGCCGGCAGGCTCCAGCGTGATGTTGGCTTTGCCGCGCGTGAGGGCTACCGGAATGTCACCCTCACGGGCGATGTCCCAACCGTACTTTGTGGCGATGCCTTCCAGTAGCGCGCGAATGCCGCGCTCGCCTTCGAATGCAGGGGCGCGCAAGTCATCAGTGCGGAAGCCGAACTTTTCATGCTCGGTGCCAATGCGCCACGCTTCTATCGGCTTCTCGCCAGCGGCAAGGTAGTCGACGAGTTGCTGACGGTCACGAATCGGTGTGCTCTTGACGGCACTGGGTATGGACACAGGGAACTCCTCGGCGGGCTGTCACCACTGTGGGGGTGGCGCGGTGGATTTCAAAGTGCCGAAGATGCTTTAAAGAGATTTTTTGAGCAGGCTCTAACCGGCCGTTGATGAGCGGGATGCGTTTTTGGTCGCTGCGACTGGCGGCATGTCGATACGCATGCGTGCGCCTTGACCTTCATGACTATCGAGGATACTCAAGCGGGCCAGGTGCACGCGAACAACCTCTTCGACGATGGCTAGGCCGAGCCCACTGCCATGGCCATGGTTGTTGCCCCTGGGGGCGCTATAGAAGCGCTCGCGTACCCGTTCGCGTTCGGCCGGTGGAATGCCTGGCCCACTGTCCTCGACTTCGAGATAGGGTACGCCGTGTTCGATGCCGCACCGCACGGTGACTTGGCCACCCTCAGGCGTGTGGCGAATCGCATTGTCGAGCAAGTTGACCAGCATTTCGTGCAGTAGCCATCGAACGCCGTTGACTTGCGCGGGTGCGCACTCAGCGCCGAGATCGATCTGGTGCTTCACCGCGCGATCGAGCATAACCTCCACCGCTTCGTTGACCAGCACGGGCAGTGACAGCACGGCGAAATCGCTGGCGCGATGTGCTGAGGGCTCGGCGCGAGCGAGTGCCAACAGCTGGTTCGCGGTGTGTGCGAGGCGATCGATGCCGCCCTGCAAAAGGGCGATGCGAGCCTGCTGCGGACCGTCGGTGGTCTCGCTGCGAAGCACTTCCAGCTGGGCCTTCAATCCGGTCAATGGCGTGCGCAGCTGATGTGCTGCATTAGTCAGGAAGTGCTGCTGCGCCATCGCCGAATCGCGCACCGTGGAGAGCAGGGCATTGAGTGATTCGACTAATGGACCTACCTCGCTCGGCACCGGCTCGGCTGGCAGTGGTTCGAGCGATTGCGGTTCACGGCTGACGATCTTGTCGCGCAAGCGTTTCAGGGGGCGTAGCGCCACGGTGATGCCGATCAAAGCGATGGCCAGCACCAGCAGTAACTGGATGAAGTCACTGATGCCAATCGCAGCGTCCAGTTTTCGCAGGGCGCGGTGGCGGCGCTGCATGGTATCGGCCACGGTAATGACCAATGGTTCGCCAGCGTCGTCGGTGCGATAGCTCACAACTCGGAAGGGTGTATCCCGGTAGGGCAAGTCAGCGAAATCCAATCCACCTGGATCGTTCGCGGAGACCATGGGTAGGTCGGCGGTGCCTGCCAACGTTTCACCATTAGGGCGACTCACCCGGTAAAGCATGCGCTCACGCGCGCCCGGTCCGGACCATGGCCCCAGTCCTGCGTTGGGGCCTGCGACAAAATCCGGTGAAGGCTCCTGGCCTGGCCCTGGTTCAAACCCGGGTTCCGGCCGCGGTCTTTGCCCGGGCCCAGGCCGTTGCCCAAACCACGGACGCAGCATGGGCGGCATCGGACTGGGCCAAGTCATCTTCAGCTGCCCATCCGGCGTGCGTTTAACGTGTGCTGCAATGACTAGCGCCGCATGGGACAAGGCATGGTCGAAGGCGTCATTGACCGGTTTGGCAATGACGCGATGATCTGCCCAGATGCTGATCGTCATCAGGAAGATCAACGGCAGCAGCAGATACAGCATCAGCCGGCCGCGGACGCTGGGTACCCGTTGTTGACGTTCAGGCATCTTCAAGACGATAGCCAAGACCGCGAATGCCGCGCACCGTGGCGGCGTTGCCGAGTTTGGCGCGAAGCCGCGAAACATGGACTTCGATGGCGTTGCCGGAGATTTCCTCGTCCCAGCTGACGATGGCCTGGATTAGTCGCTCCTTGCTCACCACGCGACCGCTGTGGTGGGCCAGGCACTCCAAAATCGACCATTCGCGGCGGGTGAGTTCGAGCGCTCGGCCGGCGTCATCGATCGCACGGCGACCGGCCAGGTCGATACGTAACCGGCCTATCGTCAATTCGTTGGTCGCTGCTGCGGTGGCGCGACGGATCAGCGCACGGCAGCGCGCAGCCAGTTCCGGCAGGGCGAAGGGTTTTACCAGGTAATCGTCCGCACCCAGATCCAGCGCGCTGACCCGGTCATCCAGGCCATCGCGTGCTGTGACAATCAGCAAGGGCAACGGATGACCGCTGCGGCGCAGTCGACGCACCAGTGCAAAGCCGTCTTCGCCAGGCAGGCCTAGATCGACGATGGCGAGGTCGTAATGGGTTTGCTCCAGCATGGCCGGCACTGGCTCGGCTGCGCCCACGGCATCCACGACATAGCCTTCCGATGCCAATCCACGGACGATGGCGTCGGATACCAAAGAATCATCTTCAACGAGCAGGATGCGCATGGGTGAATACGGGTCTTAAGAGCGGGAGGGGTGTAAAGGGAAATGCTAGCAGCCGGGAGTGGTTGCGTGGGGCGCGGAATCTCAGCATGTCACTGAATTTGCAGGGCGTCACGTCAGCTGGAAGCAAGTTTGGAAGATGGTCCCGCTTTGTGGCTGGATTTCACCTGAGGGTGAAATCGAGCACACGAAACAAGAAAGGCCGGCATGTGCCGGCCTTTCTTGTTAATGCAAACGAGTTAACTCAGCGCTTCATCGAGTTGAAGAACTCGTCGTTGGACTTGGTGTTCTTCATCTTGTCGAGCATGAATTCCATGGCCGCCAGCTCGTCCATCGGATGCAGCAGCTTGCGCAGAATCCAGATCTTCGACAGCAGGTCCGGGTCGATCAGCAGATCTTCGCGGCGGGTGCCGGAGCGATTGATGTCGATGGCCGGGTACACGCGCTTCTCGGAGATGCGGCGAGACAGGTGCACTTCCATGTTACCGGTGCCCTTGAACTCTTCGTAGATCACTTCGTCCATCTTGCTGCCGGTATCGGTCAGCGCGGTGGCGATGATGGTCAGCGAGCCGCCTTCTTCCACGTTACGTGCGGCACCGAAGAAGCGCTTCGGGCGCTGCAATGCGTTGGCATCCACACCGCCCGTGAGCACCTTGCCGGAGCTGGGTACCACGGTGTTGTAGGCACGGGCCAGACGAGTGATCGAGTCGAGCAGGATCACCACATCTTTCTTGTGCTCAACCAGACGCTTGGCACGCTCGATCACCATTTCGGCAACCTGCACGTGACGCACGGCGGGTTCATCGAAGGTGGAACTGATGACTTCGGCGCGCACGGTGCGGGCGATTTCGGTCACTTCTTCCGGACGTTCGTCGATCAACAGCATGATCAAGTGCGCGTCGGGATGGTTGTAGGTGATCGCCTGGGCGATGTTCTGCAACATCATCGTCTTACCGGACTTCGGCTGGGAGACGATCAGGCCGCGCTGGCCGCGACCGATCGGTGCAACCAGGTCGAGGATACGGCCGGTGATGTCCTCGCTCGAACCGTTGCCGCGCTCCAGCTTGAAGGCCTTGCGTGGGAACAGTGGGGTGAGGTTTTCGAACAGCAGCTTGTTCTTCGACGCCTCCGGCGGATCGCCGTTGATGTCGTCGACCTTGAGCATGGCGAAGTAGCGCTCGCCTTCCTTCGGATGGCGCACGCGTCCGGTGATGTAGTCGCCGGTACGCAGATTGAAGCGACGAATCTGGCTGGGCGAGACGTAAATGTCGTCCGGGCCGGCCAGGTAGGACTCGTCGGCCGAGCGTAGGAAGCCGAAGCCATCCTGCAGGATTTCCAGCACGCCCTCGGCCCAGATACCGCCGCCAGAGCGGGCATGTGCCTTAAGGATGTTGAAGACCACGTCCTGCTTGCGGGCACGGGCGACACCTTCCTGGATGCCTAGCGACTCGGCGAATTCCAACAACTGGATCGCGTTCTTGCGTTTGAGCTCGGTAAGGTTGATCAGGCGATCATTGCTGCCGATATCGGCATTGTCGTCATCCACTGGCAACCCGTTCGGATTGCGCTGATGGCTGCCTTGATTACCCTGGCCGCCTTGTGGGCGAGGCTGTTGCTGGTTGCGCTCGTGACGGCGGCGACGACCGCGGTCGTTGCGGTCGTTGCGATTTGGGTTGTTAGGATTGTTTGGGTTGTGACCCTGCGGATTCGGCTGACCGCCGCCGGCTTGAGGGCCGTTGGTCTGGCCGCCGTTAGGCTGGCTGCCGCTGGCTTGGTTGCCACCGTTCTGGTTGCCTTCGCGCGACTCAGGCGCGCTGCGACTCGCGGCATTATTCTGCGGCGGTGCGGCAGGTTCCGTTGGGAAGCTGGTTTGTACCGGCGCTGGCGGTGGTGCTGGACGCTCCACTACCGGGGCGGCCGCAGGCGGCGTCACGGCGGCAGGCTTCTCAGCCTTCGGCGTGCTCTCGGCATTGGCTGATGCAGCGGCGGCAGCCGATTTGCGTGGCGCACGCGGACGCGGCTCGCTCACAGGCTTGGTATCGGCGCTCTTGGCGTCGGACGGTGTTTTGGTTTCGATATCGGACACGGGCAAACCTCACGGGGCGCCGTTGAATACAGGAGGGGTGGTCAGCGTTGCGCGGAACGCGCGGGGGACAGGACAGTCCCAGCGGACTTAAGTGAATCTAACACCCGTCGCACGCTGACGTAAAGCGTGGCGACGGGTGTTTGTTGGCGATTAGATCGCCTTATCGATCATCTGGGCCAGCTGGCCCTTGCTGACGGCACCGATCTGGGTGGCCTCAACCTGGCCGTTCTTGAACACCATTAAAGTGGGAATGCCGCGTACGTTGTAGGTGCGCGGGGTCTTCTGGTTGTGATCGATGTTGATTTTGACGATACGCACCTTGCCCTCGTATTGCTTGGCGAGCTCTTCAAGGGCTGGGGCGATGGCTTTGCACGGGCCGCACCATTCGGCCCAGAAATCCAGCAGCACCGGGGTATCAGACTTCAGCACCTCTTGCTCGAAGGCGTCGTCAGTCACATGGGTAATTAGATCGCTCACCGGGTTCTCCGAGGGTAGGCGGGAAGGGATAGACGACCACGCGGCTTGCATCAGCTACACTGGGGTGCCCATGAGGCGCGGGTCGAACCGTAAAAGAGGTGATGCCGTTGCGGCAGGCCTCCATTCCAGCGTAACTCGGGGCGCGATTCAAGCGATTCAAGGGCGGCAACGGACGGTTCCGTTGACATAGGTAAGAAGACTCTCCTCTAAAGAGTCCGGTTTTGGACGGGAAGTCCGGGCCGGGATACGAGCCTTTTCACCTATGCCAGCGGAACTGCCGGTCATCGCCAGCCCGCCACTTCGGCGCCGCAGTGGCGCATGTCGCCGGCCCGCGAAGCCATGCGTAGCCTCACTTTAGGCTCGCGAGGCTCGCCCGGCCACGATATGCCAACTGTCAGGTTGCGCCGCCTTCATCCACCCGTCCCGTGCTGTCTTTTGCCGCGGGACCGGGCGCACCGCGAGCGAGCGGACGCCTGTACCGCCTAATCACATACCTAAATGTCCCAGACCGTACTTACCGATACTTTCTTTACTAACTTTGATCTCCACCCACGGTTACAGCAGGGCCTCGACGAAGCGGGCTTCACCCGCTGCACGCCGATTCAGGCGCTGACTTTGCCGGTGGCACTGGCCGGTCGCGACGTTGCCGGTCAAGCCCAGACGGGCACCGGCAAGACTTGCGCCTTCCTGGTGGCTCTGATGAACCGCCTGCTGACCCAGCCCGCCGCAGCCGAGCGCAAGGACAGTGATCCACGCGCCCTGGTGATCGCGCCCACCCGCGAGCTGGCGATCCAGATCGAAAAGGATGCCAAAGCGATTGGCAGCCATACCGGCCTGCGCACTGCGCTGATCTACGGTGGCGTCGACTATGACAAGCAGCGCCAGCAACTCAAGGATGGCTGCGACATCATCATCGCCACCCCCGGTCGCATGCTCGATTACTACAAGCAGCACGTGTTCGGCCTGGATAGCGTCGAAGTGATGGTGGTCGACGAAGCCGACCGCATGTTCGACCTCGGTTTCATCAAGGACGTGCGTTTCATCTTCCGTCGGCTGCCTGCGCGCGAGCAGCGCCAGGTGCTGCTGTTCTCCGCCACGCTCAGTCATCGCGTGCTGGAGCTGGCCTACGAGCACATGCACGAGGCGGAAAAGCTGGTGGTGGAGACCGAGAACGTCACCGCTGACCGGGTTCGCCAGCTCGTCTACTTCCCCTCGAAAGAAGAGAAGATGCCGCTGTTGCTAAACCTGTTGGAGCGCACGACGCCCACGCGCAGCATCGTTTTCGTGAATACCAAGGCTGCTGCCGAGCGCATTACTGATCGCGTGAAGCGGCAGGGCTATCGTGTCGGCGCGCTGTCTGGCGACGTGCCGCAGCTGAAGCGTCAAAAGTTGCTGCAGCGTTTCCAGGAAGGTCAGCTGGATATGTTGGTGTGCACCGATGTCGCTGCGCGCGGCCTGCACATTCCGGCTGTCAGCCACGTGTTCAACTACGATCTGCCGCAGGATGCCGAGGATTACGTGCATCGCATCGGCCGTACGGCTCGCCTCGGTGCTGAGGGCGATGCCATCAGCTTCGCGTGCGATCTGTACGCCATGAGCTTGCCGGACATCGAGGCCTATATCGGCCAGAAGATCCCGGTGGCCACGGTTGAGCCGGACATGCTGATCATGCCGAAGCCGCGCGAAATCGACGCGCAGTTCGTTGCCGAAGCCGCTGCGGATAGCGCCGCTTTTGGTGACAAGGTGACGCCGCGTGCCGACGAAAAGAAGCCGGCACGTAGCCGTTCCGGTGGTGGTCGTAGCGGTGGCAGCAATGGTGAGCGTGCGCCGCGCGAAGGGCGCTCGCAGGAAGGTCGTCCGCCACGCGAGCCTCGTGTGCCGCAAGGCGAGGGTGCTGTTGCGGCCGAAGCCGCGCCGCGCCCGATCGCAACGGAAGGCGCCGTAGCGGGTGCAGAGGGTGAGAAGCGTCGCCGTCGTCGCGGTGGTCGCGGTCGTCGTCGCGAAGGTGGCGAGAGCGGCGTAGCTACGGCCACGCCAAATGCCGCCGAGAACAACAACCGGCCGCCGCGCGGTGAGCGTCGCCCGCCGCGTGAGCGTGGTGCAGCGGAATCCAGTGCACGGCCTTCTCGGCAGGTTGCCGCGCAGCCAAGCGTGGCGAGTGAAACGCACTCACCGAAGAAGCAGGGTTTCTTCCGCCGACTGACACGGTTGTTCACCGGCCGCTGAACCGTTGGCCGTCATCGCTGAATTTCGCGATGGCGGCACGCAGGTTGACGCTCACCTTCACGTGCGCATCCCGTATTCTTCCCTTCACTGGAATATAGGGACGGGGACACGCGGTGATCCGCTTCGATCAGGTCAGCAAACGCTACGAAGGTGGCCACGAGGCGCTCTCGCAGCTTTCCTTTGAGGTGGCGACGGGCGAGATGGCCTTTGTCACCGGTCACTCGGGTGCCGGCAAGAGCACCCTGCTCAAGCTCCTGGCGTTGATCGAGCGGCCCTCGCACGGTCACATCACGCTGGATGGCCAGCACCTCGGCAAGATTGGCCGCGGTGGCATTCCTAAGCTGCGCCGTGGCATCGGCATGGTGTTTCAGGATCATCGCCTGTTGATGGATCGCACCGTGTTTGCCAATGTCGAGCTACCGCTCATGATTGGCGGCATCGTGCCGGCCGAGCGCACCCGACGGGTACGTGTGGCGCTGGAGAAGGTTGGCTTGCTCGCTTATGAGCGCCAGCTACCGGCCACGCTATCCACGGGTGAGCAGCAGCGTGTCGGCATTGCCCGTGCGATTGTCGCCAAGCCCAGCTTGTTGATCGCCGACGAACCCACCGGCAATCTCGACCCGCAATTGGCGGTGGAGATCATGGAGCTGTTCGCCGAATTCCAGCTGGTAGGCACCACCGTGTTGATCGCCAGCCACGACTTGCCGCTGATCAAACGCATGAAGAAACGCGTGGTGGTTCTCGATCACGGTCGGCTGGTGGCCGACATCGCCTCGCAGGAGGTGCTGTGAACATGCCGCCGGAAACCACATCGAACGAATTGCCCGATGCCGCACCACGTACCGAGCGCAGCCGCGTCCGACGTGTCGCCGGCTGGCGCGAACATCACGGCTGGAGTGCGGCAGCGAGTCTGCGCCGGCTTGCCTCGCGTCCGCTGGGTACCTTGCTTACCGTAGCGGTTATGGGGCTGGCACTGGCTTTGCCGCTGGCGTTCTATCTGTTGCTGGGCAATGTGCAGCGATTGGGCGATGCACTGGGTCAGAACCAGGCCGTCAGCGTTTTTTTGCAGACCGATCAGAGCAGCACCACGGCGCAGTTGTTAGCCAAGCAACTGGGTGATCGTGGCGATGTTGCGAGCGTCACGGTAAAGACGCCACAGCAAGGCATGGACGAATTGGCGAAGATGCAGGGGTTCTCCGGCGCGTTGCATGCGCTGGATAACAATCCACTGCCCTTTGTCTTGCAGGTGCAGCCGAAGGATGGTCTCGATGCCGCCACGGTTGAGCAACTGGTCACCGATATGCGCGCCATGCATGGCGTGGATATGGTGCAAGACAGCGGAACCTGGAGGCAGCGGCTAGATGCGTTGCTCGGTGTCGGCAATCGCGTGGTGCTGGTACTTGCCCTCTTGTTGGCGGTGGCTGCGTTGCTAGTGGTAGGCAACACGGTGCGGATGGATATTTCCAGTCGCGCCGAAGAAATCGGTGTGCTGATGCTGGTCGGTGCGAGTCGTGCGTTTGTGCGTCGTCCGTATCTTTACGCAGGCATCTGGTATGGCTTGTTCAGCGGCCTGATCGCGGCAGGGTTAGCGATGCTGATCGAGTTTGCACTGGCTGAGCCAGTCGCAAGGCTCAGCCAAGCCTATGATGGCAAGCTGCAAGTCGGTGGCTTGCCACTATGGCTGCTGCTGGCGGTGCCGCTTGCAGCGGCGACGCTCGGTTGGCTCGGGGCCCGTTTGGTCAGCGCATGGCAGCTGCGCCAGGCAGCCTGAAACATTAGATGGTGATCATCTGCGCATTGGCGTAGGTGTGATGCCGCATTGAGTATGTACAGGCCTATGGCGTCAGGATGGCGCCAGTGAGTCGTTCGGCATGGAGCGCCGGCCTACAGCATCCGGCGCGAGCCACTCAGAGATATCAAGCAGGCTCTAAAGGTGGGTGGATCGGGGATGAGTACAAGTATCAGTCATCGCAACCTCAGTGCCGCGCCGCGCGTGCTGGTGGTCGATGGCTCCAAGGTGGTACGTCAACTAATCGCACGCGTGCTCAAGGCCGAGTTGCCGGAGGCTGAAGTGGTTGGTTGCAGCACGGGCGCCGAAGCGCACCAACTGCTCGATAGCGGCGTGTTCGATTTCATCACCATTGCACTCCGTCTGCCTGACATGGACGGACTCGAGTTGGCTCGTTATGTGCGTGAATCGGCGCCACAGATCTATGTGCCGATTGTGGTGGTCTCCGGTGATGTCGACGATCGCCTGCATCGGCGCACGCTGGGCGAGCACGTCACCGACTATTTCGATAAATCGCTTGGCTTCCAAGCACTGGCCGAATTCATCCGTGGTTATGTGCGGCCTGAGAGTGCCGCCGAAGGCACGGTACTGTATGTCGAAGACAGTCGTGTCGTCGCGCTGGCCACGCGCCGCATGCTGGAGAAAATCGGCTTGACGGTGCGCCATGTGGTTAGCGTGGAAGATGCACTGGCGATGCTTGAAACCGATCGCGCGCAAGGTGAAGTTGGCGCCGATCTGGTGCTTACGGACGTCAGCTTGAAAGGTGAGCTGACCGGTGGCGACCTGCTGGAGTTGATCCGTGGCGAGTTTGGTTACAGCAAGGGCAAACTGCCAGTACTGGTGATGACCGGCGATGAGAACCAGGCGAATCAGGCTGCACTGCTCAGGGCTGGGGCCAATGATCTCGTCGAAAAACCAGTGGAAGAGACACTGCTGATCACCAAATTATTGTTCCAGTTGCGCGTAGCGCGGCACCTGCGCGAGCGAAGCAAAGCAGAATGAGTGGCGAGCAGATCAAATTGGAGCCTTCGTGGAAGGCACGCCTTGGCGATTATCTGGAGCGTCCGCCGATGCGTTCGCTGGCTGATTTCCTGCGTGCGGAGAAACACGCAGGCAAGGTGATCTATCCGCCGGGGCCGGAGATCTTCGCCGCGTTCGCGCATACGCCTTTCGATGCCGTACGGGTGGTGATTCTCGGGCAGGATCCCTATCACGGTCCGGACCAGGCGCACGGCCTCTGCTTCTCAGTGCGGCCTGGTGTACCGCCGCCGCCATCGTTGCAGAACATCTTCAAAGAGATCAAACGCGACCTTGGTATTACGGCACCCGATCATGGTTGTCTTACCCCGTGGGCTGATCGCGGCGTGCTGTTGCTCAACAGTGTGCTTACGGTGGAGCGCAGCCTTGCGGCTTCACACCAAGGCAAAGGTTGGGAAGGTTTTACGGATGCCGCGATCGATGCGCTCAATCGTGAGCGGGAAGGCCTAGTGTTTCTGCTATGGGGCAGTTACGCCCAGCGCAAAGGCCAACTGATCGATTCAAGCCGGCACTGCGTACTCAAGTCCGTACATCCATCGCCGTTGTCTGCCCATCGCGGGTTTCTCGGTTGCGCGCATTTCTCGGCAGCCAACCGCTATCTCGAGGCGCACGGCCAAGCGTCGATAGACTGGTCGTTACCTTCGAAGGCTGCGCTAGCGACGGCGTGAGTTGACCTCAATCGATACAGCCAGCAAGTGGCTGTCGATATCGCTTTAAGTGAAACGCCTGTCTTTAGACAGGCCATAAATTATCAGACGCGAGTTTGGTTGCTGTTGCAACTGGTCAAGAACGCTGTGCGGGCACTGATACGGCCAATCCTGTTGAACGAGCGAATAGCATAGACGTTATTTCTTGCGCGCAACGGCAGGCAGATAATTCAGGCGTAAATGACGTTAATAAGGGTTTTAGAGTTTTGATTGGCAAAATATTGCGATTAGCATCGTAATGTTATGGCGTAATTGTTTGAGTCATTAAATGCCTGGTGTTTGATTTAGTCTTTTATGTGGATTTCACATTTGAATGGACGGCTAAATGCATTGCCTATTTGGATTTTTGTACGATAAGATCCGGAAACTTTCGCATGAGTGCCAATGAAATTCAGCGGGGCTGTTTTGCATCAGGGGGTGTGAAATAGTGCGGTTGAGGCTGAAGCTTCAGTAGTTCATGTCGTCATAGGGTGACTGCCAAACGCGTGGAGGGCGAATGGTATCGATCCGGGGGATGGGCACAAATGCTCAGGCATATTCGTGTGAGTGGGTTGGGACCTTTAGTGAGAAGGTCGCTCTTTACTGCGGCCGGATGACCGTGAATAGTCCCTTCGGGATTTGGCGAGACCACATTAAAAATGACGGTGCCTGGCTCATGCCAGATGCGCCGTATTTCTGTTTCCAAGATGAACGTTCGATGGGCAGCTGCTGATTCAAAGTGAATCGTTTAAAACGAATCGTAGTTAGGCAACACAGAACCACGCTTGAGTTGATTGGCCCATAACGAAGTTATGGAGCGACGTCGCAACGATCCGATCGCTTGTGTGTCACTAGACAAAAAGGTGTGTTTAGCCATGAATCAGATCTATCGTCTGTGCTGGAACCGTGCGATGTCACAGTGGGTACCTGCTTCCGAATTGGCCCGTAATAACAAGCCGGGCAGTACATCGCGGTTATGCGTGGTGGGGCGTCGCGCACTCATGCTCTCTGCGCTGGCGGTATCGCTGGGCATGACCGGGCTGGCGCAAGCGGGTAGTGGCCCAACAGGCGGGCAGATCACCGCGGGCTCAGGGTTGATACAGCAGTCGGGTGCAACGACCACCATCAAGCAGAACAGCCAGACGCTCTCGTTGAACTGGCAGAGCTTCAATATTGCCTCGAACCAGACGGTGAATTTCGAGCAACCCGGGGCTAGCTCGATTGCGATCAATCGCGTCTTGAGCAGTACGCCGAGCGAGATCTTTGGACATCTCAATGCCAATGGCCAAGTCTGGCTGATCAATCCCAATGGCATTCTGTTCGGCCAGAGCGCGCAGGTGAACGTTGGCGGCTTGGTCGCATCCACACTGGATTTTGATAACAGTTCGCTGGGATCGGACAGCCGTAGTTTCAGCGGGTCGGGCAAGGGCAGTGTGATCAACCAGGGCATGATCAACGCCGCGAACGGTGGTTATGTCGCGCTGATCGGCAATCAGGTCTCTAATCAAGGTGTCATTGGCGCACAGCTGGGAACGGTCGCCTTGGGCGGCGGCAGTGCAGCTACGTTGACCTTCAACGGCAATCAGCTGGTCCACCTGCAAGTGGATCAGAGCACGTTGAACAATCTGGCGGAGAACCGGCAGCTGATCGTGGCCAATGGTGGCCAGGTGATCATGACGGCCGGTGCGAAAGATGCCGTGCTGGCTAGTGTGGTCAACAACACGGGCGTCGTGCAGGCGCAGACCGTACAGAATCACAACGGCACGATTACGTTGCTAGGCGGGATGGATGCCGGCACGGTCAATGTTGGCGGCACACTGGATGCCAGTGCACCGAATGGAGGCAGCGGCGGATCGATTGAAACGTCAGCGGCCCATTTCAATCTGGCCAGCGATGCACACATCACGGCCGCTGCCCCGCATGGTAGCGCCGGTACATGGTTGGTCGATCCGGTCAATCTGACGATCGACGCGCCATCGGCGGCCACGATCTCCAGCACGCTCAATGGTGGCACCAATGTCACCGAGCAGACCACCGCGACTGGCGCTTCCGGTGTGGGTGTGCAATCGGCTGGTGCCGGTGACATCAGCGTCAACGCTGCCATCAGCTGGACCAATGCCAGCGCGAGTCTCACGCTGCTGGCGTATCACGCGATCAACGTCAACGCTTCGGTGAGTGGCGCCGGTGGCGTCACGATGGATGCCGGTGGTGCAAACCTGACGATTGCGTCGGGTGCAGCGATCAAAGGCGGTACGGGAGTGACGCTGGCCACGACGGCGAACTTCGTCAACAACGACGGAAGCGCGGCAGTTTCCACTGGAACCTCAGCCTCCTGGCTGATCTATTCCACTAACCCGACGCTAGATACGGCCGGCGGGCTTACGCCGGGTTTCATTCAGTACAACGCGCCCTATGCCACGGCGCCTGCAGCGGGAGCGAGCGGTAATGGTTTCCTGTATAGCCTTGCGCCGACGCTAAAGATCACCGGCCTTACCGGCACGGTGAGCAAGGTTTATGACGGCACCACCACGGCGACCCTTGCCGGTTCCAATATCACTTCGACCGGGCTGGTCAACGGCAACCTGATCACGAGCGCGCCGGGTACTTACGGAACATCGAATGCCGGCACCGGCATTTTGGTTACGGGGCCGAATTCGATATCCGGCTTAGTCATGACGGACGCCACCGGCAAGATCCCCGTCTACGGTTACACCTTCTCCGGTTCCGCCGTCAGCGCGAACGTCGGCACGATTACGCCAGCGCCGATCACGGCCTCCATTATCGGCAATCCGACCGAGGTGTATGACGGCACTACGGTGACTACCGTCACGCCGAGCAATTACCTGTTGAGCGGATTCGTTGCCGGCCAAGGTGCGACGGTCAGCGCGCACACGCCGAATGCGTATGTATCGGCGGAAGCTGGCCCGGAAAATATCATCGCCACGTTCTCGTCGACCGATTTCATCGCGAACGCCGGCACCAATCTCAGTAACTACATCCTGCCGACCACCGGGCAAGGCATGGCACCATCTTGCAGGCGCCGTTACTGATCAGCGGCGTGCTTGCGAACAACAAGGTTTACAACGGCACAACCGCCGACACACTCAATGACGCTGGCGCCAGCCTGTATGGCGTGCTCACCGGCGATGTGGGTTCGGTCACGTTGAGTACCTCGGGTGCCTCAGGCACGTTCAGTCAGTCGAACGTCGGTAATGGATTGGCGGTGACGACGAGTGGGTTCACGCTTACCGGCAGCAAGGCCGGCGATTACATCCTGACGCAGCCGACAGGCCTCACGGCCAACATCACACCACTGGCGTTGCTCATTAGTGGTGTGACGGCTAACAACAAGGTCTATGACGGCACCAACGCGGACACGCTGAATCTCGGCGGCGCGACCTTGAGCGGTGTGATTGGCGGCGACACGGTCACGCTATCCGATACCGGTGCTAGCGGCACTTTCAGTCAGTCGAACGTCGGCAACAATCTGGCGGTGACGGCTACCGGATTCAGCATTGGCGGTGCTTCAGCAGGCAACTACACCTTCAGTCAGCCGTCTGGATTGACGGCAAATATCACACCTGCGCCACTTACCATCACGCTCACCGGTAACCCGACCAAGATCTACGACGGCACGACTGCTGCCGACGTTCCCAGTTCGGATTTCTCGGTCAGCGGTTTCATTGCGGGCCAGAGCGCCACTGTCACGCAGAACAGCTCATCGACGTACGCGACGCCTAATGCTGGCAGCGGCATTACGGTGACGGCGAATCTGGAAGCATCGGACTTTACGGCCGCCTCCGGCACTCTGTTGTCCAACTACAGCTTCCCTGCCAGTGTGACGACCCCTGGCACGATCAATCCCATCGTGTTGACCGGCTCCATCGTCAACAATCCGACCAAGGTCTACGACGGCAACACCAATGCTTCGCTGAGCAGCTCCAATTATTCGCTGAGTGGATTACTGCCAGGCCAGAGCATCACGGTGACCCAGCCAACCGGTATTTATGGGTCGCCCAATGCAGGTGTTGAGCCGGTCGGCGCATCCCTGAGTCCGTCCGATTACGCTGCCGGTTCGGGCACCTTGCTGACGAACTACGTGCTGCCAGCGCTGATGACCGGTTACGGCACCATCACGCCGGCACCGGTCTCGATCAACTTCAATGCGGCGATTACCGGCAACCCGACAAAGGTTTACGACGGGAATAATGTCGCGACAATTGCGGCGGGTGATTTCACCCTTTCGGGTTTCCAGGGCACCGACAGCGCGACCGTCAACCAGACCATCGCGGGGCAGTACGCCACGGTCAATGTTGGTTCGCAGCCGATCACAGCCAGCATGATCGAGGCGGACTTCACGGCGGGTGCGGGCACCAATCTCAATAATTATTCGTTCCCGATCACAGCCTACGGTACAGGCACCATTACGCCGGCGCTGCTGACCGCGAGCATCATTGGCAACCCCACCAAGGTGTACAACGGCACCACCAATGTCACGCTGACGGGGGCCAATTTTCAAATCAGCGGTTTCGTCAATGGCGAAGGCGCTACGTTTACACCGCTGGCGAACAGCAGCTACAACAGCCCGAATGCCGGCACCGAGGGCGTTACTGCGAGTCTCGTCTCCAGCGACTTCACTGCTAACGCGGGCACCTTGTTCAGCAATTACATCTTGCCGACCACCGCGACAGGCACAGGCACGATCACGCAGGCGCCGCTGTATATCACCGGTGTCTATGCGACCAACAAGGTCTACAACGCGAACACCGCCGATACGCTCAACGTATCCACGGCGGCGCTTGCCGGCCTGGTTTCCACCGATGCCGGCAAGGTCGATCTGACGTCGGCAACCACGGGCATATTTTCGCAATCGAATGTGGGGAACGGTCTTGCGGTTACACCAGGCACCTTCAGCATTAGCGGATCGGAAGCGTCCAACTACTTGCTGGTGCAGCCGAGTGGACTGACGGCCAACATCACGCCGGCACCGTTGACGATCTCGGGCGTGATAGCCAACAACAAGATCTACGACGGCACTACCGCCGATACGCTCAATACCAGCGCTGGCATATTGAATGGCATATTCGGTGGCGACAGCGTGACCTTGTCATCCAGCGGCGCGACCGGACAATTCGGCCAATCGAATGTCGGCAACAATCTGGCCGTTAGCATCGGTGGCTTCGCCATCGGCGGTACCTCCGCGTCCAACTACACGCTGCTGCAGCCGAGTCTCACGGCCAGCATTACGCCAGCGCCGTTGACTGTCACCATTACGGGTGCGCCTACCAAGACCTATGACGGCAGTACCTTCGCGACACTCTCCGCGTCGGACTACACGATAAGCGGCTTCGTTGCCGGGCAGGGTGCCACGCTGCCGCAGACGGCAAGCGCCAACTATGCGAGCCCCAATGCGGGCACCGGCTTGACCGTCAATGCCACCCTTACGACATCCGATTACCTGGCCAACGCCGGCACCAATCTCTCGAATTACATTTTGCCTTCGACAGGAAGCGGCAATAACGGTGTGATCACCCCGGTCGTGCTCAACCTGACCGGACAACGTGTTTACGACGCGGCAACGGATGCGTCGTATACCTTGTTCGGCAACAACGGTGTGCTCACCGGCATCAATGGTCAGACGTTGCAGTTGGGCGGTACCGGTGAACTGTCGACCAAGAATGTCGGTGTGCAACAGCCGTTCGCGGCTACCGGTTTGAGTGGCTTCACGCTTAACGGCATCGGTTCAGCGGTGGCCAGCAACTACACGCTGGTGGGTGGCACCGACTGGGTCACCATTACGCCAGCTACGTTGACGGTAAGCGGGACCGTAGCTGCCAACATGGTGTACAACGCTACCACCACGGCATCGCTGAGCGGCTCGACTCTGGTTGGTCTGCTGGGTTCCGATAATGTGGTGCTTGGCAACGACACTACCGGCAAGTTCAATAACAAGAACGTGGGTAATGCAAAGCCGGTCAGCACCAGCATGACCATCAGCGGCACGGATGCGAGCAACTACATTATCGTGCAGCCCACGGCGATCACGGCGAATATCACGCCGCTGTCGATCACCGTCACGGCCACCGGTAACAACAAATATTACGACGGCACCACGACCGCGAATGTGAGCCTTGCCAGTACGGGCATCCTGACTGGCGACAGCGTGACGTTTACCGACACCTCGGCCAATTTCAGCCAAAGCAATGTCGGTAATGGTTTGGCGATCACGGTGGCGGGCGTCGCCGCTGGCGGCAAGGATGGCGGTAACTACAGCGTCAATTACATCCCCGGCCCCAGTGCAAACATTCTGCCGCGGATCATCAATCTCACCGGTACGCGTGTTTACGATGACGCCACGGACGCGAACGCCAATCTGTTTGTCACTGGCGGCGTCATCGCGGGTATCGCTGGCCAGAACCTGACTTTGGGCGGCACGGGCACGGTATCGAGCAAGAATGTCGGCACGTATACCGGTGCGGCGCAGTTCAACCTTGGCAGCCTGGCGCTTGCGAATGGCACGGGACTGGCCAGCAACTACACGCTGATCGGTGGTACCGATACGCTGACGATTACGCCTTATCAGCTGACCATCAGCGGCGCGGTGGCCCAGAACAAAACTTACGATGGCACTACTGCTGCCACGATTACCGGTGCAACGCTTTCGCCTTCGCCGTTTGGAGAGACGATCACCCTGACCGGTGACACCACCGGTACATTCGCCACCAAGAATGTCGGCAATGGCATTACGGTGACAACCAATATGGGCCTGGCGGGCACCGATGCCGGCAACTACAGCATCACGCAGCCAACGCTGGCAGCGAACATCACACCGTTGGGGATTACGGTTGCCGCCACTGGACAGAGCAAGGTCTACGACACCACCGAGACAGCCACTGTCGGCTTGAGCAGCAGTGGCATCCTTGCTGGCGACATCAACAGCATCGGCTATAGCGATAGCTCGGCGCTCTTCACCAGTCCGAATGCCGCGAACAACATTACGATCAACGTGTCGGGTATTGCGCTTACCGGTACGGCTGCGGGTAACTACACCATCCTCAACCCGAACAAAGCGGCGACGACTAGCGCGAACATCACGCCGGTGATTATCAATCTTTCCGGTACGCGTACTTACGATGCCGGTATTGATGCCGATGTTGCGCTGTTCGGCACGGGCGGTGTGGTGGATGGCATCGATGGACAGACCTTGCAGTTGTCGAGCACGAATACCAACGCCCTTCAGTCCAAGAATGTTGGAGCGGAATCGTTCGCCGCGGGTGCCATCGATAATTATGCATTGGGCGGCCTCAAGGGTTCACTGGCCAGCAACTACACGCTGATCGGTGGCACCGATGTGGTCAACATTACGCCGGCCACCCTGACGGTGGACGGCACGGTAGCTGCCAACAAGGTATACGACGGCACCAACGCGGCATCTTTGAGCGGTTCGACTCTGAAGGGCGTGCAGGGCAGCGATATCATCACGCTGGGTGGCGACAGCACCGGTACGTTTGCCACCAAGAATGTGGGTGACGGTATCGGCGTCACGACCAACATGAGCGTTAGCGGTTCGGATATCGGCAACTACATCCTTGTGCAACCGACGGGTATTACCGCCGATATCACACAGTTGCCGATCACTGTCGTGGCGAGTGGTAACAACAAGACCTATGACGGCAACGCGACCGCTACGGTAGGTTTGACCAGTACAGGCGTCCTGCCTATCGACTCAGCGACAGTGCACTTCGACGATACGTCGGCCAATTTCAGTACGGCCAATGCCGGCACAGGTATCGACATTACGGTGGACGGTATTAGTGCCACTGGCGGCGATGCGGGTAATTACAAGCTCATCAACACGACTGCGACAACGAATGCGAACATCACACCGGCCATCATCAACTTGGTCGGCATGCAGGTGTACAACGGCACCACGACGATCAACGCCGGCTCGCTTGGCAGTAACGGTGTCGTCAACGGTGTCGATGGCCAGACGCTGGTATTGAGTGGTACGGGTACCGCATCAAGCAAGGACGTCGGCACGTATGCGCCATTCGGCTTAAACAACTTGGCCTTGAATGACAACGACGGATCGCTGGCCAGCAACTACACGCTGGTGGGCGGCACCGATTCAGTCACGATCACGCCGTACGTGATCAATCTCACCGGGACACGCCCGTACGACACCAATACCGATGCGAACGCCAGCCTGTTTGGCACCGGTGGTGTGGTGCAAGGCGTCGCAGGCGAAAACTTGAACTTGAGCGGTTCGGGCATTGTGTCGAGCGCGAATGTCGACACCTACACCGGTACAGCGCAATTCAATCTGAGCAGTCTGGCGCTTGCGAACGGCACAGGATCGGCCAGCAATTACACGTTGGTTGGCGGCAAAGACACGCTGATCATCACACCTTACGTGCTCGACCTGAGCGGCACGCGTTCCTACGATGCCGGCACCAATGCCGATGCCAGCCTGTTCGGCAGTAACGGTGTACTGACAGGACTTGGCGGACAAACGTTGACTTTGAGCGGCGCGGGAACGGTGTCCAGCAAGAATGTTGGGACGTATACCGGAGCAGATTTCAGCACTGATGGTCTCACTTTGGGTGGCAACGGCGCGGCGCTCGCCAGCAATTACACGTTGTCCGGTGGTACCGACACGCTCCAGATCAATCCGCTTGCCATCACGGTCAGCGCCACCGGCGGCGACAAGACTTACGACGGCACGACCACCGCATCCGTCGATCTGCTCGGGCATGGCTTGCTGGGCGGCGATGTGCTGAGTTTTACCGATACCTCGGCCGACTTCAGTCAGTCCGACGTGGGTAGTGGTTTGCAGATCACCGTGAATGGCATCGCCGCCGCGGGTCCGGATGCTGCCAACTACAGCTTCAATACCAGTACGACGACCAGCGCCACGATTAATCCGGCTGTGCTCAGTCTTACCAGTACACGCGTTTACGATGCCACGACGAATGCCGATGCCAGCCTGTTCGGTAACAACGGTGTACTGACCGGCGTCGATGGACAGACGCTCACGTTGTCTGGCACCGGGACGCTGAGCACCAAGGATGTTGGTCAGCGTCAGTCGTTCGCTGCAGGTGGCTTGAATGGTTTCTCCCTGGTCGGCAATGGCACGGCAAGCGCTAGCAATTACACCTTCGTAGGCGGCGACGATTGGGTGAACATCACACCGGCCACGCTTTATGTCACCGGCACGACGGCGACCAATCGTGTCTACAACGGCACCACCGACGACACGCTGACCGGCTCACTGCTCTCGGGTGTTCTCGGGAGCGACAATGTGGCATTGGGTAACGATACCGTCGGCACGTTCGACAACAAGAACGTGGGCAACAACAAGACAGTCACTACGGATATGACCGTCAGCGGTACGGATGCCAGCAACTACATTCTGGTACAGCCTACGGGGTTGACTGCGAACGTCACGCCGTTGGGGATTACGGTGAATGCGACCGGCACCAACAAGGTCTATGACGGCAATACGCTGGATACGGTCGGGCTCGGCAGCTCTGGCGTGCTCGCTGGTGATCAGGTGAACTTCGCCAATACTTCGGCGAATTTCTCCGACAAGAACGTCGGCAACGGCAAGAGCGTTACGGTCGATGGCATCACTGACAGCGGTGCGGACGCAGGCAACTACGTGCTGCTCAACAACACCGCCATGACCACCGCGAATATCACCCCGTTGATGATCACGGTGAATGCGGGCGGCACCAACAAGGTCTATGACGGCAACGCCATCGACATCGTCTCGTTGAGCGGGGTGGGGATATTGCCGGGTGACCAATTGAGCTTCAGTAATACCTCGGCGCTCTTCGACAGCAAGAACGTTGGCAATGGCAAAACAGTCACTGTGAATGGCATCACCGGTAGTGGTGCGGATGCGGGCAACTATGTTTTCAATACCTCGACCACCACAACGGCCAACATCACGCCGTTAGGTATTGTGGTGAATGCGACGGGTACCAACCGGTACTACAACGGTGGGGACGGGGATGGGGTGATATTGATCGGCAAGGGCGTGTTGCCGGGGGATCAGGTCGGGTTTACCGACGGGTCGGCCAATTTTGGCAATCCGTATGTGGGCAAGCACAAGCTCGTTACCGTCACGGGCATTACCGTTGATGGTGATGATGCGGCTAACTACTTCGTGCTCGATCCGGTGACGACGACCTACGCCAACATCACCAGCCTTGGTACGACAGGGACGGGTGTGCCAGACAGTTGGCTGGCACAGATTCAAGGCGTGTTGATGGGGCCACGGCAGATCGCTACCCCTTACGGTGTAGCGGATGCTGACACCGCGGGTGTGTTCACCGGCAATCAGAAGATGAGGCATCGCGCGGTCGAGCGTAACCGCATACGTTCGGACTTCCATTCCGGGCTCCCGCTCAAGGTTCTCGATGGTGGTGTGCGGTTGCCCACCGATTCGTCTCTATGAGGAGCACATCAGCGCTACACACGGTTACTCGTTCATCGACACCATCCCTCAGCTCTGGCGATTTGTTCATGACCCCGATGCGCATCATGGTTCCGCGGCTTTCTCTGCTTTGTCTTGCGTTGTCACTCGCACTGGGTACTACAGCAGTAGATGCGCAGACGCGCGGTACACCGCCACCCACCAGTGGTCAGATTCTGCAGCAGGTGACGCCGCCGAGTACGCCGACGCCATCTTCGAACCTTGGGCTCACCATTCAACACCCGAGCGCGAATCGTGCTACCGACACCACACCGTTTGTGGTGCGCTCGATCGAAATCACCGGCAATACGTTGTTGCCTACGGACATGCTGCATGCCCTGGTGGCTTCGGGAGAGGGAAAGACCCTCACGTTGAATGATCTCGATGCGCTGGCGGAGCGCATCACACAGGCTTATCACGATCATGGCTATCCGCTCGATAGCGCGTATATACCGGCGCAAACGCTGAGCAATGGTGTTGTTCGCATTGCTGTTGTGGAGGCGCGCTATGGGAATGTCACGTTGCAGAATCAGAGTGCCGTTTCCGATCGCCCATTGAATGCGACGCTCGCGCCATTGCAATCAGGGCAACCGGTGACCGAGTACACGATGGAACGCAGTCTGCTGTTGTTGTCCGACATTCCCGGTGCGTCGGTCAATTCGGTGCTGCGTCCAGGCGCGACCGTGGGAACATCCGACATGCTGGTCGACGTTACCGATGCGCCACGTTACACCGGCACGCTTGGCCTGGACGATTACGGCAATCGCTATACGGATCGCGTTCGTCTCAGTGGCAGCTTCGACGTAAACGGCCTACTGCATCAAGGTGATCTGCTGGATCTCAGTGCGCTGAGTTCGGGTAGTAGTATGAGTTACGGTCGCATCGGTTATCGCTATCTGTTGAATGGGCAGGGCACGACGATAGGCGCGGCGGTATCAGGGCTTGATTACCACCTTGGCAATGGGCTTGAGGATCTGCATGCGCACGGCTCAGCTCAAGTGGCGAGCGTGAATGTATTGCAGCCGTTCATCCGCAACACCGCGTACAACTTATACGGGCAGATCGAGTTCGATCACAAACGCCTCAAGGACGATATCGACATCGCGTCGATCGAAACCAATCGTCACACGAATTCCTGGACAGCCACGTTGGCAGGCGATCAGCGCGATGCGCGAGGTATCACCAACTTCAATATGAGCGTGACCTATGGTCGCCTCGGGTTTGACAACGTTTACGCAGAGTTTGCCGATCTATTGGGACCGCGCACGCAAGGCAGCTACACCAAGTACGACTTCTCCATTTCGCGGCTGCTGCAGCTCAATCCAACGAATGCGCTGTATTTCGGTTTCTCGGGGCAATGGGCCAACCGCAATCTTGATACGTCGGAGCAGTTCTATCTGGGCGGACCGAATACGACGGTGCGCGGCTATGACGTGGGTGTGCTTTCCGGCGCTCAAGGCGACCTTGGAACGATCGAGTTTCGACATGACCTGATCTTCCCGTTGCTGCCGGGCCCGTGGCAGGCCTCGTTGTTTGTGGATAGCGGCCACGTGCAGCAGTACAAGACAACCTTTCTGCCAGGCCCCAATAGCGGCAGGATTTCCAGTGTCGGTGTAGGCTTGCATTGGTCCGCGCCGCAAGACTGGGTACTGAGCGCGAGTGTGGCGACGCCTATCGGCAATACCCCTGTCCTGCTCGGCCCCAATGCCGATACATCGACCCGGTTCTGGTTCTCGGTGCAGAAGGGGTTCTGAGCTACGTGCCCGGGCCTGCCTGATTCTGGGCAAACGAGACGGGGCCAGATGGATGGGCCCCCGTAGCGATGAACGGGGCGCAGGCTCTTCGCGGACGGGACTGCGCCCAGCATCAGGTCGGCCACGGGAGCCCTCAAAGCAGGGTTTCCCTCCTTTTGTGGCCACGTTCAAGGCGGGATTACTTCCCCTTTACGCCCCGAAAGTCATGCTTGAAACCCAGCCATCTGGCATCCACCCGGAATGGACAGGGCTGGCCTATTCGTGTACTATTCGGTACACAAAAGGCGCCGGAACTCTCGACGCCTTTAGCACTCCAAGTACCAGAGTGCTAATCTGATCCCTCGTTCAGGAGATTCCAACATGTCTCAAGCTTTGGTGACCGCCAACCTACCGGTTCCTAATGTCGTTGGCAGTCTGGATGCTTATATCTCGGCGGTTCACCGCATTCCGGTGCTCAGCCAGGATGAAGAGCAGGCGCTGTCGCGCAGCTACAACGAGGCTGAAGACCTGGCATCGGCGAAGAAGCTGGTGATGTCACACCTGCGCTTCGTGGTGCACGTGGCGCGTGGTTACAGCGGCTACGGCCTGCAGCTGGCCGACCTGATTCAGGAAGGCAACATCGGCCTGATGAAGGCGGTGAAGCGCTTCGACCCTGACCAGGGCGTGCGTTTGGTCAGCTTTGCCGTGCATTGGATCCGTGCAGAGATGCACGAGTTCATCCTGCGCAACTGGCGCATTGTGAAGGTTGCCACCACCAAGGCGCAGCGCAAGCTGTTCTTCAACCTGCGCAAGAGCAAGAAGCGCCTGGGTTGGATGAACGCCGAGGAAGTGCGTACCGTCGCGAAGGATCTCGGTGTGCCGGAAGCCACCGTGCGCGAGATGGAGTCGCGTTTGTCCGGTCGCGACATTGGCTTTGAAGCCCCTGCAGATGCCGACGACGATGCGAAGCCGGCGCCGGAAGCCTTCCTGATTGATGAAGGCGCGGACCCGTACGATAACGTGGCTGAGGCCGATCATTCGGATAACCAGATGGGGACGCTGTCTGCCGCACTCCAGAATCTGGACGATCGCTCGCGCGACATCATCCAGCGTCGCTGGTTGAATGAAGACAAGGCAACCTTGCAGGATCTGGCCGATGAATACGGCGTTTCTGCCGAGCGCATCCGCCAGGTTGAGGCGAACGCGATGAAGAAGATGCGCGGTCTGTTCGCCGCCTGATCTGTCGGCACGGTAAGCTCAAAACAGCGTCACCTTAAGAAACGGCCTCCTTTATGGAGGTCGTTTCGTATAGTAGGCCCCGGATTCTTCCTCGCGTGGTGGGCACATGCCACACATTTTGGTTATCGAAGACGACGAGGTCACCGCGCGCGAGATCGTGCTGGAGCTGGCTGCCCACGACATCAGTGCCGACCGCGTAAGTGATGGCCTGCAGGGTCTGCAGCGAGCGCAGGAGCCGCATTACGACGCCATCACGCTGGATCTGATGCTGCCAGGCATCGATGGTTTTGCCTTGATCACCCGGTTGCGCGAGATGGGTATCACGACACCCGTACTCATGATCAGCGCACTCGGTGATGTCGACGAACGCGTTCGTGGCCTGCGTGCAGGCGGTGATGATTATCTGACCAAGCCTTTTGCGCCCGACGAGATGGCAGCGAGGGTGGAGGTGTTGCTACGCCGTCGCTGGCAAGGACAGGCACAGCAGACGCGCTTGAGAATCGCGGACCTGGAGCTCGACCTGATCAGCCGGACCGTACGTCGCGATGGGCGCGAACTCCAACTGCTCCCCACCGAATACCGGTTACTGGAATTCCTGATGCGCTACCCGGGCCAGGTACTGACCCGCGCGATGATCTTCGAAAGCGTGTGGGGCCTGCGCTTCGATCCAGGTACCAATCTCATTGATGTGCATATCGCACGCTTGCGTCGCAAGGTGGATATTGAAGGCCTGCCTTCATTGATCCGTACCATGCGCGGCTCGGGGTATCGACTTGGCTAAGTCTGATAAAGCGAGGCCTGACAACGCAAAGCCGGGCAATGTGCTGGCCCTTCATTGGCGCGCCACGACGTCGCGCCTGCTGCTTGGCTATGGCGTGTTCTTCGTCATCTGGGGCACCGCACTGCTGGGCCTGATTTACTGGGAAACCCTGCATTACCTCGAGGTGCGTACAGATCGCCAGCTGCAGCAACAGGTGAGCTATCTGAGCACGCTGGATCGCGCGCACTTATTGTCCGCATTACACGACTACGTGATTCTCGAGAAAACCAATTACAACGCGTGGGGCGTGTTCGACGCGAAGGGAAACTGGTTGCTGGGCGATATTCTGCATATACCGTCAGCGCTGAAGATCGACGCACAACCCATACAGTTGCCAACCGAGGCCGTGGTAAGCGGCCCAGATGCACCGCCGACATCCGCGTTGTCAGTTATTGCCGCACGCTTGCCCAGCGGCGACGTACTCGTATTGGCGCACACCACCCGCATTGCCGCGCGCGTCGGCGGCATCATTCTGCATGCGCTGTGGTGGGGCTTGTCGTTCACCCTTGTGCCGGGCCTCATCGGTGGTTTGATCCTCAATCGCGGCCCGCGGCGACGCATCCGGCAGATCGAAGCGGCCACGCTGCCGATCATGCGTGGCGATCTGCACAAGCGGCTGCCGCTGGCAAATCGCAATGACGAGCTCGACCGACTGGCGGCCATTGTCAACGGCATGCTTGATCAGATCGAGCAACTGATGGGTGAAGTAAAGGGTGTTTGCGACAGCATTGCCCATGATCTGCGCACCCCCCTGACTCGGTTGCGTTCACAACTCTATCGCGTGCAACAGCAGATGCCCGAGGAGGGCGCGCACGCTGCATTGATCGAGAGTTGCGTTGCCGATATCGACGAAGTGCTGGGGCGTTTCCGGGCTCTGTTGCGGATCTCCGAGCTGGAGGATCGGCGGCGTCGCGAAGGTTTCGTTGCCGTCGATCTTGGCGATACCCTGCGACACGTGCACGAACTGTATGCGCCGCTGGCGGAGGATAGCCAGCTGCATTTCGACCTGCATATCACGGAGGGCTTGATCGCGCAGGCTGACCCCACCCTGCTATTCGAGGCGCTGGGCAACCTGGTCGGGAATGCCATCAAGTTCACCCCGACCGGTGGCCGGGTCGATCTATCCATCGCGCGGATTGAGCCAGGCGTGGCCCGGATCGAAGTCGCCGATACGGGCCCGGGCATTCCTCCCGAGCAGCGCCATGCCGTGTGGCAGCGCTTCTATCGTGGCGAGGGCAGCATGCAGACCCCCGGCCATGGGCTTGGCCTGAGCATCGTGGCGGCCATTGCCAAATTGCATGATTTTCAGCTGCATATCGACGGGGATCAGAGCGGTACTCGTATTCGCATGGATTGCCGGCTGCAGGAAACGGCCGCGGTGTGACGCCGTTCTTGTGGGTGTTCTGACGGGCGTTACAACGGCGTTACATGAAAGAATCTTCATGCACGCGAAAGGTGCGGACGAAATCCGGCGCGGATAATTGCTGCACCGCAATCGCGTTGTCGCTGAGAACTATCGCATGTTGGGTCTCGTCCGGATCGCGCTTGCGCGCCCCTATACCTTCATCATCCTTGCGCTATTCATTCTGATCGTCGGCCCGCTCGCCGCGATGCGCACGCCGACGGATATCTTCCCGAACATCGGCATTCCGGTGATCAGCGTGGTGTGGACGTACAACGGGCTGTCGCCGAGTGCGATGTCGGGCCGCGTTATCTATTACTACGAGCGCTCACTCACCTCCACGGTCAGCGATATCGAGCACATCGAGTCGCAGTCGTTGCCGGGCATTGGCGTGGTGAAGATCTTCTTCCAGCCGGGCGTGGACATCCGCACCGCGACTGCCCAGGTCACCTCGATCTCGCAGACCGTGCTCAAGCAGATGCCGCCGGGCATCACGCCGCCGCAGATCATCAACTACAACGCGTCCACCGTACCGATCCTGCAGATGGCGCTGTCCAGCAGCAAGCTGTCGGAGCAGAAGATCCTCGACATCGCGCAGAACTTCCTTCGGCCGATGCTGGTGTCGGTGCCGGGTGTGGCGATTCCCACGCCCTACGGCGGCAAGAATCGTGAAGTGATGCTCGATCTTGATCCCCAAGCGTTGGCGGCCAAAGGCCTTTCAGCGCAGGACGTGAGCAACGCGCTGGCAGCGCAGAACCAGATTGTGCCAGTCGGCACCATCAAGATTGGGCACGACGAATACACCATTAATCTCAACGATAGTCCTACCGCTATCGAGCAGCTGAACAATCTGCCGATCAAGACCGTGAACGGCGCCACCATCACCATCGGGCAAGTCGCTCACGTGCGCGATGGTTCGCCGCCGCAGCAGAACGAAGTGCGCGTGGATGGTCATCGCGCGGTGCTGATGTCCATGTTGAAGGGTGGTGATGTATCCACGCTTGCGGTGGTGGCAGGCATTAAGAAGCTGCTGCCGTTGGCACAGGAAACGTTGCCGCCGTCATTAAAGCTAAAGCTGATGGGCGATCAGTCAGTATTCGTGCGTAGTGCCATCGCATCGGTCGCGCGCGAAGGCATCATCGCCGCACTGCTGACCTCGGTGATGATCCTGGTCTTCCTCGGGAGCTGGCGCTCGACGGTAATCATTGCTGTGTCGATTCCGTTGGCGGTGCTGTCAGCCATCGCACTGCTATCGGTATTCGGACAAACCTTGAATGTGATGACGCTGGGTGGTCTCGCGCTCGCGGTAGGCATCCTGGTGGATGACGCTACGGTGACCATCGAGAACATCAACTGGCATTTGGAGCAGGGTAAGGATGTACACACGGCGATCATGGATGGTGCCAAGCAGATCGTAACGCCAGCCTTCGTCTCGCTGCTGTGCATCTGCATCGTGTTCGTGCCGATGTTCATGTTGGATGGCATCGCCGGCTTCCTGTTCCGGCCGATGGCGCTGGCCGTGGTTTTCGCCATGATCTCGTCGTTCGTGTTGTCACGCTCCTTGGTGCCGACGATGGCGATGTATCTGCTCAAACCGCATGTGCTCGAGGGCGGTAAAGGCGATCACCCCGAAGACGCTTACATCAATCATCACGAAGGCGACCAGCATCCGCCGATCAAGCGCAGCAGCGTGCGCCGTGCGTTGGTAGCGTTTCAGCAGGGTTTCGAACATCGATTCTCGAAAATCCGCGATGTGTATTACGGCATGCTCTCACTGGCCTTGGATAACCGCCGCCCGTTCGTGATCGGTTTCCTCGCCGTGGTGCTGGTCTCCTTCGTGTTGGTACCGTATCTGGGGCGCGACTTCTTTCCCACGACGGATGGCGGTGCGATTGCGATCCATGTACGCGCACCGGTTGGAACGCGTATTG
>JBARCX010000060.1:0-21455 GCA_049794535.1 Rhodanobacter sp.
GGTTAGGCGTCCTTGGGGTGGCCTGCTATGGTGCGCCGCTTACCATATGGCACCACCGATGACGGAGCAATGTACCAACGCACGCTCCGCGCTTCTCGAAGGAACCCGCATGTCTCCGCCTGTTGCACCGCCCGCCGCCGAATGGATCGATAACCGCGCCGCACTCGACCGCTGGCTGGCCGAGTTACCGCCCGGCGCCACGCTTGGCCTCGATACCGAGTTCATGCGCCGCAACACCTTCTATCCCCAGCTCGCCCTGCTCCAGCTGGGCTGGAATGAGCGCTATGCGCTGGTTGATCCGGTAGCGTTCGAGATCGGCGACGCACTACGCCCACAGCTCGATACATCCACCATCGTCACGGTGATGCACAGCGCCAGCGAAGATCTGGAAACCCTCTCCCCGCTGCTGCCAGGTGGCCCACGTACCCTGTTCGATACCCAGATCGCCGCGGCCTTCGCCGGCATGGGGTTGGGCATCAGTTATCGCGGGCTGGTCGCCGAACTTGCCGGGGTGGAGTTGGACAAGGGTGAAACACGCTCCGACTGGCTGCAACGCCCGCTCACCGACTCACAGCGCGACTACGCCACCCTCGATGTGGTCTTCCTCAACACCATTCACGAGCAGCTCACCGCACGCCTCGCAGAGCGCGATCGCACAAACTGGCACGCCGAAGACTGCGAACGCCTGAAGCGCCGCGCCTGCTCGCGCGAAAGCGATCCGCAGCCGCAACGTAACTTCCGCAGCGCAGCCGAGTGGCCACGCGAACAGCAAGCCCGGCTGCGCCGCATCCTGCGTTGGCGCGACCACAGCGCCCGTACGCTCGATCGCCCGCGCCCGTGGATGCTGGAAGATGTGCTCACCCTGAGCCTGGCGCAGCAGCCCCCTGCTGACCTCGCCGAACTCGATCAACGCAGCCGCGGCCAGCGCGCATTGCGCTCACCGCAACGCGCGGAATTGTTCGAGCTGATCGCTCAACCCGTAACCGATGAGGAAATCGCCGATACGGCATCCATTCCCGCCATACCGCAAGGCGAGGAAAAGAAATCGCTGACCGCCATGAAACAGCAAGTCGACAACCTCGCCGTCGAACTCGACCTGCCACCCGGCCTGCTCTGCCCACGCAAAGCGCTTGAGGAATACGTGGTTACCGCCGTCTGGCCAGAGCTCCTCGAAGGCTGGCGCCACGAGGTACTGCACGACCGCCTGGCCAATCTGCTGCCCGGCTGAGGCGCAGAGACGGGGTCTTGGCGAGGACACCGAGGCGCTGCTAACATCTGGCGCTTCGTGGGGCGGTAGCTCAGCTGGGAGAGCGTCGCGTTCGCAATGCGAAGGTCGTGGGTTCGATCCCCATCCGCTCCACCACTTCATTTCAGACTAAACAGCGCTTTACGCCTTGCGGTGTAAAGCGCTGTTTTGCTTTTGGGGCACGATTTCACAGTTCGGGCGCAGCAAATTTGTGGCATACGATTGCTACTTTGAGTATCCAGGTAGCAACCGTCTACAGAAGGCCTTGAGACCTTAGTGCCGTCACCTAATTAGCTGCGCCAGCCGCTTCGGACTTCGCCCGCAACGCTTCATACAACTGCGCTGGACCTAACAGGATGTCCTTCAAGCCCGCACGCACACGCTCGGAACCTAGCGCTTGCGTACTCATGGTCGAGTGCGCTTCCAGTGCGTCCATGATCGCGTGCATCAACGCGTCCCTCAGATCAGGTGAATTGGCGAACTGCTCTTTGCTGTTGCTACCAGCCTGCTGAACCAGCGTGGCGTTTTCCAGCAGTTTGCCCTTGAGCACACCATTGACGTAAACGAGCTGGTCGCTGTCCGTCAGTTGCCCTTCGAACAGGCCGTTCACCTTGTCAATGATTTCGCGCAAGTATGCCTGCTGCTTTTCTTGCACTGAGCCGCTACCCACCGCATCCATCGGTGGCAGCTTGTAACTGCCATCCGCGTTGAGGCTGAGTGGCTGGCGACCGGCACTGCGCAAGGTGTGATGGGTCAACACCACCTTGGACAAATCCACCGTGTCGCGCTCGCGGCCAAACTCCAGCAGCGGAATCAGCCGCTTGTAGAACAGGAAGCGCTTCTCGATATCAGTGTTGACGTAGTCGAACACCTGCGACAGAAACGCGTACAAGCGCACGTATGCGCCCATGTCGTTCTTGAACAGCAGCAACGCATCCAACGTGTCCTTGCTGGCCTCGGCGGTCTTGTCATCGCCATCTATCAGCGCGGTCGCACGCATTTGGTGTGCTGCCTTGTAACGCGTCAGCAGGCGCTGGGCGACCGGCGCGATAGCACTGCTCAACTGTGCCTGAGTTCCGCGTGCGTCGGCCTCAACCTTCGCCACGCGCTCCACCTCGAAATCGTCGTAATGCCCGCTCGCATCGAGCTTGGCACGCAGGTCGTAGACCAGATGCGGATCGGTGGTGGCCTCCAGTTCGGCAGTGTCGTAATAAGTCTTGAATGCCTTGAGGATCTCCGCCGCATCGTTGACGAAGTCGAGGATATAGGTGGTGTCCTTACCAGGGTGCGCACGGTTCAATCGCGACAAGGTCTGCACCGCCTGAATGCCGCCCAGCATCTTGTCCACATACATGCCGCACAGCAACGGCTGATCAAAACCAGTTTGGAACTTATTAGCGACTAGCAGTAAGTGATAACCAGGGTCTGCGAAGGCATCGCGGATATCGCGCCCCTTGAGGCCCGGATTCAAATCCGGGCTGGCCTCAGTCACCGCCGACGGGAAACTCTCCGGATCATTCACCTCGCCGGAAAACGCCACCAGCACACCCAACGGATAACCCTGCCGCTCGATATAACCGCGGATCGCCTTCTGCCAGCGCACCGCCTCCTTGCGGCTGCCGACCACCAACATCGCCTTGGCTTTGCCGCCGATCAGCGGCTGTACGTTTTCGCGGTAGTGCTCCACCACGATCTGCACCTTCTGCGCGATGTTGTAGGGGTGCAGGCGAACCCACTGCATAATCCCCTTCATCACGGTGCTGCGCTCTACCTGCGTCTCGTCATACTCCTTGCCGTCGTGGGCCAGCTTGAAGGCCAGCTTGTATGGCGTGTAGTTCTTCAGCACATCGAGAATGAAACCCTCCTCAATAGCCTGGCGCATCGAATACACATGGAACGGTTGAGGAAGACCATCCGCGCCGGGGCGTCCGAATAACTCCAACGTCTTCTGCTTCGGCGTAGCGGTGAAGGCTATGTAGGTCAGGCCTTTGTTGCTGCCAGCACGCGCGGCCATGCCCGCCGCCAGCAGTGTTTCGGTATCGATCTCGCCACCGTCCTCCAGCTCTGCCCGCTCCTCCGCACTCAACAACTGTTTGAGCTTGGCCGCAGCATCGCCAGTCTGCGAGCTATGTGCCTCATCGGCGATCACCGCAAAGCACTTGCCCTCGGTGGCGGCCAATTCCTGCACCGCCTGCAGCGCGAACGGAAAGGTCTGGATGGTGCAGACGATGATCTTCTTGCCATCCTTCAGCGCCTGCCCCAGTTGAGCACTCTTGCTGCCGTGCTCGCTGGTGATCGTTTCCACCACGCCGGTGGTGCGTTCGAAGTCGAAGATCGCCTCCTGCAGCTGCGCGTCCAGCACGTTGCGGTCGGACACCACTAGCACGCTGTCAAACAACTTCTTGTTTTCAGCATCATGCAGGTCGGCCAGGAAATGCGCGCTCCAGGCAATTGACTTGGTCTTGCCCGAACCGGCCGAATGCTGGATCAGATAACGCTGACCAGCACCTTGTGCCAGCACGTCGGCGATCAGCCTGCGCGTAGCGTCGAGCTGGTGGTAGCGCGGAAAGATCACGCTGGCGAGCTGTTTTTTGTCGTCGCGCTTGCCGATCAGATAGCGGCCCAGGATCTCTAGCCAACTATCGCGCGCCCAGACTTCCTCCCACAGATACGCCGTGGCGAAGCCATCGGGATTCGACGCATTGCCGGCCGCGCCGTGATTGCCGCGATTGAACGGCAAAAAGCGCGTCGCCGGCCCAGCCAGCCGCGTGGTCATCATCACCTCGGCCTGGCTCACCGCAAAGTGCACCAGCGCTCCGCCGGGAAATCCCAACACCGGCTCGGCGAGTCCAGCCTTGGGAAACGGATGACGGTCGAAGCGGTATTGATCCACCGCATCGTTCACGCTCTGGGTGAAGTCGGATTTCAGCTCGACCGTGGCCACGGCGATGCCGTTGACGAACAGCACCAGATCCAACGCATCGTGCGGGTTATTCGGCGAATGCCGCACCTGCCGCACCACGCGCAATCGGTTGGCCGCATAGCGCTGCTGGATCAACGGATTAATCGCCAGCGCCGGCCTGAACTGCACCAGCGACAGCGGCTCTTTGAGCCCCAGCATCTCCACACCACGGCGCAACACGCCCAGCGTGCCGCGCTCGTTGAGATTATTACGCACCCGCTCAGCGATGCGTTCACCCGTCGCCGGGCCGTGCGTCTTGCTCAGACGCTGCCAGCTATCCGGCTGAGTCGCTTCGATCCAGGCCAACAGATCTGGCATGTAAAGCGCGTGCGTGCGATCGTAGTTCGCGGCATCGCCTTCGGCGTAGAACCAGCCGTTGGCGGCAAGGTGCTCGCAAATTTCACGTTCGAAATGGTGTTCCTGATGAAGATTCATCCGCCCCTGTCCCTGCCCTGTTGACCCGGCTCTTGAAATTAACCGCTCGATGGTCCTTCGACTTCGCTGCGCTCAGGACGAACGGAACCCGCGCCTGTTTACGGGCCACGCTTCCGGGAAAAACCACGAAGAGCGTGACCAGCACTCAGTCTGGCGACGCCCGCTCCTCGCGGTGGTGCCATACCCGCAGCACCACCAATGCCCCGTCGTGAACCGAGTAACGCACGACGTAACGACCAAATGCAAAATCGCGCACGGCATCGCCTTCGGGCGCCTCTGATACACCATGCCCCATCGCCGGAAATGCACACAAGCGATCCATCCGCGAAACCAGTTCCGAAGCAATACGACCAGCCGCCGCCGGATCGTGTTCCGCGATGAATGCCCGTAAACGTGTCAGATCAGCAACGGCTTCGGGCGAATACAGCAACCTCACTGACCAACCTTAGGTGGCGCCAACTCATCGGCCGTGCCCCACGATCCTAGCCACTCATGCACCGCCTGCCCCGATACCACCTGACCACGGGTCACCGACTCCATCGCCATCAGCGTGTCCTGCCAACGTGCCTGCCCCTGCTCCTGGCGTGCAACAAACTCGCGCACAGCCTGGTTAATCAACCAGTTGCGGCTGCGGTGCAGCTTGGCGGTCAAGGTGTCGAGACCGCTTTCGACCTCGGGCTGCAGGCGGATGGTGGTAACGGTCATGGGGTGGCTCCGTGGTGCGAATGCAATGTAATACATTGTAGCCACCTCATTTGCACGAGTCACCTGGCACCTCGGAGACGCGTAGCTCCCCGTGGCACAAGTGAAATTAACGCGCAGGGCTTCTGGAGGCTCACAGTCATCAAGTGACATTGACGAAAGCTGTTGCCCGTCCAGCCGCAAACGTCGCCTTGCGAGCAACACTTGAATGGATAACCCTCTGTTCCGGTCGCGCGGCCCCAAAGATAAGCCGTGCCCACTCACGTCGATGGCATCGAACCACCTAGCTCTCGGTATAGCTACGATCAAGTAGCGGCTTTGCCCGATCAAAATCAGCCATGGTTCGCAGGCACAACTCCACATCACCCGTTCCCCACGTACCGATATTGCGTACATCGCGGCTGAATCCGTCCTCCAGCGTGACGGTGTCCGGGTTGAGCTTCAGCATCACCAGCAGCTTGTCCTTGTAAGGGATCACGCAGGCAAAGTTCTTCAACCGTCGAAAGGCCACATACAACTTCAAATGCTTTTCCTGCACATCCTCACCCAGAGCCAGCAGGTAGCCCGCGAGGGTCGCGTAAAGGTCCTTGATGACAGGCTGAGCCAGGCTGAGTTGTTCTTCTGCCGTCTTGTCCTTGCCGACCGGCTTGACCTTCATCAGCGTCTCCGGATCGCCGGTTTCGGCCTTGGCCGCGGTGGCATCATCCACGCTGACACTGTTGACCAGATCGAGCAGCAAGAGATCGTCACCGAACAGCTTGTAGCGGATCAGCTCGATATTGCGCGGAATCTGCTGCACCGCATGCCGGTCGTAACGGGTGAAATCGGCGGCGATGCACAACAGGCGCGTACCGGACCAGTCAACCTGCTCGGCCACATCCTTGCCCAGCTTTTCCATCACTAGCCACTGGAATTCGGCGCGATGGTCCATCAGCCAGTCCAGGTAGAACAGCCCCTGATTGATCACGTTCTCGTTGGTGTGTCGCTTGTATTCGATGATCACCGGGCAACCGTTTTCGTCCAGTCCCAGCGAATCGATGCGCCCCTTGTGGGTCTTGCCGGTGGCGTATTCGCTCGCAAGGAAGCGCACACCGAGGAAGGTCGGCATCTGTGCCTCGATCATGGACTGCAGATGCTTCTCGACCGCTACGGCACGACCGGACAACTCCATGGCGCAGGCTGCGCTCAGGCGGAACAACTGGATATCGCTCATTCACTTCCCCACTCAAAGTCCTGGAGCAGAAATGCAAGTGCACTCACTGCCAGTTCGGCGTCTCGACGCGAGACTGGTCGAGTTCCACGGCTGGCTGCGGCGTTAGCCTTTGCCCGACTGTGGAAGTCGTTGATCAGATAGCTGGCCGAGCTGCACATCTTTTTGTCCTGTGCGAGCCAGCTCACCAAGCCACCAAGATCTTTCCTGCCATCCGGGTTGGACTCAAAAAACTTCGCGCTGATCAGATGACAGGCTGCATTCCGGCATGCATCGATCACGGACTGAGGCGCCTGAATGGAAGCCGCGTCGACAACGGCTTCCATCGAACTCACAACATCATGCCGGTTGGATTCCGGAATCTGATCAGTAAGTAGCTCAGGAAGAACACCGAAGAACGTTTTCGACTTGAGAGTGACGTAGTGCCCATCAAGACCTGTTCTTTCTGAGAGAACAACGATCCAGCGTGACCTTGCGCCATTGTCGCCGAGTTCGATTTCATCCCCAGGCCTGATCTGGATATCCGCGGTCTTGTACGAACGGTTGACGCTGAAGAGATTTGCCGCGTTGTGCAGGTCACGATTGGGAAAACGCGAAACGACATCAGCTGGCCAGCCGTTACGACCGTCCTTCTCGAATAACCGTCCGCGCCGAATTCGTGTCGCCGAGTTGAAATAGTCTTCGAGGAATAGCAGTTCTTGACCTGCAGGTTTTCCAACGACGGCGAAGGGAAGAGTCATCGGATGGCCTTGAATCCGGCGCAGCCACGATTGACTTCCCTCATACCAAAGCCCTTGAGCCTCGGCGATGAACTGGATCATGCAACCTGCCTCACGTCGATCTTGCCGGTGACGGCGGCGGCGATCAGGGTGCTGCGGCGTTCTTTGAGGAGGGTGATGGCATGTTCGGCTTGCAACCGAAGTTGATCCAACTTAGCCAACTCTTCATCGAGGAAGGCCACAATCGCGCTTTGCTCCTTCCCGCTCGGACAAGGAACTTTGAAGTTGGCCAACGTCCCGAGATAAATGCCCGGCTGAGCAGAAAATCCTGTGTATTCCCATAGAAGCCGCTGGAACCCGCCAGCGAGAAAGCAGTAGTGAAGCCATCTCGAAGAGAGATGTGCCCTGGGCCGAAAAATGGCGACACTTCGCTGGATATGAAACCTGCCGAGACCCACTGGAACGATCGCCGCCTTTCCCAAGGTGGCGCCCACAATGGCCAACAAGACATCCCCTGGCTCAGGTTCAAATGCGCGACAGAGATCAAAATAGTCCTCTTCGGAAATGAGTGAATCGTCTTCCCTCATTCCGAAATTATTGCCGTCAATGTTCCTCACACTGAGCAATGGAACTCCTTCGTCTACGCGAGGCGGTGGCAGATGAGTTCCATCCTTGAGTAATTTACATAGATGTTTCAGTTGAACAACCTGCCAATTCGATGGCACCTCGCCCAACCACGAAATGCCAGCCTTCTTCAATCCAGCGTTGGAGTCGAGACCGCGGGTGACGGCATGGGAGATGGTGGCCTGACGCTTTTCGGCCAGTAGCATCAACAGCTTTTCCTGCTCAGTAATCAGCGCATCGATCTTGCCGGTCTCGTGGTCCAGGAAGGCAGCGATTGCGGATTGTTCTTCCAAAGGTGGGCACGCAAGAAGATGTGCGCTTAGCGCGCCCTTTGTCATGCTTGGAAGCGCCGTGCTTGTCGAATACAGTGCAAATGGAATATTCAAAGCTGCGTAGTAGCAATATCTCCCACAAGCGTCTGGATTGATTTTCGTCCAATACATCGTGTCAACGGTCCAAAATTTTCCCGTGACATAGAGCGGCTTATCGACCGTACCTTTTCGCCCTAGCAAAACTGATTCGCCGTCGTAGATATATTCGGACGCAAACGCGAAGCGCCCGCCAGAGCCAATAACTGGATAGCCGTCATTGACCTCGACGTGCTTGTGATCCGAGCCGTTCTGTATATCAACCATGCGCTTGAAAGGGACGATACCCCAATTGCTTGGCACCTCACCCAACCAAGCCACCCCACTGTCCTTGTACTCCGCATACCTCGGCAAACTCATTCCGCCAGCCCCCCAAGCATCGCCATGATCCGACCCGATACCGCCTTCAACTCTTCGTCGATTTCATGTAGATCGCGCGGCGGCTCGAATACGTAGAAGTGGCGATTGAACGGAATCTCATAGCCGACCTTGCTCTTGGCTTCGTCGATCCATGCATCCGCTGCGTGCGGCAACACTTCGCGTTCGAAGTAGCTCTGGATGTCCTCACCCAGCGGCACGTTCTCGGTGTCGCGCAGGCTGCTATCGGGTTGCGGCTGACCTTTCTGCTTACCCTTCTGGGCCAACACGATGTTGCCCTGCTCGTCACGCAGTGGACGCTCGACGGTGAGGGTGGTGTAGCCGAAGTCTTCGTTCTTGAAGATGCGCGAGAGCGGCGCGACTTTTACCTTGCCTCCGGGTGACGGTTCGGGCGCGAACTCGGCGGCGGCGATCACCTGGCGGCCGGTTTCCTTGCCATTGGCATCGAACACGGTGGCCAGCTCGGCCTCGGCGAACTCGCCGAACAAACGAGTGACGGTGGCGATGTGCTCGTCACTCATCTCCTTGCGCTTGCTGCCCAGGCTCTTGCGCATCTTCTGCCAGAAGCTGCTCGCGTCGATCAGCTGCACGTAGCCTTCGCGGTCCTCAGGCTTCTTGTTGGAGATGATCCACACGTAGGTAGCGATGCCAGTGTTGTAGAACATGTCGGTGGGCAGGCCAATGATGGCTTCCACCAGATCGTTCTCCAGCACGTAGCGGCGGATCTCCGATTCGCCACTGCCGGCGCCGCCCGTGAACAACGGCGAGCCGTTGAGCACAATGCCGAAGCGGCTGCCGCCGTCGACGGCCGGACGCATCTTGGCCAATAGGTGCATGAGAAACAGCATGGAGCCGTCGGACACGCGCGGCAGGCCGGGGCCAAAACGGCCGTCGAAGCCCTTCTCCTCGTGCTCCTTGCGTATCACTTTCTCGACCTTTTTCCACTCCACGCCGAACGGCGGGTTGGACAGCATGTAGTCGAACTTGCGGCCACCGTGACCATCCTCGCTCAGGGTGTTGCCTGCGATGATGTTCTCCACTCCCTGCCCGCGGATCAGCATGTCGGCTTTGCAGATGGCGTAGGACTCATCGTTGAGCTCCTGCCCGAACAGAGTGAGTCGCGCGTCGGGGTTGTGCTGCAAGAGGTGCTCAGCAGCCACCGAGAGCATGCCGCCGGTGCCGGCCGTCGGATCGTAGATGGTGCGCACGGCATGGCCGGCGCTGAGCGCCTCGTCGTCCTCGATAAAAATGAGGTTGACCATCAGCCGGATCACTTCGCGCGGGGTGAAGTGCTCACCAGCGGTTTCGTTGGATAGTTCGGCGAACTTGCGGATCAGCTCCTCGAACACCAGGCCCATCTGCGCGTTGTCCACCGCAATCGGGTGCAGGTTGAAGTGGGCGAACTTCTCGGTGACCAGGTACAGCAGATCGGCCTTGGCCAGGCGCTCGATCTGCGCGTGGAAATCGAAGCGCTCGAAGATGTCCCGCGCCTCCGGCGAGAAACCCTGGATGTAGGCGTAGAGGTTCTGACGGATGTGATCCTGATCGCCCAGCAGCTTGGGCAGATCCAGCTCAGAGGTGTTGTAGAACGACTGCTTCGCCTTGCGCAGCAGGAACGGATCAGGATTGAGGCCAGCTTTGGTCTTGGCATCGAACTCGGCGAGCACGGCTTTTTTGGTCGGCTCCAGCACACAATCCAGGCGGCGCAGCACCGTGAACGGCAGGATCACGCGCCCGTATTCGGATTGTTTATAGTCACCGCGCAGCAAGTCGGCGACGGACCAGATCAAGGCGGATAGCGCGGATTGGTTCATGGTGTACGGAGCATTCCTTGATGAACAGACTTAACTAGGACAAGTCTTTGTCCAGCCCCAAGGCCTGGTGCCAGGAGCTAATTTGTAGAGCCCTTAAAGTGGTGAGCTTATCGCTCGGTGGTGGGATGGCAAGGGTTCCTTAAACCTCTTGAAGCGCTTACCTATCAACATTCGCGACTAGCAGTCAGCTACTGCCTCAAAAACACTGAAGGCCAGCAATGCTGGCCTTCGCGTGAAATGAGTCCCCAAGCTACCCCAGCAGCATGCCTAATGCAGTTTCAACAACGGCCGCGTATTGCGCGCAATGATGTTGCCGAGAAGCATGCGGAATGTTCGCCAGGGGCCATACAACGCCGACTGATGCATGCGGTATAGCGATGCATAGAAGAAATGCGCGAGCCGGCCTTCGATAGTCCAGTTGCCGAACAACTTGCCGAAGGTGTTGTACGACGCGAGCGATACCAGCGTGCCCTTGTCCTGAAATTTGTAATCGCTCTGGGGCTTCCCTTCGAGCCGCCGTTGCAGATTGCTGGCCAGCAGCGTTGCCTGCTGATGGGCCGCCTGAGCTAGGGCCGGCACGATGCGCGTGGAGCCGTCGCCTAAGGGGCAGGCTGCGCAATCGCCCAAGGCAAAGATGTCTGGATCGCGTGTTGTCTGCAGTGAGGCTTGAACGACCAGCTGGCCGGCGCGGTTGGTTTCCAGGCCATCAATCTCGTGCAGAAAGCTCGGTGCACGTACACCCGCGGCCCACACCATCACATCGGCGGCCACTTTGTTGCCCTCACCGTCGTATAAGCCGTCGGCCTCAGCACGCTTGACGGCGGTGCCAGTCTTAACAGTGATGCCTAGGCTCTGTAGATTGGTCTTGATCGCGGCGCTGATGCGCTCAGGCAATGCTGGCAGCAAGCGCGGGCCAGCCTCTAGCAAGGTGATGTCCAAACCTTCCAGGCCTTCCTTGCGCGTCTGGTGGTAGTGAGCCAGTTTGCAGTTGGCGTCACGCAACTCTGCACATAGCTCTACGCCAGTCGCGCCACCACCTACAACGGCAATGCGCAGCGGCGTGGTGATGCCTTGAGCCGTCTGCGAAATATGCCGCTCGAGCATGTTCTGGCGCAGATGCTCGGCCTGCTCCACTGAATCCAGAAAGATGCAGTGCTCCGCTACACCGGGCGTGCCGAAGTCATTGCCTACACTGCCAACGGCAATCACCAGGGTGTCATAGCCCACTTCTACCGCTGGTGTCTCCACCCCGCTGCACTCGCCTTTCCAGGCAGCCAACTGAATGACGTGGCGCTTGCGATCGAGACCGGCCATGCGGCCGCAGATAAAACTGAAGTGATTCCATTTTGCCTGAGCCGCGTAACTGAGCTCTTCGGTGGCGGCGTCCATCACACCGGCTGCTACTTCGTGCAGCAATGGTTTCCAGATATGAGTGAGGTTGCCATCCACCAGCGTCACGCTGGCCCGCCCGGATTTGCCCAAGGAGTTACCGAGCATGGTGGCCAGTTCAAGCCCTCCGGCCCCTCCGCCGACGATGACGATGCGGTTCGGCGCAGTTCTCCCATGCAAAGCGGAAGCGGACATAGCTAAAGATTCCTTGATTGTTATTGAGCCAAAACCGTGGCTGCCAAGCGATTCCGATTCGCTAATTATCGCTGCCCGCGTCGCGCGCAATCTACCGCACACCGACGATGGCCCAGCACCAGGCGGACTGACCAAAACGCCGAAGGCCGGACAATGCCGGCCTTCGTTTGAATTGGTGCCCTCGAGACGATTCGAACGTCCGACCTGCCCCTTAGGAGGGGGCCGCTCTATCCAACTGAGCTACGAGGGCAGCGGCGGAATTTTGGCATGGATCGGCACGATGCGCGATCCGGCCTAACAACCCGGTCTGACAACTAGCCATAACAGGCGGCCTGCTAGAATGCCCGTTTTGAACAGACGATGCCGCAAGGCACCACGGCTCAGGAGTCACGCATGTCCCACGAAATCCTCAAGGCGCTCGGTCTTGGCAACGCGCAGTCCGGCACCTACCTCGGCAACGGCGAGTGGTCGAACACCACCGATGCGGGCTCCATTCAGCCGGTAAACCCAGCCACCAACGAAGTGCTGGCCACCGTGCACGCTTCCAGCGCGGCCGACTATGAAGTGATCGTCAAGCGTGCCCAGGCTGCGTTCAAGGTATGGCGCACCACCCCGGCGCCGCTGCGTGGCGAAGCCGTGCGCCTGTGCGGTGATGCATTGCGTAAGCACAAAGATGCACTCGGCTCGCTGGTCGCGCTGGAGATGGGCAAGATCAAGCCGGAAGGCGACGGTGAAGTGCAGGAGATGATCGACATCGCCGACTTCGCCGTGGGCCAGAGCCGCATGCTCTACGGCTACACCATGCATTCGGAGCGCCCGGGCCACCGCATGTATGAGCAGTACCAGCCACTGGGTCTGGTCGGCATCATCAGCGCGTTCAACTTTCCGGTGGCGGTGTGGGCGTGGAACACCTTCCTCGCCACCATTTGCGGCGACATCTGCATCTGGAAGCCGTCGCCGAAGACCCCGCTGTCGGCCATCGCCACAATGAAGATCTGCAACGAAGCGCTGAAGGCTGGCGGCTTCCCGGATCTGTTCTTCCTGTTCAACGACGCCGGCACCACGCTGTCGCAGGCGTTCGTCGAAGACAAGCGTATCCCGCTGATCAGCTTCACCGGTTCCACCAAGGTGGGCCGCATGGTCGGCGAGCGCGTAGCGCATCGCATGGGCCGCTCGCTGCTGGAGCTGGGTGGCAACAACGCCATCATCCTGGACGAGTCGGCTGACTTGAAGCTGGCGATCCCGGGCATCGTGTTCGGCGCCGTCGGCACGGCCGGTCAGCGTTGCACCACGACACGTCGTTTGTTCGTGCACGAGTCGATTCACGACGAAGTGGTCAACACGCTGGTCAAGGCCTACGGTCAGGTCGAAGGCAAGATCGGCGACCCGACGCTCGCCACCACGCTGATGGGTCCGCTCAACAGCCCGGAAGCCGTGAGCGCCTACCTCGCTGCTGTCGAGAAGGCCAAGGCCGCCGGCGGTAACGTGCGCACGGGCGGCAAGGCGCTGACCGATCGCAAGGGCAACTTCGTGCTGCCGACCATCGTCACCGGCCTGAAGAATTCCGATGACGTTGTGCAGACCGAAACCTTCGCACCAATCCTCTACGTGATGCCATTCAAGACGCTGGATGAGGCGATCGAACTGCAGAACGACGTGCCGCAGGGCCTGTCCTCATCGATCTTCACGCAGAACCTGAAGTCGGCTGAGCAGTTCCTGTCGGCAGCGGGTTCGGATTGCGGTATCGCCAACGTCAACATCGGCACCTCGGGTGCGGAGATTGGCGGTGCGTTCGGCGGCGAGAAGGAAACCGGTGGCGGTCGCGAATCCGGCTCCGATGCATGGAAGGTCTACATGCGCCGCCAGACCAACACCATCAACTACTCGGACTCATTGCCGCTGGCACAGGGTATCAAGTTCGACCTGTAAGTAAGCATCAAGCGATCGCGGTGGCGCCCTGCCCCGCGATCGCTGCTTCAACATTGCACCTACGACAAGCAGCACGGACGACGCCATGAGCTATCAACCTCCTGCCTATCGAGCCACCAACGCACTCGCCGTGATCAGCATGGCGTTCGGTATTTCTGCCTGGTGCATCCTTCCTTTTATCGGCGCGATTGTCGCGATCATCTGCGGCCACCTGGCACGCGGTGAAATTCGCCGTGCGCCCGCCGGCAGCATGGAAGGTGACGGCTTTGCGATAGCCGGCCTCGTACTCGGCTACGTGCAACTGATACTCACCGTGCTTGCCGGGCTGATCCTCATCGCGTTCGTGATGTTGGGCATCAGCATCGGCTTTGGCGCCCTGCATTGGCATTGATGATGAGCGACACCCCAAAAGCACCGGCGGCAAAACATCCCCCTTTCGACTTTCATGGTTACCGCGTCGTTGTTGCCGGCGGCAGCAAAGGTATCGGCCGCAGCATGGCGTTGGCCTTTGCCGCAGCGGGGGCCTCGGTATCGATATGCGCGCGTGGCCAAGCAGCATTGGACGACGTAGCGCGTGAGATTGCCGCGCATGGCGGCACAGCACATACACAAAGCTGCGACCTGGGCGATCCCGTAGCCATTAATACCTATATCGAAGCGGCCGCCAGCGCATTGGGCGGCATCGATGTGTTGATCAACAACGCCAGCGGCTACGGCTTTGGTGAGGGCGACGACGCCTGGTTCGCCGATTTCAGCATCGATCTGATGGCAGCTGTACGCGCCTCGCGTACGGCACTGCCGTATCTGAAGGTATCCGCGTACCCCAGCATCCTGCACACCAGTTCCATCGCCGCGTTTCATCCGCGCAGGAACGGCGCGCCTTACGCCGCCATGAAAGCCGCGCTCAGTCAGTACACCACGTCGCAAGCGCTCGGACTTGCTGAAGAGCGCATCCGCGTCAACGCCATTGCGCCCGGCTCCATCGAGTTTGCCGATGGTTTGTGGGATCGCTGCAAACACGAAGACCCTGCACGTTATGCCACCGTACTGGCCAAGATTCCGTTCGGCCGCTACGGCACACCGGAGGAAGTAGCGCATGCCGCGCTCTTCCTCGCCTCCCCCTGGGCCGGCTGGATCACCGGGCAGACGCTGTGCGTCGACGGTGGCCAACAATTGAATGGGTGAATCTATGAATCAGTTGCAAAGCACTGAGCGCTTCAGCGATCGCGTGGCGGACTACGTGCGTTTTCGCCCCGACTATCCGACTGCCCTACTCGACTGGCTACGCAGCGAGCATGGCGTAACGGCCAACTGGCTGGTCGCCGATATCGGCGCGGGCACCGGTATCTCCAGCAAGATGTTTCTTGACGCAGGACATCGCGTCATCGCCGTGGAGCCGAACGCGCCGATGCGCGAGGCCGCCGAACAATGGCTAGGTAGCAACCAGCGCTTCAGCACCGTCGATGGCCGTGCGGATGCCACCGGCCTGCCCGATGCCAGTATCGATCTGATCTCGGTGGCGCAGGCGTTCCACTGGTTTGACCCAGAAGCTACACGCCACGAGTTCCATCGCATTTTGCGCTCGACAGGCTTGGCCGCGATCTACTGGAATAGCCGACGACTGACCGGCACGCCATTCCTCGAAGCTTACGAAGCACTGCTGCAGCGCTACGGCACCGACTACACCAGCGTCGCCGAACGCTATGCCGACGACGAGACCATGCGCACATGGTTCGGTGCCGGTTTTCGCGGTGCCGCTAGTTTTCCACATGCACAGCGGCTGGATTTCGATGCGCTGCGTGGCCGGCTGCTGTCTTCGTCGTATGCGCCAAAGGCCGGGCACCCTCAACACGAACCGATGCTGCATGCGCTACGCGAACTATTCGACCGTTGCGCCGTGGACGGCACCATCAGCTTCGACTACGACACCCGCATTTTTGTAGGCCAAGTGCTTTAAGGGCCGGCCCAAAATCGCTAATGTCGAATCGAGCTTGCTACTTATGCTCCTCCCCCTGCGACCGAAGGAAGTCCCTTTTTCGGGGCTAGCAGGGGGAGGTTGGAGGGGGTGATGCTCTCGCCTCAGTTTGACGGCTTCACCCCACCCCAGCCCTCCCCTGCTACACGCAGGGGAGGGAGCAGATAGCGGCAACACCCTAGCGCCACTCTACTCAGAGATATTGAACAGGCTCACCTATGTACGACACGCTCCGCCCCTTGCTGTTCAAGCTCGACGCAGAGACTGCGCATAAGCTCACCCTTTACGCGCTCGGCGTAGCCCATCGCAGCAACCTTGGGCACTTCATCGCGGTGCCGCCAGATGATCTGCCAACGACGGTATTCGGCATTCGTTTCCCGAATCCGGTTGGACTCGCGGCGGGTCTCGATAAGAACGCCGATCACCTCGACGAGTTAGGCGCACTAGGCTTCGGCTTTGTGGAAGTCGGCACGGTGACTCCACGTCCACAGGTGGGCAATGGCAAGCCACGCATGTTTCGGCTACCGCAGCATGAGGCCATCATCAATCGCATGGGCTTCAACAATGACGGTGTCGATGCGCTGGTGCGTAACGTGCAGAAATCGAGCTTCCGTGGCGTGCTCGGTATCAACATCGGCAAGAACAAAGACACGCCGAACGAGCGTGCCGTCGACGACTACCTGCATTGCCTCGAACGTGTGTACGCGCAGGCCAGCTACATCACGGTCAACATTTCCTCACCGAACACTCAAGGGCTGCGCGACCTGCAGGAAGAAGCCACCCTGCGAGCTTTCATCGAAACCCTGCGTGAAGCACAGGAACGACTCGGTTCGCAAAGCGGCGCGCGTAAGCCCATGCTGTTGAAGATCGCACCGGATCTCTCCGAAACGGAGCTAGATGCGATCGCCGAAGTGCTGCTCAGCACAAAAATAGATGGCGTGATTTGCACCAACACCACGATCGATCACTCGAGCGTGGAAAGCGACCCACGCGGCAACGAAACCGGCGGTCTATCCGGCAAGCCGTTATGCGCGCGCGCCACCGCCATCGTGCGTGGCATGCGTGCACGACTGGGCGAGCAGATACCCATCGTTGGCGTCGGCGGCATTCTCGATGGCAGCGATGCGGTGGAAAAACTCGACGCGGGTGCTGCATTGGTGCAGATCTACAGCGGCATGATTTACCGCGGTCCGCAGTTGATCACTGAATGCGTCGACGAAATCCGTCGCCAACGCGGAGATCGTGATGCTGCTTGAGCGAACGGATATGGGCGGCTACACGCTCATCGAAAATGCCTCACTGGCAACACGCAATACCTTGCGTGTCAATGCACGCGCAAAACTACTGGCCGAGATCCGCGACGCCACCAAACTACCTGAGCTTCTGGATTTCCCCGCCGTGCGCGGCGGCCCGCTACTGGTGCTGGGTGAAGGTAGCAACCTGCTACTCACTGGCGACTTCGACGGCACCGTGATCGCGATGGAAACCCGCGGTGTACAAGTGGAACAGGACGGCGATACCGCGCACATCGCCGTCGCCGCGGGCGAACGCTGGGACGATTTCGTGCGCTGGACGCTGGGCCAGGGCTACGCCGGGTTGGAAAACCTGATTCTGATCCCCGGTACTGTCGGCGCAGCACCGATACAGAACATCGGCGCCTACGGCACTGAGGTTGCCGAATTCATCGAAAGTGTTGAGGCGTGGGATCTGCGCGAACACCGCGTAGTAACGCTCGACCGTGCCGCCTGTGCATTCGCCTATCGCGACTCCTTGTTCAAGCGCGAGCCCGGCCGCTACATCGTCACCGCCGTGCGCTTTGCCCTGCCCCGCTCACATGAGTTACGACTCGACTACGCAGGCATTCGCGAGGAGTTGGCGCGCATGGGCGTGGACAAGCCCGCACCGTTCCACGTCGCCGAAGCCGTCGTGCATCTGCGTACGCGCAAACTGCCTGACCCGGCAGTCATCGGCAATGCGGGTAGCTTCTTCAAGAACCCTATTGTCTCAACGGCACAGGGTGAAGCACTGAAGCATGAGCATCCCGAACTCGCCGCATGGCCAAGCGTCGATGGGCGCTGCAAGCTATCTGCCGCCTGGCTGATCGAGGCCAGTGGTATGAAAGGTGTGCGCGAAGGTGATGCCGGTATCTCCAATCGGCATGCGCTGGTGCTGGTCAATCACGGCAAAGCCAGCGGCCCCGAGTTATGGGCCTTTGCGCAGCGGGTGATTGCCAGTGTCGAGGCGAAATTCGGTGTGCGGCTTGAGCCGGAGCCGGTGGTGGTTGGCACCAGCCTTTGAGGCCTTGGCCATTCGCTGCTGAGCCCACCATTTACGCGACACGCCTCCTACTCGTCATTCCGGCGTAGGCCGGAATCCAGTGGCACCAAGGTTTGGTTGTCGCGTAATCCTGTGCAGCTCGATACAAGTCTCCGTAGAGCAACAGACCTCACCGATATCGCTCGCTTCAACGGCGACGCCACTGGATTCCGGCCTACGCCGGAATGACGAGCAAGGTGGCAACGCTTCCGCTTTGATCCACCGCCAGGCTCTTGTCCAAGGTCAATCCTAAGACCTTAGTCGCATCGGGCCATACCTTCACGAAATCAGAAGCGCGTCCATGTCAACATGGCCGCCTGACCACGATCATAAAGGATGACGAGATGGGTATCAGCAATGTCGCCGATGTACTGATTGAGACACTGGCCCAGGCCGGTGTGAAACGTATCCACGGCCTGGTTGGCGATAGCCTCAACGGCATTACGGAATCGCTGCGCCAGCGCAAGGACATGAGCTGGATACACTATCGACACGAAGAGGCTGCCGCCTTTGCGGCCTGTGCCGAATCACAATTGACGGGTGAATTAGCCGTCTGTGCCGGCTCATGTGGGCCGGGCAATTTGCATCTGATCAACGGGCTGTACGACGCGCAGCGCACACGTACGCCGGTGCTGGCGATTGCCGCGCATATTCCCTCTGCCGAAATCGGCAGCCAATATTTCCAGGAGACGCATCCGCAGAACCTGTTCCGCGAATGCAGCCATTACTGCGAACTGATCAGTAGCCCATCGCAAATCCACCGTGCTGTAGCCACCGCTATTCGCACGTCGATTGGCCAGCGTGGCGTTTCTGTACTGGTGATCCCCGGCGATGTCGCCCTGTCCGAATCCAGTGGTCCAGTAGCAGCGGCCTCGGGCTTGCTGCCGGTGGCACCGAAAGTCACTCCGCCCGACGCACAGTTGGACCAACTTGCCGCACTGCTTGGCAGCGGCCGCAAAGTGACGCTGTTCTGTGGTCGCGGCTGCGCGGGTGCGCATGATGCCGTCGTAAAGCTCGCCGAAACGCTCAAGGCACCGGTCGTGCATGCGTTGGGCGGCAAGGAATATGTCGAATGGGATAACCCGTACGACGTCGGCATGACTGGCCTGATCGGCTTCAGCTCCGGCTACGAAGCCATGATGAACTGCGACACCTTGCTGCTGCTCGGCACTGATTTCCCCTATCGTCAGTTCTTCCCCGAAAACGCCAAGATTTGCCAGATCGACCTTCGCGCGGAAAACCTGGGGCGCCGCTGTCACCTCGACCTCGGCCTAGTCGGTGATGTCAACGCCACCATCCAGGCGCTGCTGCCACGACTGAAAACCGCCAGCGACGATGCGCATCTGAAGAGCAGCCTCGCCAACTACAAGAAAGCACGTGAGGGCCTCAACGACCTCGCCGTCGGCAAAGCGGGCAGCAAGCCAATTCATCCGCAATACGTGGCCAAGATCGTCAGCGATCTCGCCAGCGACGATGCGGTGTTCACTTGCGATGTCGGTACACCCACTATCTGGGCGGCACGCTATCTGCAAATGAACGGTCGGCGCCGCCTGCTCGGCTCGTTCGTACATGGCTCCATGGCCAATGCGATGCCGCAGGCGATTGGTGCACAAACAGCCTTCCCCAAGCGGCAGATAGTCAGTCTCTCCGGCGACGGCGGTTTCACGATGCTGATGGGCGACCTGCTCACGCTTGTGCAACAGAAGCTGCCGGTGAAGATAGTCGTGTTCAACAACGGCACATTGGGCTTTGTGGAACTGGAAATGAAAGCCTCTGGCTTCCTACCGACGGGCGTATCGCTGGATAACCCGGACTTTGCAGCAGTAGCACGCGCTGCGGGCATCTACGGTGTGCGTGTGGAAGATCCCGGCGAACTGGAAGGCGCAGTGCGCGATGCCTTTGCACATGACGGTCCGGCCCTGGTCGATGTGGTGACCAATCGACAAGAACTATCCATGCCACCGAAGATCCAGCTCGAACAGGTCAAAGGCTTCAGCCTGTGGGCATTGCGCACCGTGATGAACGGACGTGGCGATGAGCTGATCGAATTGGCGCGTACCAATCTGCTGCGCTGAGGCTTGATTTGTATCTGATGCCTTCCTATTGAATCCTTCTCCCCTCGGGAGAAGGTGCCGGTAGGCGGATGAGGGTGCGACCGAAATCCAACGTGCAAACTCGACTCAAGCCCCGAACCCTCACCCAACCCCTCTCCCGATGGGAGAGGGGCTCTATGCATCTACAGACGATCACGTTTATTTCAGAGAGTGAACTTCAAATCCGCCACATACGTCCGCTGCGGAAACGGGTGATACAGGAAGTACTTCTGATTGGTGAAGTTGTCGACGCCTAACGATGCCGCCAAACGCTCGTTGATCTGATAACGCACGTGCGCATCAAACACCTTGAAGCTATCGAACGCACCGAATACGTGCGGTGTGTTATCGGTGTTATCCAGTGTCGAATACTGCTTGCCGCTGTAGCGACCGGCCAAGGTAAATGCCCAATCGGTGGTGGGTCGATACGTAGCTACCGCCGTTGCGCGCCAACGTGGCACATAGGGTGCATGCTTACCTTCAGACGTTGTGCCGGTACTGCTGGCAAAGCTGTCGTTGGAAAGAATCGTCGAGTCGACGAACGTCACGCTGCCGGAGAGCTCCAGCCCCTGTATCAGCACATTGTCTTGATGGACGGCTAATTCCACACCGCGATTGCGCAGCTCGCCCACGTTCACCACATAGTTGACCGGCACCACGTAGTTGCTGAGGAATGCAGTCTGCTGGATCAACGCCTGCCGCGTGTTTTCCTGGAACAGCGATAGCCGGATGCCACCATCGTCATCGAGTGCGTGCTCGATCGCCAGCTCTCCACTAGTGACCCGCTCTGGCTTCAGATTGGGATTGGGCGAGGTAAAGGTGCTGCCTGTCGACACCAGTTGATACAACTCGCCCACGGTCGGAAAGCGCACGGCCTTGGCTAGTGAGCCTGTGATGCGCCAGGTCGGTGTCAGATCCCATTGCAACGTGGCCTTCGGCGAAAACACCGTTGCTGATTCCTTGGGCTGGGACACCGCCGTATTACCACTGAAGTTGAAGCCATCCGTAGCCTTCCACTTTTCGAAACGGCCACCGATCGTTGCCAGCCAGTTCGGTGCAAAGGCCCAGGCATCCTGCACCCAAAGTGCACGCGTGGTGGT
>JBARCX010000061.1:0-6564 GCA_049794535.1 Rhodanobacter sp.
ACGTGACCCACGTCGTCGATCACCAATAATCTGCCGCCACGACCGCCACTGCGCAAAGGCGCATGACGAATCTCGAAACGACCGCTGCCACTGGGAAACGTATGCGTGAGTAGGCGCGAATCTGGCCCGTCCAGCAGTGCAGCCAAACCCAATTCGGCGGCGCTGCACCCAAACAGGCGATGACGCTCAGCATCCAGTAATCGCTGACCGGCCGGGTTCATCAGGCGTAATCGCTGATCCTCGTCGAACACAAACACCGAGCTATCCAGCGCAGCCAAAGTTTTGCCAAGCAGATGTGTCGACTCTTCGAACTCCAGACGCTCTGTCTGTAATCGATCGGCAAGCGCATTGATGTCGTAGATCACATCGCCAAGCACGCCACCCTGCACACCACGCAAACTGTAATCGCCTTCGCGCAAAGCCTCTAACAGACCGGACAGCGTGTGCATCGGATAAGTCACTCGACGGCAGTGCCAACGCGCCAGCAATAACGTGGCTACAACGACAGCAACCAGCAACGCCCATCGAAATGGCACATCGGTTCGTCCGGATAGCAACACCACAAGCAGCGCGAGTAGTGCCGGCAACGCCACCAGCAGACTGCCATACAGCACTCGCTGTTCGAAGCGCGGCATGCGTCCGGCATGTCGCGCGCGCGTGTCAGCTTGCGTCGACATCGCCGGCCACATCACGCAAGTCGTGTTTCTCCAGCCGCCGATACAGTGACTGACGCGTAATGCCCAAGGCATCGGCAGCGTGCTGCAAATTACCGTCGTGACGTTCCAGCGCACGCTGCACCAGCCACGCCTCAGCCTGCTCCAGAGTCATGCTGCTGAGATCCTGCACAGGCTCCAATGGCGCACCGAAAGCCAGCACAGCGGCACTGACCTGATCATGCTCGGCAAGTAATGCGGCACGCTCCATCAGATGTTGCAGTTCACGCACATTGCCCGGCCAGCGCCAGGCAGTCAGTGCACGTTCGGCCGAAGGCGCAAGTTGCAAACCTGCCCGGCCGTATCGCTGCGCACTGTGTGCAAGGAACGCCCGTGCCAGCGGCAGAATATCCTCCGCGCGATCGCGCAGCGGCGGCAAGCTCACTTCCAATGTGTTGAGACGATAAAGCAGATCTTTGCGGAATCGGCCAGCTGCGACGTCGGCCTGCAAATCGGCATTGGTGGCCGAAACCAGCCGCACATCCACATGCTGCGTGCGCGAGGAACCCAGCCGCTCGAACTCGCCGTCCTCCAGTACCCGCAACAGCTTGGGCTGCTGTGATGGCGGCACATTACCTACCTCATCGAGAAACAGCGTGCCTCCATCTGCCAGCTCGAAGCGTCCGATGCGCTCGCTCTTGGCATCGGTATATGCGCCACGCACATGGCCGAACATTTCCGACTCGAACACGCTCTCGGCGATACCGCCCATATTGACCTTAACCAGCGAACGCGCTGCACGTGTCGAGCGCTGATGCAGGTACTGCGCAATCACGCCTTTACCGGTGCCATTTTCGCCGAGCACCAACACATTGGCATCGCTGGCTGCGATGCGTTCGACCAGAGCCATCACGCGCCGCATCGACGGTGATTCGGCAATGAAGTCACGGCCCGCGTCACCGCGCAGCAATGCGTTTTCCGCTTCCAGCCGACGTTGTTTTCGTGCGCCCTCGCCTAGCGCGATCTGCGCACGCAGCACGCTGATCAGGCGTGCGTTGTCCCACGGCTTCTCAATGAAATCGACAGCACCACGACGCATGGCTTCAACGGTCAGCGGCACGTTGCCCCATGCAGTCATCGCCACGACAGGCAGTTCCGGCGAGAGCTGACGCAATCGCTCCAACAGATCCAGTCCCTCCTCGCCCGAGGTGGTGTCGCGGCTGTAATTACAATCGATCAGTGCACAAGCAAACTCACGTCGACGCACAGCCTCCAGCGCCTGGGCTGGATCGGCCACGCCTACACTGGCGATGCCTTCGGATTTCAACAGCAGCCGCAATGCCTCACGCACATCGGGCTGATCATCCGCAAGCAGGACTGTTGGATTCGATTCACGCGTCATGCCATCCCCGATAACCCATTGCCGATAACGTGTCCAACCGCAGCCTGCTGCCAACAGCAAGCGTGCGCCGGTGCAGCATACCTGCGTGCTTTCGGAGCAGCATCACTCGTCATGCCATGGACGTGCCCCCTACTCCCCACGCAATGCGCGCATCGGTTGCACGCGGCTGGCGCGCAATGCGGGAAGTAGGCAAGCTAATAAACCGACCATCGTCAGTACCACACAAACCGTCAGCAGCACCGGCAGATCGAACACGCTTCGATTGATTTGCGTCAACACTGCTCGCAGCACTCCCGCCAGAACAAAGGCAAGGCCAAGGCCAATGCTCAAGCCGATGGCGATCTGCAGTAAGCCACCGCGCAAAACGATCTGGACCAAGCGTAAAGGTGACGCACCTATGGCCATGCGTACACCGAACTCGCGTTCTCGAATCGCCACCGCGACCGACATCACCGCGTAGATACCCACCGCAGCCAGCACCAACGCAAGTACCGCGAAGATGCCGATCAATAACAAGTTCAAACGTGTATCCGCCGTAGTGCCCTGCACAATGCTTTGCATGCTTTGCACATTGGCGATCGGCTGGTTAGGTGCCAACCCAGCAACAGCTGCGGCGACAATACGACGATAGTCATCCGGATTGCCTCGTACGCGTATCGCGAAACGCAATGAGTTGAATCCACGAAACAACTGCATCAGATCATCCGGCATCTGCGATATGGGCAAATACATCATGCCCTCCTGCGCACCAAAGGGACCAAATGGGCTGATATTGTCGATCACGCCAACAATGCGCGCGGCAAGTACACGATTGCTATCGCCGACGTCTCTGATGTCGAGATCGATGGTCTTACCCAACGCCTGACCGGCATACATTTGCCGGGCCAGGGCTTGATTGACGATCGCTACAGGCTCCCCACCCATGGCGTCCGTCGGTTGAAAAGCGCGCCCTTCGTGCGGCGTGATATCAAATGTCGCGAAGAAATCCGGACCGACGCTGCGAAACTGTGGCGAATTTTCTGGAGCTTGCTCACCGGGAGCGTGGATACTGCCCAGGTAGAAATTCTGTGAAAAGTCACCGGTCGGTAAGCCGGTAGTGACGGTGGCAAGCTCGACTCCCGGTTGCACACGTAGTTGATCGAGCACTTGCCGCGTCAGCTTTTGCACCGCGACCGTATCGGGATAATCCACCTGTACCGGCGCCAATTCAAACGTGAGGATGCCCTGGCTCGAGAATCCCAGCGGCGCGCGTGCAGCGTCATAGAGTGCGTGCAGAAACAGTCCTGCTGCGCATAGCAAAGTCGTGGCCAGCGCGACCTGAGCCACGACCAGCGCACGCCCAAGTAAGCCACCTCGCTGTCCCATGCCACTACGACCACCTTCGCGCAGCTCGCCTACTGACGATGACGCCATGCCATGCCATGCCCCCAGCACTACCGCTAACAATGCGCCTGCCATCCCAAGGCCCAGCGCGACCGTGCCTGCTGATGCGCCGATCTGCAATCGGCTGCCAACCAGCCATTCCGGGGGTATCAGGCCGCGCAGCAAAGCCAGACCCAGCCATGCGAACCCCAACCCCACCAACGTGCCACCCAGGCCAATCAACAAGCCTTCCGCCAATATCGGCAGCATCCGTCGCCCCCACGACGCGCCTAAAGCCTCCCGCACTGCTGCATCGTGACTACGCGACAAGGTGCGCAGCAGCACCAGATTGGTGAGGTTCACCAGTGCAATCGACAGCACCAACAAGGCGCTGGCCAGAAACATCATCAATACTGGCCGGGCAAAGACCCGCATCGAAGTCTTGAGATCAGTGGCAAGAAAACGCTGATGTTCCTTCCGGGCTTTATCGACACCACCTAACGCGTCGTACATGGCATGCATGCGTGCATCGACCTGGGCACTTACCGATGCCACGTCGGCGCCAGGTGCCAGTCGGGCAATCGCCCGCTCATTGTTGCCATCGCCATGACTATTACTTATGACCGGCAACGCAAACGGCAGCACGAGATCGCCATGCTTGAGATCGATACCTTCCGGCAGCACGCCAACGACGGTATAGGAGAGACCCTCGATCAATAAAGTGCGACCGACGGCATTGTCATCACTGGCATACCGACGCATCCAGAAGCCATGGCTCAGCATCACCGCCTTCGGACCATTGGGGCGGTCCTCTGCCTCCGTGAAATTGCGGCCCAGGATCGGGACAACACCTAGCGTAGGCAGTAAGCCACGATCCGCGTGCACGACCGGTACAAGTTCGGGCACACCATCGCCAGCAATATTGGCGTGCGACGCCATGCCCTCGATCAAGCCTATCGACTGCACTCCCTGCAACGGCAACAAGTGTTGGTATTGCAGTGGCGATGTGTAATACGCCACACCGAACTTTTCTTGCCCCAACTGCACCAGCTGCGATGCTTGCGGATAGGGCAGCGGCCGCAGCAACACGGCATCGATCAAGGTAAACACCGTTACGCTGACACCGATGCCCAGCGCCAGCACACCGGTTGCCAACATCAGATAACCCGGGCGACGAAACATCGCACGCCAGGTGCTCCAGATTTCTCGCAGCCACACATTCATACGTTCGGCCCTCCCATAGTCATCGCCCTACTCCCCTCTTAGTGCGCGCATCGGCTGCACGCGGCTGGCACGCAATGCAGGAAGCAGGCATGCCAGCAGACCAGCCAAAGCCAGCGCCACGCAGACGCCAGCAATCGCCAGTGGATCGAAGGCGCTGCGACCAATCTGTTCCATGACCACGCGCAGCACGCTCGACAAAGCCAGCGCGATGCCAACACCCAGCACGAGTCCGATAACGATCTGCCGCAAGCCGTCGCGCAACACCAGTTGCATCACCTGTGTGGGCGAAGCGCCGAGTGCTGTGCGTACGCCAAACTCGCGCGCGCGCATCGCCACGGCCGTGGCCATCACCGCGTACATGCCAGCTGCCGCTAGCAGTAATGCCAACCATGCAAACAAACCGACCAACAGCAGATTCAAGCGAGTATCGGCGGTGGTCGCACGGGCGATGCTCTGCATGCTGACTACGTTAGCGATCGGCTGATCCGGTGCTATCTCAGCCATTGCCGTATGCACGGCATCGCGATAACCATCAGGATCACCTTGTACGCGCAATGCGAAGCGCATCGGTTCGAAACTACGAAAAATACGCATCTCTTGGTCGGGCATTTGCGCCAAAGGCACGTACAACACCGGCGGCGCCTCATCCAGCGGCCCATACTGTCGGGTGTCGCCAACCACACCGACAATCCGCGCAGACCATGCATTGGCACCATTGCCACGTTGAATCAGCTGGCCCAGCGCATGCCCACCGTAGGCGCGCTTGGCCAATGTCTGGTTGATGACCGCCACCGCTTCACCGCCATGAATATCGGTGCGTTCAAATGCACGCCCCTCATGTAAGACAATGCCGAACAGAGTAAAGAAACCGGGACTGATGCCGTGGTATTGCGCACTGAATTCCGCACCACCGGACACATGAATGCCCCCCAGGTTGAACTGGCCGGTCATACCGCCCGTCGGTAAATTGGTCGTTACTGTGGCATCGGTTACGCCAGGCAACGTGCGCAACTTATCGAGCAGGCGTTGCGATAGGACTTGCACCGATGCCGAGTCCGGATAGCTAGCCTTCACCGGCGCCATTTCGAAGGTCAGGATGCCTTGGCTGGAAAACCCCAGTGGCGTACGTGCAGCCACATACAGCATGTGCAGGAACAGGCCGGCTGCACACAACAAGGCTGTCGCCAGCGCCATCTGTGTGACCACTAGCATGCGACCCAGGCGCCCGCTATGCCGACCCATGCCGCCGCGTCCACCGTCACGCAATTCATCGACCGAAGTCGCCGCTCGTCCACGCCAGAGTCCCAGCAGCGCGGATAGCAAGGCACCCAGCAGCGCAACCAGCACCGCCATACCCCACACCACGGCGTCAAAGTGCAGGGTTCCTAGAGTGCCGCCTTCCAACCATTCAGCAGGGATGGAGCCCTGCAGCAAACCAAGCCCCAACGCCGCCAACGTCATGCCCAGCAGCGCGCCGCCCAGGCCTACCAATAACCCCTCGGCCAGTGCAGGCAGCACCAGTCGCAGCAGCGGCGCGCCTAGTGCGCTGCGCACGGCTGTATCGTGATTGCGCGACAACGCACGCAGCAACATGAGGTTAGTCAGATTGACCAGCGCGATCAGCAAAACAAATAGCGCGCTGGCCAGGAAGAGGATCAATACCGGCTGCACATCGGCACGCAGCGACGCCTTGTAATTCTCAGCGGCAAAATGCACGTGTTGCCAATAATCGTCGCCCGACGCGACATACATCGCATGCAGTCGCGCATCGATCTGCGCAGTCACGGTAGATATGTCGACACCATCCGCGAGACGGGCAACCGCCTGATAGTTGCTACCGTCCTCCTTGCTATTGGCAGTAAAGGCCGTCGGCAACATGATGTCGCCGCCGTTACCCACCGCATCGAAGCTGGCCGGGAGCAC
>JBARCX010000062.1:0-3553 GCA_049794535.1 Rhodanobacter sp.
GCCCAGTACATCCTTGAGGATCACGGCGCAGCGCTGAAGTTCGGGTAGCTGCAGAAACGTGCGAAAGCCGACCTCGACAATATCGGCCTCCGGTATGGGCGTCGCCTCGATGTCTTCCGTGAGTGGAACGACCGTGTTCCGCGATCTGTGACGTAGAAAATCGAGACTCGCATGGTGAGCGATGCGAAACAGCCAGCCCTCGAGATTATTCACCTCGGCCCCCTGCGCTCGCGCGCGAAGAGCCTTGACGAGGGTGTCCTGCAATACATCCTCACCATCGACTGCCGATCCTGTCATGCGTGCGCAGTAGCGATGAAGGCGTGGCCGCAGCGCTTTCAGACGATCCTCGAATTCGTCCGTATTCATGTATCGAGACCTACGGCACTTTCGCGCGCCGGTTCCGCCAAGGATTGGATGCCAATGTCGATGAAAATCTGCGACAGTGCGGCGGGTTGTGACAGGAATGGCGAGTGGCTGCTTTCCAATGTGTGGGTCATTGTCTTGCCACCGATGGCGGCGTCAACCGTGGCAATCATGTGATCCTGACCGGTCAACGGAATCGCGCGATCCTGTGTGCAGCGGATGTAATGGCGCGGCACCGTACCAAATCTTCCCGGCGTAATTTCCGAGAGGGCTACGGCGCCGGCGTTCGATTCGTCGCAATGAAGTTGTGACGCTGCATGCGCGAATTCGGACTCCGACACATCGTCATAAAACGCGGCTTTGAGTAGCGATCGGTAGGCCGCGTCGGTTGATCCGGCATGGATCCTTGTCGCACCGATGGCGACAGAGTCGCCTACGAACAGCCCTGGCGCCAGAGCCGAAGACAGGGTTTCTTGCTGGAGCATCGCGAGCAACGGCATGCCGTTCGGCACCATGAACCCGGCAAGATATACGACCGCCAGAAGCAGGTTCGGAACCTGCTCGGTGACTGCCGAAATCGTCATTCCGCCGGCCGAGTGCCCGACCAGGATGACCTTGCCGTCGCTGAGTGACGCTGCTTCTTTTACCAACGCGACGACCGCTTGCGTCCGCTCCTCCTGCGTCACGCCGGCGATGGGTGACCGCTCGGCGGCGAACGCAGCGAGGTCGAACGGGCTACACCCAAGCGACGTGGGGGCTATCGCATTGACTCCCGCGCCGGGAAGGTCGATCGTCAAAGCCGCAAAGCCATTGGCTTTAAGTATCGGCGTAACTCTGTCCCACACCGAATGGTTGTGCCAACCGCCGTGGACCAAAACAAAAGCTGCTTTGAATGCTGACATCGCCGATCCTTACTTTGCGTGACTTTATGGTCTTTACGACCGGCATCAGCGGTCGCCCGTCATTTCGCCACCTAGCACCCTCGCCCGCCGAGGCGGACAAAGAGGGATGAGTTCAAACTTCCTTATTGTCGAAAAGGAACATTTGAACACCCGAGTCATCAGGCGCAAAAAGTCGGCGATCCGCCCCAGCCGCTTGTCCCTCCACGCTTGCAAACGCCTTTTCGATCGCCGCAAGGTCGTCGAAATACAACGTTCCGATCCGATGAACATCGGAGGTTCCTAGTGGTGTTGCAATAGGGCCATCGCTAACCTCGTATTTCCTGAGGCCCTGAATCTTCTTGGCGAGAGGCACGTGGGTTTCGAAATAGTGCCGGTCAAAGGCTTCGACGTTCTTCGGCATCCGGTAAATCACTACCATATGAGCCATTGCGGTTCTCCTTATGGTTGCATGCGTGATGCAAGCTTACGTTCGTTTCCGCCTTCACCGATGTTGGCTCAACACCGCCACGCCCAGGATCGAGTCGACGCTCGCCAGCTCGAGGAGCTTTGGGAAACAGGCTTTCATGCGCGAGTCGCCGCGCATCGCCTCGACGGCGGCTGGTCTCTCCCACTCAGAGTAGATGAGCACGCTGGCGCCGTCCTTTGCGGCGATCAACCGACTCGCCTTCCACCCATCAAGCCTGCTGACCACGGTGTCGATGTTCTGTTTCAAAAGCGCGATCAGCGCATTCTGCTTCCCAGGCTTGACCTTCAACAGGTTGATAAGAATGACGGATTCATCGGACATGGCATATCACCTTCTGTTTCGGATACACCAAGGACGATCCGGAGAGTGAAAACGGATCGTGACGACAGAAGTTTTTTGGAACATCCTTTCGAAAGAGCGTGCCAGGTGTCATCAGGGGCATCGAAACAGATGTAGACCTCTGTCCAGTCGGGCGAAGCCGCCCAAGCTTTAGCCATGGCCTGCTTTGCGGGCGCAACGACATGCCTCGATGCTTTCACGCCCCCGCCTCCTTAGATCCGCATGGGTTGCGGTCACTCTAATAAGCGCTGGACATCCGGTCCGCCTTGCCGATTACGGCTGCACTGCTGCCGTGACCGCCGGTTCAAACGTCTGGAGGAACTCGGCGCGTGACCTTTCTCCAAGGTCGACAACTTTGGTGCCGCCTGCGGAAACGAACGTAACATCCTCGATGCCGATGACTTTGAAAATCAGGCGTAGATATGTCGTTGCGATGTCCCGGTCCCGGATCGGCGAGCCATCGGTGTAGACACCACCCGAAGCCATTAGGACCGTGCACTTTTTGCCATGAACCAGGCCCTCGCCCGTCATGCCAAGCGTCCGGCCCTTGCGCACAATGTGGTCCACATAGGACTTGAGGTTTGCGGGGATGTTGTAGTTATAAACCGGCGTGCTAATCGCGATGTGATCAGCAGCCAGAAGCTCGGCGACGAGCTCGTCAGACAGTCCAAGAACATCCTTCATTTCGGGGCTATGCTTTTCGGCCGGCGTAAGACTGGCTCCCAGCCAAGGCAGATTCATATAAGGCAGATCCATCTTCGCAAGATCGCGTTCAACGATGGCACCACTCGGGTGCGCAGCCTTCCATTGCTCGACAAATGTTTTTGCCAGATTACGGGAGATGGAATGCTCTCCGCGGGGGCTCGCTTCAACAAGCAGCAGCTTGGTCGTCATCAGGTTTTTTCCTCAATTGTGGCGTCCGCATATCTGGACTAAAGTGCACGAACAATTTGTGCGTAACGCCAGTATGGGAAGCACCAACACATGGCACAAGAAGGCACTTTTCTGAGCGAAGCGAACATTTCTGTTCCTGATGGCTCCCTGTCCGCCACCGATTGCAAGGGCCTTGCCGATGTGCTGGCCAGCGTCGGTGACAAGTGGACCATCATGGTGGTGGGGGCACTCTCGAACGGGCCTCTCCGCTACAACGAGGTCCAACGTCGTATTAGCGGCATCTCGCAACGCATGCTTACGTTGACGCTGAAACGGCTGGAGACGGATGGCATCGTTACCCGCACCCTGTATCCCACCGTGCCACCACGTGTGGACTACGAATTGACCGAGCTTGGGCAGACGCTTCGCGGCGCGCTTGTCCCGCTCGGGATATGGGCGTCCAAGAACAAAGAGACCGTCGCCCGCAATCGCATGGAAGTGATGCGAAAATTGCATGAGGGCTGAAACGCTTTTTGGGCCACCCACGACTACCTGCCTAGCCGCACGATGTGGAAAGTCAGCTTCTGACATTTCAGCAGGTGGTCAAACC
>JBARCX010000063.1:0-7017 GCA_049794535.1 Rhodanobacter sp.
CACCGGAACCATCCAGGGTGAAGTGCGCGTGGCGCGTGGCGGCACAGTTCGGGATCAGCGCTACCGGCAGGTTGGCCGCGTGCGTCGGGTAATCCTTCACCTTGATATCGAGTACGGTGGTGAGGCCACCCAGACCTTGCGCGCCGATACCGAGGGCATTGACCTTCTCGTAAAGCTCGATGCGCAGTTCTTCCGCCCGGTTCTTTGGACCGCGCGCGATCAGATCCTGGATATCGATCGGCTCCATCAGAGCCTCTTTCGCCAGCAGCATGGCCTTCTCAGCGGTGCCGCCGATACCGATACCGAGCATGCCCGGCGGGCACCAGCCGGCACCCATCGTCGGCACCGTCTTGAGTACCCAGTCGACGATGGAATCGGACGGGTTGAGCATGGCGAACTTGGATTTGGCTTCGGAGCCGCCGCCCTTCGCTGCGACGATCACATCGACAGTGTCGCCGGGCACGATCGACACATTGATCACCGCCGGGGTGTTGTCCTTGGTATTGCTTCGCTTGCCGGCCGGGTCCGCCAACACACTGGCGCGCAACTTGTTGTCCGGATCGTTGTAAGCGCGGCGCACGCCCTCATTGACCATGTCTTCCAACGACATCGTGGCATCCCAGCGCACGTTCATGCCGACCTTGAGAAAAACGGTGACGATGCCCGTGTCCTGGCATAGCGGACGATGGCCTTCGGCAGCCATGCGCGAGTTGATCAGGATCTGCGCCATCGCGTCCTTCGCGGCCGGTGACTCTTCGCGCTCGTAGGCAGCGGCGAGATTGGTGATGTAGTCGACGGGATGGTAGTAGCTGATGTACTGCAGGGCGTCGGCGACGGACTGGATCAGATCGTCTTGTTTGATGGTGGTCATGGCGGCTGCTTCGACTGGGAGGGGGAGCCCTGCGAGCCTTGCACTCACGGGGCATAACCGCCCTATTGTGCCGCATCTGACCCCTCGCTCAAAAAAACGGCCGCACAAGGCGGCCGTTGGGACAACTTGAAGCCATCGCTTAGAAGCGGTATTCGCCACCCAGCGAGAACAGTCCGATCCGGGTGCCACGCTCGTCGACGCTGTCGCCGCGGCTATGGTACTGGTCGTAGTTCGCGCCCAAGCTGAAGTGCTTGTTGAAGTTGTAGCCGAAACCCGCACCCAGGTACTCACCGGTGCCGGTGTAGTTGCCCAGTGCACCAACCACGGTGCCGTCTGCAGAGTCATAGCGACCCTGGAAGCTATTACGGGAGCGGTACCAACCAGCACGAGCAGAGACGTACCAGTTGTCCGTGATGTTGTAGTTGAGGTTGCCACCGAGCAGCCAGCCACGACTCTTCTGTTTGAGATGCCCGGTGCCGTCATCGTTAGACGTGCTCCACGTGGCCTGACCCAGGTAGCCGTAACCTACCTCCACACCGTAATCCACCACGCTGCGCCAGCGGTAGCCAACACGCAATGCGCCGGCGGTGTCCCGCTTCTTCTGACCGACATTCGCGCCCGGGATAACCTGATCCACGTTGGTAACGTGATAGTTGGACTGACCGATGTTGCCGTTGACGAAAACATTGCCGTCATCAGCGAGTGCAGCCATCGAAGTGGCACCCAGAGCCATGGCCATCGTGGCCACCAGAAGCTTCCGCATGAGCTATCTCCCTATTGTTTTTGAGTATCCATTACCCGGACCGATACGAAATGTCCGAGATCAATCGCCATTGTAAATATTTCGCAAAAACCAGCAACACCAAGCTATTGAATTTAGTAGTATTCCTATAAACACCGCGGGAAATTTCGAAAACCAACACTCGGGTCCCAAGGACAGAGCCATCCCTTTCATGGGCGTGTAAGTGCAGCGCTCAGGGCTGAATTCGGCGGGGTGGCGCGCAACGCCCACCTGTCAGATCCATACATGACATGTGCAAGTACAGCCGTCCTGAGCCCATGCCCATATCGCTACGTAACTCGTGCGGCGCCTATGAGGCAGCCGGGATAATTGAGAGTGCAAACTCAAGCACATGTCGTCGTCACGCGATCGAACCGTGCTTCACCCAATCCAGACAACCACGCATTAAAAATAAATATTCACCACCACCGCCATCAGCCCTATGGCGTTCACTGCAAAACAATACCCACATAAAACAACGGCCACCTTTTAGGTGGCCGTTGTTTTAACGCGAGAGAAAGCGCTTATTTAGAAGCGGTATTCGGCAAAGCCCGAGAACACGCCAACTGTGGTGTTCTCGCCCGAACCATTGACTTTTACCCGCGCATAGTAATTGTCATAGCTTGCGCCAATACTGAAGTGCGGCGTGATGTCATAACCAACGCCCACACCGGCGTAACCACCATCGCCACTGTACTTCTGCGAAAAGGACTGATCAGCGTAGTACGGAATGTTTAGATTGGCCTTGAACCGCATCTGGGAACGGAAATACCCCGCACGGCCGGAAATAAACCAATTGTTCCCGAACTTGTATTTGAGGTTCATACCCAACAGCGTGCCGTCGATCCGCGCGCTGTAGGTTTCGTTGTATCCGTCGTAGTTCGCGGAACCGGTCGCCTTGCCCAGATCGACATAACCGGTCTCGACACCGAAATCCACCACCGGACTCTGCCAGGTGTAGCCAACTCGCAGAGCACCACTGGCAACGGTATCTTTGTTATTGAAACTATTATCGTGGTAGTCCGCCTGACCTAGATTTCCGTTGATAAAGAATGCACCCGTATCATCGGCAAACGCACCAAATGAAGTTGCCGCCAGCACCATGGCAATGGCGGTCATCTGTAGTCGCTTGTTCATAGCTTCCCTGTTTATTGATTTTGCTTGCATATCCGCGGCCCCATGCGCGCGGAGTGCGCATTCTTAGGGATCACTGCGGTATCTGCAATAAGCGCAATAACTCGCGACAAAATTCATGGCAGCCTCACGCAAATCGCAAGAATAAGCCACCACTTCAGCTCTTCCTCTGAACCCCTGTGGAGCGTACCGTTGGGTGTGTCTGTGCGCTAGTGATTTTCAGGGAGGTCACTGCACAGATGGGGAATGATCAAACTCACTCATTGATGAAACGCACTACGTCCTGGCTCGCGAGCGGGATCGCCCTGCATTGAGGACAGCCCAAGGGAAAGCTGCCGCTTCGCGCCAGTATTTTCGTCACGGGAGAAACTCAAATGCTTAAGAATTTGCCTCTCAAAACCCTGGCCGCGTCCCTGGGGCTTCTGTTTGCCGGGGTCACCACTACATCCGTGGCGGCCACCGCGCAAACAAGCACCGACATGGGAGTAACAGACAACAATCAAACAGTAAATGTCGTACTCGTGTTGAGGCTGCACAACCAGGCTGCACTAGAAAATTACATCCAGCGAACTGTCACCCAAAGCGACCCGCTCTATCACCAGTTCATCACTCCAGCCCAATTCGCGGCTAGCTACGGCGCCAGCGCAAACGAAATCGCACGCGTCCAGGCATTTCTCAAACAACATGGCATTACCACGGCGACGGTTTTACCCAATCACCTAGCGATCGACGCCACCGGCACGATCGGCCAATTCAGCGCAGCCTTTCAAACATCCGTTCACGACTATCAAGCCGCCAACGGACAGCGTTTTCATCGCCCCAACTCGCAACCCGTCATTCCCGCTGCTATCGCCGACACACTGTTGTCAGCTAGCGGACTCAACAATGAGGCGAAACTTCATACCAACATTGCTCACGCGAATAACTTCGGATCACTGAAGTTGCCAGCAAAAATCATCGCCTCCGCAAGTAAAGGCAATGGCACAGCCAGCGGAGATCCTGGGAGCTACACCGTCGGTGATGTCGCCAACTTCTACAACATCAATCCGCTCTACAAAGCCGGCGTAAATGGCAACGGCTCGACCGTAGGTATCGTCACCCTGGCAAATTTCCTGCCCAGTGATGCCTACGCGTACTGGAGCATGATCGGCCTGCCGGTCAAACCCAACCGCATCACCCAGATTCATGTCGATGGTGGTGGACCACTCAGTGGCCCGGCCGGCTCGGGTGAAACCTCACTCGACGTCGAACAATCCGGTGGCCTCGCACCATGGGCCAACATTCGCGTCTATGACGCACCCAATACCAATGCGGGCTTTATCGATGCGTTCTACCGGGCCGTCTCCGACAATATCGCCGACAGCATTTCGGTGAGCTGGGATGAAGCAGAGATCGACTACTACCCGCAGTTGAACGGTGGCGTCGATGAGACCGATAACCTGACCGCCTTCCACCAAGTCTTTCTCGAAGCCGCCGTACAAGGCATCTCGATGTTCTGCGCATCCGGTGACTCCGGTGCCTATGAGTTGGTCGAGGAGCTGGGCTACACCAGTTACAGCACACCGCTGACCATCAATGCCCCTGCATCCGATCCGTACATCACGGCAGCCGGCGGCACCACGCGACCCTTCAGTTACTCGTTTGGCGGCAAGCCAACGGACTCGATCACTCAGGAAAGTGTGTGGGGTTGGGATTATCTCCTCAACTACTTCAATGCCTACCTCACACCACCCTCCGGTGGGTGGAAGCAGTATTTCTATTCGGTAGGCAGCGGCGGCGGCGTGAGTGTGTATTGGCCCGAACCGTTCTATCAACTGCTTACCCATGGCATACGGCGTACCGAACCGGGTCAGTCGTTGATCTACTACGGCGGCAGCACACCGCAGACCCTTCTCACGCTGCCGGCGAATTTTGCCGGCCGCAACATACCGGACGTCTCCTTGAATGCCGATCCCTATACCGGCTATGTGCTCGTGTCCACCGAGGATGGCGGTGTGATTGATGGCTATGGCGGCACGAGTTTTGTCGCGCCACAGCTCAATGGCATTACCGCACTGCTCCGACAGAGCACGGGGCATCGCATCGGCTTCTGGAACCCGCAGGTGTATGCGCTGCAAAACATCTTCGGCTACGGGGCTTGGTCGGCCTTCAACGACATCAAGGCTGGCGACAATTGGTACTACTCCGGGGTCCCGGGTTACGAGCCGGCGGCAGGTATTGGCACGCTCGACGTGACGAACTTCGACGTATTCCTGGGCGGCTTCTGATCCGCACGACTTCTGAATAACCGCACCAGGTTGAGTTACACCGCTGGCCGGTGATACATCCCGGCCAGCGCAACCTAATAACGAGGCATACCCCAGGGGCTTGCCGCGAGACGATCCACCCGCCATTCTCGCCTGCGGTTTCCCGCAGCGGGTATTTCATGAGCGATTCCTCGACGTCCGGCGGCTACGTCCGTCGCCTCCGGCTGTGGGACGCCGCGATGATTGTGGTTGGCGGCATCATCGGCGGCGGCATTTTTCTCAACCCCGGCATTGCAGCTCAACGCACTGAGTCAGGCCTTGCGCTATTGCTGATGTGGGTCGGCGCCGGCGTACTCACGCTGATCGGTGCGCTGTGCTACGCCGAACTCGGCGCACGCCGACCGCATGCCGGTGGCAGCTACGTCTACCTACGCGAAGCGTTCGGTTCGCTGGCCGGCTTCCTATTCGGCTGGACGATGCTGCTGGTGATCTACTCCGGCTCCAGCGCAGCGGTAGCGACCATTTTCGCCAGCTACGCCTCTTCGGTATTTGGCCTGCCCGCGTCGACCACCACGCCGCTTGCCGCAGGTGCACTCGTGTTCGTGGCGGGCATCAATCTCTTTGGCCTGCGCGTAGGCGCACAGGTGCAGAATGTATTCACGCTACTCAAGTTGCTGGCGGTAGCCGTATTGGTGGTGTGTGGTCTGTTTCTGGCTGGCGCGGGTGGTTCAGGCGTACTGACCGTCGACCCAAGTCGCGCGAATGTGGGCTTCATGGGCGCGGCACTGCCGGTGCTGTTTGCTTATTCGGGCTTTACCTACCTCAATAACCTTGCCGGCGAGGTACGCGAGCCGCAACGCACCCTGCCGCGCGCACTGTTCCTCGGCATGCTGCTGGTGATCGTCGCTTATGCGCTGGTCAACGTGGCTTACCTGGCGGTGCTTGGCCACGATGGCCTTGCGGCCAGCAGCACACCGGCTGCCGATGTCATGAACCGTGTCTTCGGCCCCATCGGCGCCAAGCTGATCGCCATTGGCATCGCCATATCCACCCTTGGTTTTTGCAATATCACCCTGGTGGCCGGTGCGCGCGTGTTGCAAGTGATGGGCGAGGATGGGCTGTTCTTCCGTAGCGTGGCGCGCCTGCATCCGCGTCATCGCACACCGAATGTCGCGCTGCTGCTGCTGTCGGGTTGGGCGATCGTGCTGACGCTGTCGGGCAGCTACGGCCAGCTGCTGGACTACGCCACCTTCGGTGATTGGCTGGCCTGTGCCGTCGGTGTGGCTACGCTGTTCTGGTATCGCCGTCGCCAAGGCGCGGAAGCCAGCTTCCGCGTACCGGGTTACCCTCTGCTGCCACTGATCTTCATCGGTGTCGTGGCCTGGGTGGTCGTGCAGACGATGCTCAGCAATCCCCATAACGCTGGCGTTGGCCTGTTGATCATGGTCGCTGGCGTACCGGTGTACTTCATCTGGCGTCACCTGTTCAGCCGTAGCGAACCCTAATTACGCCGCGCAATGCCACAATGTGCGGATACGTTTGAGGAGAGCTGATCGATGGCGCAAGTGCTAGTCCCGGGCCTGCCAATCCCCCCCGCAACGGGCATCACGCCCGAGCCGGTGCGTGCAGGTATCGATCTGCAGATCAATGGCAAGTCGTATCGACATACCGGCGATCCGCAGATGCCATTGCTGTGGTACTTGCGCGACGTGCTGCATCTGGACGGAACCAAATACAGCGGCGAATACGGCGAAGGTGGTTTTGACCTGGTTCTGGTGAACGGCAAGGCACGCTCCGCAGTCACCCAGGCCATGCATGGCCTGGTGGATAAGCACGTCATCACAGTGGAAGGCCTGGCCAATGCGGACGGCACACTGCATCCGTTACAACAGGCTTTTATCGACGAAGACGCTATCGGCTGCGGCTACTGCACACCCGGCTGGCTGATTGCCTCGCTCGAACTACTTCAACGCCAGCACAACCCC